>DATDGW010000129.1:0-22708 GCA_036521895.1 Candidatus Sulfotelmatobacter sp. | reverse complement strand
CCAAATATTGCGCGCGTTCCGAATCCCATGTTCCCTGTTTCCAGGAGAGAGTTGGCACCAAGCACCCGGGATATATGATCCCGGATCGGTTGCCGTGGCGTCATAGGGCTCGTCCCTCAGCCACTCTGCATGAAATTCAGGCCCGCTCCGAAGAGCGGACTTGTTCCCAAGATGGTACAAAATGGCAGAGGAGGCGTCAAGGGGAAACATTGGGTGAAGCGAGGTACGCTCTGCGAGCGTGGAGAGTCGTAGTAGAGAACAGAACAGGCACGGCTTGAAACGGGCGTCCGAAGAAGCAGTTGCCCATCCCATCGTCCGGACCGTATGACCAATATGGATCAGTTTCGCGCGCTGGAACGTGGCACCATCCTGGTGGAAATTGCGGGAGGTGGGTTATGACTCTGACTATCGTGGCGGTGATCTTCGGAGTTTTTGCGGTTGGTCTGATCGTCCTCCTGATCTACAAGAGCACACTCACGATGCACAGGGATGACCAGTTGTTTCTGGATGGCGCGAGCTCGCACCTGCACGAGGAGCAGACGGAACTGTTGGCCAAGATCAATCGGCTTACCATCCCGATGCGCGTGTTCAGCATAGGGTCTGGGGTATTTCTCATGGCTCTCACGGCGATGTGGCTCTACCAGAACCTGAACGACATACGGTAGGCGGGTGACCCACCTTCGCACGACCACGAATGGGGCTGCCCCACTGTTCGTGATTTTCGAAAGGTGGGGACCACGGACGATGGTATCAAGCGACTTCCCCTGACGCAGAGCTCGAAAAAGCGGGGACAGACGGGGCGTTACACGGTTTTTCGGTTACTTTGATAACCAACCCCCAGAGCCATTTCAACGCAATCCAAAGAGTGTTTAACTAGCACTCATCGGCCACTTCCGCAACTGGATTTGGCAGCGATCTGCTTCTGGCTCGAACGGCAAAATCCGAACGGCCAGACTTACCGGACGCCCAGGAACACGATTTCTCTTATAGGAATCAGGAACCCGATGCCGAGAACCCGCCTATACGTGGAATGTCCAAATTGCCGCATGCAGTACCTGGTGAAAGAATTTAGCCTCACCTACAGCAATGGAGCCTACATCGAGGACGTTGCCGGTTCGCCGGATTGGCAACGGTTGATTTGTCCTTGCCAGCCTCGGAATCCGTATACGTTCAAATTGAAAGAGAAAGCCCGGGTCCATGTTCTTAACGAGCCCGAGAGCGAGCAGACCCACTTCTCTCTGCAAGCGACCAAGCCGGCAACACCTCTCTCCGCCCAAGCAAGGTCATAGGCGGGACAGGAACGCTGTTGAGACCGGGACACTCAGGACGGCGTCCCATCGCCTTTTTCCACAGCCTTCCGCCACAAAGATTCCAGTTCTTGTGGCGAAATGTCGCCGCTCCGCGCTTTTAGTTCGCTCTCGTGGCTTCGGCCCACTCCTGCTCGCCGCGGTGGATCAGGGCCTCGCGATCGTCTAAGAGAATCCAGCGCTGCTTCACCAAGTCATCGACGGCGTTCTTATAACGTGTCAAGTAATCTTGAGGTCCGGAGTAACGCTCTGCGATGGACTGGCGCGGATCGCCGGTTTTCTGACGATCTGCGGCCGTCTTTGGGAACGGGATGTAGGAGGTCTCGAAGGCCAGACGCTGGTCGGGCGCGCCAATCGACGGATCGCGAAGATTCCAGCTGGCGTATGTGCCGAGCGGAAGGGTGAACTCCGGCAAGCGCACGCCATCGCGCTCGTTACCGTCGCCGTCGACCTGGGGCACAAGCACGGGGAATGCTGCTCCGACCTTCGGCGGTTGGGTGGTGAGAATTCCGTCGTGCCAGTGCGGGCCGAAATCCAAGCGGTAAGCGGTGTTCGCTTCGTGCGGTTGGTTCACACCTGGGATCTTGGGGATTGCGTATTCGGGAAGGGGCACGAGGGTTCCGTCGGAAATTTTCGGGTAGCTGCTGGCCGGGGGCAGGGTGTTACTGCGGACCCACCCGTCCATGTTGGCAATCATGGCGCGCCAGAAATATCGAACCGGGAGCGGCGACTGCAACTGCTGGCCGAGCAGGTCGCCTTTGCCTTTCTCCGGAGGGAACGGGCCGGAAAAGTGCTGCAGGCCGGTCAGGTGATAGATACGGACATCGTCGGAGATCGGCGCGTCTTGTTTGCCGTCAGCGCTGACATGGATCAGCGCGCAGGTGCGGCCCCAATATTCATACGACGTATTCGACAAGAAAATTTTCGGCCGGACTTTTTCGGCGGTGGCGCGATCGAGCAGACCTGATGTCTCTGCGGTGACAGGATCCTTCTCCGGCTGATCGGTGAAGGGAAAGATATCCGTGGGAAAGAAGACCGATGACGTGGGCTGAGCGTCGCGCGAGGGCTGGGCGAAGCGGAAGTTGAAGCTGCCGCGTCCGGCTCCGGCAACGTGGGCGAGGACGCCGTCGAGGGCGATGCGTCCTTCTTCGTCGGCGTTGAAACCTTGGTAGAGGAAGTCGCGGAGGAAGCGTCCGTTTTGCGAGATGCCTTCGCCGTAGACACGGGCCGCGGGCGTGACGGCATCGGGCCAGTGCTTGGAGTAGGAGGCAAAGTCGCGGATGGCGGCGAAGCCACCACCGGCGACGACGGGATCCGCAACCACATAGACGTACTCGTAGATCTTGCCGGGTTGAAAGCCACCGTTGAGGTGGATGTGGCGGTCGCTGGGAGTCAGCTTGCCGTCGACAGTATGCGCGAACTGCCACTCGGTGCTCGGAATGGTGGTGCGTGCGCTTTCGCGCGAATTGCGGACGGTGAGCGTGTTGCGAGGATCGTCCGGGACAGCGACCGGGTATTCGGTGCCGCCGATGTTGCCCAGGATGAGATGTCCCAGCGAGATCTCCGGCAGCGGCTTTGAGGGCATCAGATCGCCACGCAGGAGGCCGGTGATGGTCTTGCCGTTCTCTTTCGCGACCGGGGCAAAGAAGCGCAGAGCGTCGGAGCCAGCCGCGTCCCACTGCCAGCCGAGGCTTACGACCGTGAAGCCATTGCGCAGTAGCCAGCCATCTCCAGCGTCGGATGCCAGATTCTGATCACCGCCATCGACCAGGGAGAGAATGCGCGCGTGCCCGCGGTTGGGGACTTCCAGCAGCATGGAGCCGTTGCCCTTATGCCCGTCTTTCGGGCGGACGGCGACGAAGTCGGAGGAGAACCCAACTTCACCGTTCTTTAAGTTCACTGCATTGCGGAGGTCGACGATGCGCTGGTTATGCGGGTTGGCGATGGGCAGCGAGAAATAGACGCGACCAGTGATGCGCTCGTAGGCGCCCGCGTCGCCGAATGGTTCGCCGTTCAGGACGTCGGCGCGGGTAGCAATTTCGACGCGGAGGACGCGCGCGTGCAGCGGCAGGACGACAAGAGACAGAAGCAAAAGGACGGTAGGGACGACGGCGCGAAGTCGCATGCGGGGAAGGATAGCATGGCGGAGGTTGCCTTCTCTTCTGACCTCGGGCGAGGTGTACAATTCCTGATTCTTGCAGGGTCCAGACAATCTGGTCGCAATCCATCCTTCACGGGGAAGAACTATGAAACGAATGTTCCGGGCAGTGGCTACTGTATTTATCAGTGCAATTTTCGCCAGCCTTGTGGCGGCGACCTGCTTCGCACAACAACCCGACACTTCAAAGACCGCGGCGGCGAAGAAACCGGCGGCGACAGCGTCGCCGGAAAAGCCTGCAGAGAGCGCCATTCGGCCGGAAGCTCCCGCGGAGCCGAGGCCTGCGGCACGCGAATCTTCGGGCGACAAGGAGAAGGACAAGGAAGAGCATTACGACATGACGGAGGCGGCACCCGTGGTGACGCATCACCAGATCACCCTCGACGGGAAGACGCTGAAGTACACGGCGACGGCCGGACGACTGCCGATCAAGCGCGGCGACGGGCGGATCGAGGCGCAGATGTTCTACGTTGCTTACACGCTCGACGGGCAGGAGGCGGCCAAGCGTCCGCTGACGTTCGCGTTCAACGGCGGGCCGGGATCGGCGTCGATCTGGCTGCACATGGGAGCGCTGGGGCCGCGGAAAGTTGTGCTGCAGCCGGATGGATTTATGCCGCCCGCGCCTTATCACATGGAAGACAATGCGTCGACGCTGCTCGACAAGAGTGATCTGGTGCTGATCGATGCGATCGGGACCGGGTTCAGCCGTGCGGCGGACTCCGAGCAGTTCAAGAAATTCTGGGGAGTGAAGGGCGACATTGAAGCTTTCAGCGAATTCATACGGCTCTACATCACGCGCAACGAGCGCTGGACGTCGCCGCTGTTTCTGTTTGGTGAAAGTTACGGCACGACGCGCGCGGCCGGCATCGCCGGATATCTCGCGGACCGCGGGATTTCGTTCAACGGGATCACTTTGCTCTCGACGGTGCTGAACTTCGAGACGCTTGAAGACAACAACACCAACGATCAGCCTTACATTTTTCTGATTCCGTCCTTCACTATGATCGCGGGCTATCACCACAAGCTCCCGCCCGATCTCGCGCAGGATATGAACAAGGCGCGGCAGGAAGCGGAGCAGTGGGCTTCGACCGAATACACGCAGGCGCTGGCGAAGGGAGACTCGCTTACGCCGCAGGAACGACAGAAAGTCATCGACCAGTTGGCGCGGTTCACGGGCTTGACCAAGGAAGTGATCGACGAGGCCAACCTGCGCATCAACGTGCGCAAGTTCACGCACTACCTGCTGATCGATCAGAAGCTGCGCATTGGACGGTTGGACGCGCGCTATACCGGGCCGGATCCGAATGGATTGCTCGATACTCCGATGTACGATCCGACGGGAGCGGCCACGCAACCGCCATTTACGTCGGTGTTCAACAACTACCTGCGCACGGAGTTGGGTTACAAGACTGACATGCCCTACAACGTGCGCGCGGATAGCGGTGGCCTGCAATGGGATTGGGGATCGGCGATTCAGGGATTTCCTGACACGGCTTTGGCCATGCGGCAGGCGATCGTGAAGAATCCATACTTGAAGATTCTGGTGATGGAAGGCTATTACGATCTGGCGACGCCGTATTTCGCGGCGAATTACACGGTGGATCATCTCAATCTGCCACAGAAGTATCGCGCGAATATTTCGTTTGCGACTTACGATTCGGGGCACATGGTGTATCTGCCGACGGAGGGTCTGAAGAAGATGAAGGCGGATCAGGCGGCGTTTATGGGGAAGGCGAATCCCTAACCACAGAGGACGCGGAGGACACGGAGGTTGTCGCGTTCGAATCATCATGAAAACCACACATCTGTTGTTGGCGTCTTCCCTTTTCGTTGGCAGCGTCGTTGCGTTTGCGGATGATTCCTGCGCAAAGGTGGCTGGGGCGAAGATTGCGAGCGCGAGGATCACGCTCGCGCAAACTGTCGCCGCTGGAACGTTCGCGGAGCCGCCTGCGCCAAGCAGCGGGCGCGACGTTTCCGCGCTCTACAAGGCTCTTCCTGCGTTCTGCCGCGTTGTGGCGGAGGCGAAGCCCACGGCAGACTCCGACATCAAGATCGAAGTCTGGTTGCCGGCTTCGGGATGGAATGGCAAGCTGCAAGGCCTGGCCAATGGCGGATTCGCTGGACAGATTGACTATGTGCAACTGGGCACCGCGATGACGAAGGGATACGCGGCAACCGCGACCGACACGGGACATACGGGATCGCTTGTCGATGCCACGTTTGCGCTGGGGCATCCAGAGAAGGTGGTCGACTTCGGACATCGCGGGATCCACGAGATGACGCGCGTCGCTAAGGAGGCGGTGCAGGCGTTCTACCGGAAGGCTCCGCAGCATTCGTACTTCGCGGGGTGTTCCGATGGCGGGCGCGAGGCGCTGATGGAGGCGCAGCGCTATCCGGCGGACTATGACGGAATTCTGGCGGGGGCTCCGGCGAACTATTGGACTGCACTGCTTTCCACTGCGGCCTTGGATACGCAGGCGCTGACACTCGATCCTGCCAGCTTTATTCCGCAGGCGAAGATTCCGGCGATCGCCGCTGCGGTGAATGCGGCGTGCGATGAGCTTGATGGCGTGCGCGATGGGATCCTGAACGATCCCAGGGAGTGCCACTTCGATCCAGCCACGATTCAGTGCAAGACGGGTGAGGATAGTGACAAGTGTCTGACGGCGCCGCAAGCGACCGCGTTGAAGAAGCTGTACGCGGGCCTGCATGACTCGCATGGGCACGAAGTATTCCCAGGTTTCTTGCCCGGAGCGGAAGATGGGCAGGACGGATGGGGACTCTGGATCACCGGTCCGGCTCCGGCCAAGAGCCTGATGGCATTCTTCGGGATCGGATACTTTTCGAACATGGTGTATGAAAAAGCTGATTGGGATTACAAGACGTTCGCGGTCGACGCCGGATTGAAGGCAGCCGAGGAGAAGACTGCGAGCACGCTCAACGCGACCGATGCCGATCTGAAGGCTTTCAGGGCTCGGGGCGGGAAATTGATTCTGTATCACGGGTGGAACGATCCGGCAATCTCGGCGCTCAACACGGTCAACTATTTTGAGAGCGTGCTCGCGAAGATGGGAACGAAGGAGGCGGACTCGTTCTTGCGGCTGTATATGGTGCCGGGAATGCAGCACTGCGGTGATGGCCCGGGCACCGACTCTTTCGGGCAGGATGGCAAGTTGATTTTCGACGATCCACCGCACAGCGTGCACGCGGCGCTGGAACAGTGGGTGGAGACGGGAAAGGCGCCGTCCACGATTGTCGCTTCGAAATATGTGGGCGATGACAAGGTGCACCCGAAGATGACGCGGCCGTTGTGTGCGTATCCGCAGGCTGCGAAGTATAAGGGCAGCGGGGATACGAATGATGCGGCGAACTTTGTCTGCGCGAAATAAGACGCTAACCACGAAGGACACTCAGGAGTGCGAAGGAATACCACTTCGCTAACGGCTGTACTGATTCTTCTTTTTGTCTTCGTGGCGCTCGATGCCGAGTTGAATCAGGCGATCGATCAGGTCAGGGTAGGCCAGGCCGGACGCGGCCCACAGCTTGGGATACATGCTGATGGCGGTGAATCCAGGCATGGTGTTGATCTCGTTCAGGAAGATTTTCCCGGTCTTCGGGTCCATCAGGAAGTCGACGCGGGCCAGGCCGGAGCAATCGACCGCCTGGAAAGCTCTCACCGCCAGTTCCCGAACTTTTTTTGTTTCTGCTTTTGTGAGTTTCGCGGGGATGATGAGCTGTGAGCCTTCGTCGACGTACTTCGCTGTGTAATCGTAGAACTCCTTGCCGGGGACGATCTCTCCGGGAACTGAGGCAACGGGCTCGTCGTTGCCCAGCACCGAGCACTCGATCTCGCGGGCCTTTTCTTTCTTTCCGCCAACGCCTTGTTCGATGACGATCTTGCGGTCGAATTTCGCAGCCTCTTCGATCGCGGGACCAAGCTCTTTGCGATTGTGAGCTTTGCTGATACCCACGGACGATCCCAGGTTCGCCGGCTTGACGAAGACTGGGTAAGTCAGCTTGCTCTCGACCAGCTTCTGAACTCTTTTCGAATCTTTTTCCCACCCACCGCGCAGGAGGGTGACGTGCTTCACGATGGGGATTCCTGCGGCGATGAACAGCGATTTCATGATGTCCTTGTCCATGCCGGCGGCGGAACCGAGGACGCCCGCACCGACGTAGGGAATGTCGGCAAGTTCAAGCAGGCCCTGAATGGTGCCGTCCTCGCCGAAGGTGCCGTGAAGCAGGGGGAAGATCACGTCGACATTGATGGCTCGGTCGCTGGCTCGGCGCATCAGGCCGGCATCGGTCTGAAATGGCACCAATCCGCTGTGGCGGTGAACCGGTTCCGGAGGCACGACGACGGCTTCTCCGCGGGCGAGCACTGCGGCTGAGGAAGTGGTTTCCGGATCGCCGGCGCGCAGGTTGCGCGGCTCGAGCACGAGTTTTCCGGTCAGCAGATTTTCGGCGTGCTCGGCGGTGAGCCAGCGGCCGTCTTTGGTGATGCCAATGGGAACCACGTCGTACTTTTCTTTATCGACTGCGTTGAGGACTGATGCGGCCGAGAGGAGCGAAACTTCGTGCTCTCCGCTGCGCCCGCCGAATAAGATGCCGACCCGGAGCTTTTCCATGACCTTCCAGTGTGGACGCGAACGGAGGCGCCCGTCAATCGCAGGGGAGATTCCCTGCTGCTAGAATTTCTGGCGGCCATGCCTTCCGTCAAGCTTGTCGTTTTCGATATCGCGGGAACCATCATTGAAGATCACCGCGAAGTGGCGCAGGCCTTTTCCCGCGCGCTGCGGAAAAACGGTATCCCGTTCACCGAGGACGAACTGAAGGAATGGAAGGGCGCATCCAAGCGGGAGGTGATCCGGCACTTCATCGAACAACTTGGGCCTAACGGCGATGTGGCCGACAAGGTCGAGACCACTTACCGTTGTTTCCGGACCGAGTTGGAGAGTCTATACGGCGCCCGCATCAATCCGATCGAGGGCGCGCCGGCGACTTTTGCATGGTGCCGCGACCGCGGCATTTTGATGGCGACCACGACGGGCTTCTACCGGGAAGTGAGCGATCTGATTCTGGACAAGATGGGGTGGTGGAATTTATTTGCGGCGAACATTTCGAGCAGCGACGTTCCCCGAGGCCGGCCTGCGCCGTTCATGATTTTTCGCGCCATGGAAGCCGCTGGTGTGCAGAGTGTTCAACAGGTCGTCAGCGTGGGAGACACGCCGCTCGATCTGCAGTCCGGCAGCAATGCGGGGGTGCGTGGGGTCGTCGGCGTGCTGACGGGAGCACACACCCGGGAGCGTTTGCAACGGGAGCGGCACACACACATTCTGCAGAGCATTGCCGCACTTCCGGCGCTCCTTGAAAGTTCGTTCTGAAGGCGCTAACGATTACAGAATCTTTTTCCCGAAGGCCGACAGGGCCAGTTCCACGGCGAGATCGGCGGTGCGGTTGTGCTCGTCGATTACGGGATTCACCTCGACGATCTCGAAGCTGAGCATGCGGCCGTGGTCGGCGATGATTTCCATGGCGAGGTGGGCCTCGCGGTAGGTGGCGCCGCCGCGCACGGGAGTGCCGACGCCGGGCGCGTCCTCGGGATCGACCCAGTCCATGTCGAGGGAGATGTGATATCCGGCGGTGCCGCGTGCGGCCATGCGGAGAGCCTCTTCCATCACAGTTCGCATGCCGCGTTCGTCGATATCGCGCATAGTAAAGACGCCGATGCCGGCGCGGACGACATTTTCTTTTTCGACGGCGTCGATGTCACGCACGCCGACCAGCACGCAATTCTGAGGCTTCACCTTCGGAGAGAAGTCGAAGATGTTTCCCAGTTCCGAGGGCCAAAGTCCCATGATCGCGGCCAACGGCATGCCGTGCACGTTGCCGCTGGGAGAGGAGTCGGGCGTGTTGATGTCGGTGTGAGCGTCGATCCAGATGAGGCCAACGTGTTGGTTCTGGCGGCGGTAGTACTCGGCCACACCCGACACAGTTCCGGCGGCCATGGAATGATCGCCGCCGAGCGCGAGCGGAACTTTGCCGGCTTCGAGCGTCTTGATCACAAGCTCGGCGTGCTTGGTACAGGTGGCAGTGATTTCCTTCAAATACTTGGCGTGAGTGTCGCCCTCTTTTTTCTGCTCGGGAATGGCGACGGGGACGTTGCCACCATCTTCCACTTCGTGGCCGAGGGCTTCCAGGCGCGCTTCGAGGCCAGCTACGCGTACGGCGGATGGCCCCATGTCGACGCCACGGCGGGACTGGCCGAGGTCAAGGGGAACACCGATAACGCGAATCTTTCGGGGGGTGATGTTGGAGGAGCTTGCGGTTGTCGTCATAGTCAATCAACAGGGATTGAGGAATTGTGCCATCACGTGGTTCGAAAATCTGTTACGGGTACAGCCGGTACAGCATTCTCGGGAACGGAATCGTTTCGCGGACGTGCTCGAGGCCGCAGATCCAGGCTACGGCGCGCTCAATGCCCATGCCGAAACCGCCGTGGGGTACGCTGCCGAACTTGCGCAGGTCGAGATACCACTTGAAGGCCTCTTCCGGCAGGCCGTGTTCGCGGATGCGTTGCAGCAAGAGTTCGTGCGAGGCCATGCGCTGCGAGCCGCCGATGATTTCTCCGTAACCCTCGGGCGCGAGCACGTCGACGCACAGGGCCAGTTCGGGACGCTGCGGATCGGGCTCCATGTAGAACGCCTTCACCTTCGCCGGATAGCGATGCACCATGACCGGCTGGGCGAACTGCGCCGAGAGGTAGGTTTCGTCTGGCGAGCCGAGGTCGCCGCCCCATTCGAATTTCGATTCCAGTGCGCCCTTGGCGTGGCCTTCCTGCAGATTCTTGACGGCGTCATCGTAGCTGATGCGCGGGAAAGGCGCTGCGATTTTTTCGAGCTTGGAAATATCACGCCCGATGGTTTGCAGATCGACACGTCGATTTTCGAGGCAGCGCTTCACGATGAAGGTGATGAGTCCCTCGGCCAGGTCCATGACGTCGTCGAGTTCGGCGTAGGCGACTTCGGGCTCGACCATCCAGAATTCGGTAAGGTGGCGGCGGGTCTTTGATTTTTCTGCGCGAAACGTGGGACCGAAGGAGTACACCTTGCCCAGCGCCATCGCGGTCGCTTCCACATAAAGCTGGCCGGACTGCGTGAGGTAGGCCTGCTCGTCGAAGTAGTCGACCGGAAAGAGCGTGCTCGTGCCTTCACACGCCGCGGGAGTAATTATGGGTGGATCGGTGAGGGTGAAGCCGCGTTCGTCGAAAAAATCGCGAGCCGCCTTGATGATTTCGGCGCGGACGCGCAGAATCGCCGCCTGGCGTTGCGAGCGCACCCAGAGATGGCGGTGCTCCATCAGGAAGTCGGTGCCGTGTTCCTTGGGAGTAATCGGGTAGGGCGTCGCCTCGGGCACGCGCTGCACGACCTGCACGTTGACCACGTCGAGTTCGTAGCCGCCGTGGGCGCGCTTGTCGGCGCGGACTTTGCCTTCGACAATCACGCTGGATTCCTGGGTCAGCGTTTTGATCGCGTCGAAGACTTCGGGCGAGACAGCGTTCTTGGGCACGACGCCTTGAATGATGCCGGAGCCGTCGCGAAACTGCGGGAACAGGAGCTTTCCGCTCTCGCGCAGGTTGTAGAGCCAGCCGCGGAGGGTGACCGACTGGCCTTCGTGTTGGCCGATTTCTGCGATGGTGGTGACGGGTGAAGACATACAGTTTTGGAGTAGCGCTGGCATCCTGCCGGCTGTCGCATTTGCGGGCGAGACGCCCGCAGGACAGCCGCCGGGACGGCGGCGCTACGATGCTGTTTCCAGCTTGTCGAACGTTTCTCCCAGCTTTTCCAGCGGATTTACCTTTTCGTCTTCCCCGAGCTCCAGCAGCAGGGGCGGGGTTTGGGGAGCGGAACGCAGCAGTTCCATGGCTTCTTTCCAGTCGATGGTTCCCTGCCCCGGCCACAGGTGCAAATCTTTCATCTTGTCGTTGTCATGAACGTGGGTGGAGCAAATGTGATTGCGCAGAATTTCAAAACCCTCGCGGACGGAACTCATCATGTGCGCGTGGCCGAAATCGAAGCAGACGCCAACGTCGTCGAAGTGCGCGCCACGGATCATTTCCACCAGGCGGTTGGGCGTTGAGAGTTCGTTAGGAACGTTCTCCAGCAGAATGCGGACGCCGAGCGGCTTGGCGAAAGCGCGCAGGTGCTCGATAGAGGTCATGGCCGCTTCGAACTTCTTCTCGCTGAAATCCTCGTTGGGCGTGCCCAGATGCTGCACTAAAAAACGGAACGGAATCTGCTCGGCGATTTCCAGGGCGCGCTTGATCTCGTCCATGGCTTCGACGCGGCTCGCACGGTCGGTGGAGGCGACGTTGACCGGCGGAGCACCGGCCCGTCCCCACTCGTAGTCGGCGTATAACGGCGAGTGGACCGAGTTCAGGGGGATCCCGCTGCCGCGGAACCAGTCGGCGATTTCCTTGACGTGCGCCTTGCGGTTGGCGTAATCGAGGTGCTGGCGCGCGGCAAAAATCTCGACGGCCTGCACGCCGCTGCGGGTCAGCCCATCCAGAATGCCCGGATGCAGCCGCTCTTTCACGAAGAGATAGGTGGAAACTGCTTTCAGCATGTTGTCCCTTGGGGGATTGATGATTGCTGATTGAACCGCAAAACCAAACCGTCTTTGATTTTCAATCAGAAATCATCAATCAACAATCAACAATCATCCATGCCTTTCTAGTAGCCCACTGCCTTTCCGCTGCCCCGGCCGTCACTGGCGCCCAGCCGGTCGCCGGTTTTGGCGTCGACGGCGATGCACTCTGCGTCGCTCCAGTAGGGCGCCACATCCGTCCCATAGTGGAGACCGATCTCAACGTTGTATCCCATGTGGTGCAGCATGTTCACGGTATCGGGTGAGAACCACTGTTCCACATTGAGGACGTCGGGCATCCATTGATTATGAAAGCGGGGCGCGTTCACCGCTTCCTGAATGTTCATGCCGTAGTCGACCACACCCATTAGAACATTCGCGACCGTGGTGATGATCTTGGAACTGCCCGGCGAACCGAGAACCAGGACGGTCTTGCCCTCGCGGACGACGATGGTTGGAGTCATGGACGAGAGCGGGCGCTTGCCCGGCCCGATCGCGTTCACGTCACTCTGAAGCAGGCCGTCGGAATTGGGCACACCGGGCTTGGCCGAGAAATCATCCATCTCGTCGTTCATCAGGAAACCCAGGCCGTCCGCGGTCACGCGCGAGCCGAACCAATCGTTGATGGTGGTGGTTACGGCGACCGCGTTGCCGTCGGCGTCCATGACGGAATAGTGCGTCGTGTGGTTGGACTCTTGCGGCGCCATTGGCGGATGCGCGTCCGCATACTGTTCGAGTTCATTGAACACCGCCGGGCGCTTCAAGTCCTTGCTGGGAGTGGCGTGCGCGGGATCAATCGTATCCTCCCAGGCCGCTGCGTATCGTTTGTCAATGAGCTGCGCCACGGGGATCTTGGCGAAATCCGGATCGCCCATAAACTCGGCGCGATCGAAGAAGGCGCGCCGGAAGGCCTCGGTCGTGTAGTGAATCGATTGGGCGGAGCGCTCTCCCATCTTGGCGAGGTCGTAACCTTCCAGAATATTCAGAGATTCGATCAGCACGGTTCCGCCGGAGGATGGCGGCGGAGCGCTGATGACCTCGTATCCGCGATAGGTTCCGCGCACCGGCTCGCGCTCTTTGACTTCGTAGCGGGCGAGGTCGTCGGCCGTGATCAGGCCTCCGCCCTTCTGCATGGCGGCGGCGAGTTCCCGGGCGAGAGAGCCGTGGTAGAAATCGTCGGGCTTCTCGGCAATGCGTTCGAGCGTGCGGGCCAGGTCGGGCTGGCGGAAAATGTCTCCCGGCTTGTAGTAGTCGCCGTCACGCTGAAAGACGCGGCGCGATTCGGGAAACTGAGCAAGGTCGCGGTCGTGAAAATCTGCGGCCTCTCCCCAGGTGAGCGCGTAGCCCTCGCGCGCCAGACGGATGGCGGGGGCCATCACTTGCTTAAGCGTCAGCTTGCCGTATTTTTGCTCGGCATAGACCATGCCGGCCACCGATCCGGGCACGCCGATGGATTTGTAGCCAATTTCGCTGGCCTTGGGAATCAGGTTGCCCTGCCGGTCCAGAAACATGTCGCGGGCCGCCGCCGCGGGAGCTTTTTCGCGGTAGTCGAGGAAGTGTGTTTTGCCGTCGGCCATGCGGATGAGCATGAATCCGCCGCCACCGATGTTTCCTGCCGGGGGATGGACGACGGCCAGCGCGAAGCCGGTGGCCACCGCTGCGTCGATGGCGTTGCCGCCTGCTTGCAGGATGTCCACGCCGACGTGCGACGCCAGTTCGTGGACGCTGACCACGATCGCGTGTTGGGCGTGAAGCGGGCGTACGGAGGCTTGGGCGGAGGGCATCGCGCCCGCCGCCAGAATCGCCATCAAGAACAAAATCAATGATTTATGCAGGGATCGCATGCTCGATTGAAGGCCCCAGAGTTGCAACAGACTCTTGAGGCTAGCCGACCGAAGCGAGCAGAGTCAAATCCCGGAAGGGTGCGTTGCAGATGGTGGTTCCGGATCAATCGCCGCGGGATTGGAATTCAGCCACTTTTCGGCCTCACCAGCGCTTCGAAACACGCGGATCGCGTCGAAATAAGCTCCGGCTTGTACCGCGAACACTCGCATCATGCCGAACATGGCGTCACTGTCGGCCACAACCGCACAGAATCCGAATTGCACTTTCTTGCGAATGGCACTCGCCGCGGCACCGACTGCCCCCAGTTGACTGCTGTTGGGCAACGTATCCCCGTCGGTGACATCGAGCAGGACATCGAGGCGTTGCGAACAGGCCGGATCGTCGTTGAGTTCTCGAAAGTGGGCGATCACCTGAGCGAAGGTCAGAGGCCGAGTGCAGGCGGTGCGAATGAGCCGTCTTGTGGTGTCGATACTGTAAGTGACGGGCACGGCCGAACTCCCCAGGGAAACAAAGATAGCACGGGTTGCGGAACGGGCCTTGCCAAGGCTCGCTGAGATGGGCGTACTCCTCAGGAATCGTCCGGTCGCTAATGTTTCTTGCGCTCGATCGCGCGAGTTTGAACTGGCGTTTTCTTGTTCGTGTTCTTCGCCTGGCGGCTCGGCTTTCGATCTCTCACTTTCGGGGCATTGGCCGCAACCATCTCATATGATTGCCGGAGCATATATCTCAACTCGTCGCTGCGCAGCGCGTCCAGACGGTTCAGGATCACCCACTTGTAGCGGCCGACATAGGGAGCGGGACCGATATCCTCCCGCTCAACGAGTTCGGCAAATCTCTCTGGAGAGCACTTGCAGCACAGTTTCTGGGGAACGGCAGTCAGGGCCAGGATGACAAAGATTTTGCCGCGAATCTTGAAGCAGAGGTCGTCCCCCCACTGGATATTTTCGGTCACTTGGGGGAAGGCCAGGCAGTAGGCGCGAATCTCGTCCACGTTCATTGCAGTTTCTCGCTTCGAACCAGGACTACTTTCTCACAAATCCGATCGGGAAGATCCTAGGCTAACGGTAGGGTGGTCCGACGCGTCCAATCGTGGAGATCCAGTCTTCTGATATATTTCGCCAAAAGAAGGAGGTTGAAACGTCCATGGACATTCACGGGATTTGTCCGCTGCTGCAGGTTTTCGACATGCCGACCGCGATCCGCTTCTACCGCCACGTGCTGGGATTCAGCGTTCACGCTAGCTCGGAGCCGGGGGACGACTGCAATTGGGCGTGGCTGAAGTTGAACGGCGCGGAGCTGATGCTTAATACCGCTTACGAAGCCGACCAGCGGCCAGCCGCACCGCATGCGCCGCGCGTGGCCGCGCATGACGACACCTGCCTGTTCTTCGGCTGCAAAGATCTCGACAGCGCTTATCAGCACCTGCGCGCGCATGGAGTCAATTTGAAGGAGCCGAAGGTTGCGCCTTATGGCATGAGGCAGTTGTGGTTCAAAGACCCTGACGGCTACGGACTCTGCTTTCAGCACCCCGCAACGAAGGAGAGCCCGTATGCGGCGGATTATGGGATTGGGCCCGAGACCGTCACATAGCTCGGCGCTACGCTAACGGCGATCGCGGAGCTGAAGAAGCCGCTCCTTCACTACCGGCCATTCGGCCGCCAGGATCGAGTAACGTAGTGAATCTCGTGGGGTGAAATCGGCGGCCATGCGGTGAGCGCGGAGGACGCCTTCGCACTTCCCGCCGATGCGTTCCAGGGCAGCGCGCGAGCGCTGGTTGCGCGCGTCGGTGTGAAAGCAGACGCGCAGCACTTGCCACACTTCGAAGGCGTAGGTGAGCATGAGTAGCTTGGATTCCGTGTTCGCTGCGGTCCGAGTGGCCGCACGAGCCAGCCAGGTGTAGCCGATCTCACAGGCGTCGGGGGCACTGCGTCCGTGCGAGGGATGGCCTTGGGGCCACGCCCATCGTTCGATGTTCCAGAAGCGAGTGGAGCCAAGGACGACGCCGTCGTTGACTCGCACGATCGCGAACGGCACGGCGCTGCCCGCGCGGCTCCAGGCGAGGGCGGTGTCGATGTAACAGATCGCCGCGATCTTGCCCAGCGGAACGGGACTCCACTGGTATCGTTCGGCATCGTCGCCGGCGGCGGCTACCAGGCCGTCGACGTGACGGTGCTCGAGCGGCTCTAGGCGGACGTGCTTGCCTTTCAGGACAACACTTTCCGTAGTCATTGCTTCCACTATTCTATGGACGCCTGTGGAAGTGCAACGACCAGCGAAGCAGCGCCGAGCTCCTGGCGGCCGTCGCGGGGGCGTTGCGTGGGTTCGGTGCTTAGTGCACATCCGCGTGATCCGCCGTGCCGTCCGACCACTTGGCGACCGGAACCATGAATACGGTCAGTCGATCCTGCACGTCCTTACCCGCAAAAATCGGAGAACCTGGCAGATCTGCGCCCCAAGTCAGAGCGTCCGTTTGCGGAACGAAAAACATCAGGCGAGGATGCCAGTGCCCGTCATGATCGCTCAAGAACCCGTCCTTGGATAGCATGTAACACATTGCGCCAGGTTCCGGCGCCGGCACTTCTTTTTTGTCGAGGGCTGCTTTGATGCTCTCGAACATTTGAGATTTGGATCCCCCACGGAGTATCAACTCCGTCTTTTTGACCGTGAGCGGAAGGTAGGATCGTACGGCCTGCGGGTTGAAGCAGATTGGAGCCCGCAGCTTGGGATTCCAAAAATCAGGATCGTCGATTCCGGCGGTCCACGATCGTTCCACGATACACACGAAACCATTCTTACCTTTCACTGCGGTTTCGTAACCATGCGCTCCGAGGACCAAAACCTCGGCGTCGCGTGAGACGGATTCCGGGGCCGCGCTCCGCGCCAGGGCTATCTCCGAATTCCGATCTGCCATCACGTATTGCTCAACCGGGGCCATGCTCGGGTACGGCGTTTTGGAGTCGTGTGATTGCGCGGGCCGCGCGACGTTTAACACGGCAGCCACCATGAAGAGTGGCAAGGTAATTATTCTGACGATCTCTCCCTGCATTGATTTCTCCTGAGACATAGGATTGTTTTTTCGCAACTTGGCAATATACGTTGATATCAATATAATCTGCGTGTGTCAACAGTTACAAAGCCTCCTTTTGAGACCACCCTTCGAGTCCGCGACTCTTGCCTCTGTCTTCATGTACAGCGGGCTGCCAGGGCGCTGGCACGGCGCTTCGATGATGCTCTGCGCCCACTGGGGCTGACCAACGGGCAATTCTCGTTATTGATGTCTTTGAACCGGCCGGAACCACCAGCTATGGCCCCGGTTGCGTCGCTGCTTGCAATGGATCGGACCACCCTGACGGCCGCCCTCAAGCCGCTGCAGCGCCGAGGCCTGGCAAAGGTCACAGCCGACCCGAGGGACCGGCGCAGCCGGCTGATGAGTCTGACGGCAAAAGGGCGGAGCGTGCTGGTGCGCGCCGTTCCGGTTTGGCAGTGTACGCACCTGGAGGTTGAAGCCAGGCTTCATGATGGTGATCCGGAGCGGCTTCGGAAGAATTTGCGCGCGCTCTCGTGATTGTTTCGGAAGATCGGGAACCGGCCTCTGTTCGAATCGCTTCAGAGTGACGGGCGCGGTGGGCGGGTCGAACCGCAACGTGCGAACGTGGCGCCGCCGGGACAGCCGGAAAGATGCCGGCGCTGCTATGCCCGCGCTACACGTTCAGTTGCTTGATCACCGTCACCTTGCTGTACGCCACTCGGAAGCCGAGGCGCTCGGCGTTGCGCTGCGAAGTTGTCCCGCCGTTGGTGACCACCACGGTGTACTCGCAGCCGGCCTCGACCGCAGCCGCCATACGAGCGCGCAACAGCGCGGTCTGCAGGCCGCGTCCGCGATATTCGGTGAGCGTGCCTGCGCCGCAGAGGGCAAAGACCCGGTGCTGCGGGATGACCAAGCCCGTGCCGCACGCCACCAGTTTTCCCTCGACGCTGGCCACGAAGGCCAGCGCCCGCTCCATTTGGTAGAACGGCGCGATCAGGCCGCGATAGGCTTCCGGCGCGCCGTCGGGGAAGAATGCGCTTTCCACGATGCCGCCGGCGGCTTCAGCTTCTTGCAGTCGACTCGGCCGAATCTCGCATCCCGGCCGAGGCGGTGGAAACTTCTCCGCCGCATCCAACTTCCGGAAAAGCACGTTGTTCAGCTCCGCGATCACGTAGCCCCGTTCCTTGAAGAGCTCGAACACGGCGGGCTCATGCATGGGACATAGATCCACCTGTGACGGGGCTTTGTGCGCGCGATAGAATTCTTCCACGCGACCGAGGTCCGCCGCCGTGAAGGGACGGTCCAGCCCGGCACCGGTCGCCCGTCCGATGGGCGATCCGAGTCCTGCAAAAATCATGTGACCGCCGCAAATTTCTTCCTCGGCCGCGCCTATCTCGGGACGCGTCTTCTGAAACATGCGCGCGTACAGTACCTGCGGCATCTCCTCGCAAGACTCCAATCGGCGAGCGAGTGCCTTGTCCACGAATTGCATGGGAATAATCCTTTCTGGTTGGGCACCTTGTATCGAGAAGAAAAACGGAAGCGCTGTGGGCGCACGAGTGCGCGCATCGCTCCACGTTGCAACCCGCAGAATTAAAGGACGGCAGTCATAGGCAGGAGGACAGAGTACATGGCAAGGGAGCGGTTTTCAAGGAGAGACGGAGAGACGGATGTCTGGGACGCACCGCCGTTCTCCGCACAAGATCCGTCCTCCGCTTGAAAAACCGCTCCGTCAGGATGACGCCCTGCCATTTTTCACACCTGCTGGCGCGCTTCGCCCAGCGATACGGTCACGTCCATCTTCTTTTTGTTGCGGTAAATGGTGATCTTCACCGTATCTCCGGCGCGGTGGTTGTTCATCATCTGCGAGAGATCTTCCTCGTCTTGCACCTTTTGATCGTCGATGGCCACGATCAGGTCGCCGCCAAGCATGATGGGAGTGTTCCCCAGGTAGGCGCGCTCAGTGCCGGCGCGCAGACCGGCTGAATCTGCGGAGCCGCCCGGCGAGACCTGGATGATCAGCAATCCGTAGTCAGCGGGCAGACCGATTTCGCCCGCCAGTTCGGCGGTGATGGGAATGGTGTGCACGCCCAGCGCCGGACGCCGCACCCGACCCAGCGTCATCAGGTCATTCAAGACGGCTTTCGCGGTATTGATGGGAATGGCAAAACCGATGCCCGCGTTCTGGCCAACGTTGGAAAGGATCATGGTGTTGATGCCAATGACTTCGCCGTGCCAGTTCATCAGTGGTCCGCCAGAATTTCCGGGATTGATGGCCGCGTCGGTCTGGATGGCTTCGTCGATCATGGCTCCGTTGGGCTCGCGCACCGGGCGGATGGAACTTACGATGCCGCGCGTCATCGTTCCTGCCAATCCAAAGGGATTGCCGATCGCATAGACTTTCTGTCCGACCTGCAAATTGCGCGAATCGCCCAGCACTGCCGGAATCAGGTCCGGCGCTTTGATCTGAATGACTGCCAGATCGTGCGGCGGATCGGTGCCGACTACCGTGGCCTTGTACTTCTTGCGGTTGTGCATGGTGACTTCCACTTGCCTGGCCTCGGCGATCACGTGGTAGTTGGTCAGGATATGGCCTTCTTTATCGATAACGAATCCCGAGCCTTGGCCCTCCTGCGGAACGAGGCCGTAGAAGAAATCGAATGTCATGGCGCGCGAGGTGACGTTCACGACCGACGGAATGTTCTTCTTGTAGACGGAGATATTGTTCTGCTCTTCACCGTCGAGGAGCTCGCCGGGGGCTGCCTCGGTAATCTCCACCTGGGCGGGGTGGCTCAGCCAGTTCGAGGGATGCAATCCGCCGGCCTGCGAGTTCGAACGCCAGGTCGTGAAGTAGAAGAACCCGCCGGCAATGGCGAGCCCGAAGATTAGAGGCCGCATGACTTTCATAATTCAAACCGTCCGATTCAAACCGTTTGATTCCACTATCCGGTTCAAGGATCCGAAGATAGGTACGATATCGGGGAGGAGAAAGATCCCGGGAATGATTTTAAACAATGCCCGGGCGCTAAGCATACACACAACGAGTGCGTTTTGTCAGGCGGGTTTGTGCTCCAGTTCCGATTCCCTCAGATAGAGAAATAGAGGCAGGCCGAGTGAGACTCCAACCGTCAGAACGGCGATCAGCACGAGCCAGCGCTTCCGAATCCCAAGGCGTGCACTCTCGATCCGTGTGAACGCGAGCAGGGTCACCGCCGAGACGATGACGTCCATGCCGAAGAATGCGCCGATGCGATTGGCGAAAAGTTCGCGGGCGAAGAGAGCGAGATTCAGTCCATGCTGCAGCATCCACGGAACGAACTGGGAGTACGGAAGCAGGAAACCCGCAAGGCAGAGGGCGAGGTATAGAGTCTTCGGCTTCATGCGTGGATTTTAGGCCGCACAAACCTGCACTGTCATCCTTTAGCGGCGCTCTTTTGCCGCGAAGGACCTGTGTACCTGGCGGGGGGCATAGGTCCTTCGCTTCGCTCAGGATGACAAGTTCGCTGCAGCCTTCAGTTGTTCCCAGACTCCACGCACCTGCTCGCGGGTCTTGTCGAGCAACCCCGAGTTGTCGATGACGGAGTCGGCCGCTTTGATTTTTTCTTCGTCGGGAAGTTGTGCGGCCATGCGGCGGATGACTTCTTTGCGGGCGCTCTCGAGGTCGATCTTCTCCCGGGCGGCGAAGCGGGCCACTCGCTGTTCTTCGCTGCAGGTGACAACGATTAGGCGATCAAAGCGCTTGCCCGCGCCCGCCTCGAGTAGCAGAGCGGCTTCGACGATCGCGACCGCGCGCGGGTTCTGCCGCCCCATGTCCTGCATCCATTCCTCCTGGCTGCGGATGACAACGGGATGCACAATGCGATTGAGTTCCTCGACGCGCGACGCGCGCTTGCTCTCGGGAGCGGTGGAGGGACCGAAAGCAACTTCGGCTAGTCTGGAACGGTTCACGCTGCCGTCAGGATTGAGAATCTCGCGGCCGAAGTGGCGGACGACTTCGTTGTAGACAGCTTCCCCGGGCAGCATGAGCGAATGCGCAATGCGGTCCGCCTGCACGAGGTGCGCGCCCAGCGCGACGAACATCTCTCCTACAACCGATTTGCCGGCAGCGATGCCGCCGGTAAGGCCAACTTTCAGCATGCTAGCTCCAACAACGTTTCACCACGGAGACACGGAGGCGCGGAGAAAAACCAACCCTCAAAAAAAGGGTTCTCTGTGACTCTGTGACTCCGTGGTGGATTCTAAACCCGCGACAGTTCCGGAACGCGACTTCCCCGTCGCATCTTTGCCGCCCTGACGGTGTTGAACATCAGCATGGCGATGGTGAGCGGGCCCACACCGCCGGGCACGGGCGTGAGGGCTCCGGCAATTTCTGCGACTTCGGGATGCACGTCGCCGATCAGGGTGGATCCCTTCTGGCGGAAGTTCTCTTCTCTTTTACTGTTGCCGGCGAAGAACCGCTGGAATTCGGCAGGATCGGTGATGGTGTTCATTCCTACGTCGATCACGGTTGCGCCGGGCTTGACGAAATCGCGCGTGATCATGCCTGAGCGGCCGATCGCGGCCACCAGAATGTCAGCGCGGCGGCAGACTCCCAGCAGATCGTGCGTCTTCGAGTGACATACGGTCACCGTGGCGTTGGCGTTGAGCAGCAGCATGGCGACGGGCTTGCCTACAATATCGCTCCGCCCTACAACCACGGCCTCGCGCCCCGCGATCGGAATGTTGCTGCGCTTTAGAATCTCGATCACCCCGGCAGGCGTGCAGGGTACGAGGCCGGGACGCTGCGTCGAGAGCAACCCAACGTTTACGGGATGGAATCCGTCGACGTCTTTGGTGGGATCGACCGCCATCAGGACGCTCTTGGCGTCGACCTGCGCGGGCAGGGGCAACTGCACCAGGCTGCCGTCGATATCTTCGCGACGGTTGAGATCTTCCACGAGCGCTAGCAATTCGGCGGTGGTGGCGGTCTCCGGCGGTGTCAGCTTCTCGCTGAAGAGGCCGACTTCCTCGCAGGCTTTGACCTTGCCGCGGACGTAGATCTCAGACGCCGGATTGTGTCCGGCGAGGACAACCGCCAGTCCGGGACGCACTCCGGCTGCAGCCATGGTTTTCACTTCCGCTGCGACTTCGCGGCGGATGTCTTGCGCGATCTTGGTTCCGTCGAGGATAAGGGCAGACATTCGGGCTCCCGTTAAATTCTATCGCACCGGCCGCAAAGAGCCCTCACCACGGAGACACGGAGGCACGGAGAAGAACAAGAGAATGGCAACGCACGGACGAGTTCGACGGACCCGTCGATCAAGAAGCTTCATCCTCATTATTTGTCCTCCTCCGTGCCTCCGTGCCTTGTCTCCGTGGTGAAGGGCTGTTGTGAGCCGAGTCACAGGCCAGGACCGCCCCATGTCGTACAATGCCTTCGTTATGATTGCCAAAGACCTACTGGAAATTCTGGTTTGTCCGGCCTGCAAGCAGGCGCTCGAGTACCGCCAAAGCCCGGAAAGTCTGAAGTGCAAGCAGTGCCACCGGGTCTATGCGGTCAAGGACGACATCCCCATCATGCTGGTCGATGAGGCCACGATCGAGCCTTAGCGAGCGTCACAAAATAAATAGATCAACGCTACTCGACTTTTGAGGGAGTCGTCGGGTGCGGCAAGATCGTGTAATTCCAATCTCCATGGAATGAATCTGGTCGCAGTCGTACGTTCTCCAGCTCAGTACCGCTCA
>DATDGW010000128.1:0-11230 GCA_036521895.1 Candidatus Sulfotelmatobacter sp. | reverse complement strand
TTTCGCTCGGCCCGCCGCGCAATACCTCGGGCGGCGGGGGCGATGACTGCACCGCGGCGATCTACAATGCCGCGGGCAAAGTTGTTTTCCGCACGATCGGCTTTGGCCTGGTCTTCGATGACGACCACACGGGCATGGACTTTGACGGCGACGGCAAGGGAGGAGTTGTGTTCCAAACCGACCAGGCCGGCGGCGCACGCTGTTGCTGGGTTTACAACGTGGTGACACTGCTCCCGAGGCCGCACAAACTCTTCCACGTTCACGACGGGACATCGGTTGATTTTGAGAAAGAGAAAGAGAAAGAGAAAGAGAAAGAGGGTAGGGTGACCATCTGGGATCGGGTCGGTGGAACGTACGAGTACACTCAGGCGCGGCCAGGGCTTACGCGGAACGGACGCTTCGCTTCGAGTCAGGCCGGCTGGTGGATGTTACCCCAGAATTCTGTGGCAAGCTGCTCAGCCCGGCGAATCCCGACTACGATCTTTGGAACCGCGTGTTGACACCGGAAAACATCAAGAAGCTGCAATCGACAACGAAGATTGGGTCAGGAGATGACCGCCAGGTCGGGGAAGACCGCCAGCGCTGTGCTGGCCCGTGCCGAACAGCGCGTGCTGTGCCATCGTTACGACCACGCGTTGGCAGATCTCAACTTGTGGCCGGAAGCCCGCCGCGAAGACATGAAGGATGAGTTTGCGGCGTCGATCAAGGACTACAATCCGGAATTTGTGACGTGGCCGGCGGCGAAATCTAGGGGAAGAAACGGTTGCCGTCGAGCTGCCGCTCGACCGCACAGCCGGGGCGGCGGTCCCCACATGAGCATTGCTACTTCCCTGCTAACTCCCGCTTCACAATTTCGCTGACTGCTTTGCCATCCACGCGCATGCCGGCGGCGTTGAATTTGGCCATCGCGTTCTTCATGACCGTGCCCATTTCTTTCATGGTGGGCGCGCCCATTTCGGCGATGGCGGCTTTCACGCCCGCGACGATTTCCGCTTCGCCGGCGGCTTGGGGGAGGTAGGTTTCGATCAGGACGATTTCGGCAGCTTCTTTGTCGGCCATTTCCTGACGTCCGCCCTTGGTGAACTGCTCGACGGATTCCTTGCGCTGCTTGATCAGCGTGGACAGTACCGTCTGGGATTCCTTGTCGTCGAGCGGGGCCATCTTTTCGACGGTCTTGAGTTGCAGGGCGCTTTTCACCATGCGCAGGGTGGAGAGGCGGGCTTCGTCCTTGGCCTTCATGGCGGTGACGATGTCTTTTTGGATCTGTTCGACTAGGCTCATGGGGGGATTATAGACGGAGTGAGCGGGATGCCATCCACCAGGAGAAGTCAAAAATCCCCGCCCGAGCCGCAAAGAACGCGGCGAGGATGGGGCACCGAGATCGGTCGTTCTTGCGCTACCAAACCCACCCATCCGGCATCAGATGCGGCAGGAGGAAGTCATCATGGGAAAACTTGCGATATGGGCTCAGCTGGAATCCAAACCGGGCAAGGAAAAGGAACTCGAGGAATTCTTGAAGTCAGCGCAGCCGCTGGCGGAACGGGAAGCGGGCACGCTGAGTTGGTATGCCATCAAGATGGGACCGGGAAAATACGGCATCTTCGATACGTTTGCCGACGAAAATGGGCGCAATGCACACCTGAACGGGGAGATCGCCAAGGCGCTGTTCGCCAAAGCGAACGAATTGCTCGCGACCCCGCCTAAGATCGACAAGCCGGAGATTCTTGTGTCGAAGACTGGACGCGGGTAGATCGAAAAACTGTGGCTAGGGAACCGGTTCTTCGCCGCGCAATCGGATGACTACCACGGCCCGGACGAATGCGTCCGGGGCTGGGTGGGATGCGGATCACGGCACGAAATCTCATTCTGCGCTAGACCAAACTCGAAAATTGCTTCCGAAAACGTGCTGCAACGGCGCGCTTCCGGTAAACTGATGGACCATCCCTTTCATAAGGAATTTGACCATGTTGCATAAGAATCGTCTTTTTACTCCCGGGCCAACGCCGCTACTGCCGGCGGCGCAGACGGCCATGTCTTCCTTCACGGCGCATCACCGAACGGCCGATTTCCGGGCGCTGTTTCAGCGCGTGCTGGCCGACATGAAGGAATTCATCGGCACGAAGAATGACGTCCTGGTGCTGGCTTGTTCGGGCACCGGCGTGATGGAGGCGTCGGTGTCGAATCTGACGTCGCCGGGCGACACAGTGCTCGTGCTGACTGCAGGCAAGTTTGGCGAGCGCTGGACGGGGCTGGCCAAGGCGTTCGGCTGCCACCTGGATGTCCTCGAGGTTCCTTATGGCGAGACGTTTTCGCTGGATCGCATCCGGGAGCGGATGAACCACCAGGTGCGCGCGGTGTTTGTGCAGGCCACGGAGAGTTCCACCGGCGCGCGGCATGACATCGAGGGGATCGCGAAGATCGCGCGGGCGCACGGTGACGAAACGCTGCTCGTTGTGGATGCGATCACCGGGCTGGGCACGACGCATCTCGATGTCGATGGCTGGGGCGTGGATGTGATTATCGGCGGATCGCAGAAGGCGCTGATGATGCCTCCGGGGCTGGCCTATTGCGCGGTCAGCGAGCGGGCGTGGAAGCACATGGATAAAACCCTTTCGCCGCGCTATTACTTCGATCTGCGCAAAGAGCGGAAGTCGGCGGCGAAAGGCGAGACTGCGTATACGCCGGCGACGTCTTTATTTGCGGCGTTGGGAGCGGCGCTGGAATTTGTACGCGGCATGGGAAATGGTGATCTGGCGAAAGGGCGGGAAGAACTCGTCAACAATGCCGAGCTTTGTGCGCAGATGACGCGGGCTGGAGCGAAGGCTCTGGGATTGAAGCTGTATGCCGCATCTCCGGCGGCCGCGCTGACCGCGATTTGCGCGCCCGAGGGAATTGACTCGAGCAAGATCGTGAAGGAGTTCCGCGAAGCGTTTGATGCCGTCGTAGCGAACGGGCAGGGCGAGATGAAGGGAAAGCTGTTCCGCGTCGCGCACATCGGGTACTACGACTATCTCGATACGATCGGAATTCTGGGCGCCCTCGAACACGTGCTGGCCAAGGTCACCGGCAAGAGCGTCGAGTATGGTGCGGCGGTGCGGGCAGCGCAGGAAGTCTATGCCCGCACCCAGTCCGGCAAGCAACAACTCGTCAGCGCGTGAAGGAGTGCTTCGAGCGCTAGTGCACCGTGAAGCTCATGGCGGTCGAGGTCTCGGCCAGGGTGCCGCCGCTTCCGTACATCCCGCTGCCCGCGGTGGCGGGATTGGTCACGGTTACTGAGATGGTGGCTGGGGTCATAATGGCCGAGGCGGGCACGGCCACCATCAGCTGGTTGGAGCTGACAAAGGTGGTGTTCGCGGTTTGGGCGGTGCCATTCCAGTTGACAACCGCTTTCGCGGCAAAGTTGGTTCCGTTGATGGTCAGAGTAAACGCCGCGCCGCCAGCGGTCGCGCTATTGGGCGAGAGCGCAGACATCGTGGGCATCGCCCCGGCGACGGGCGCGGTCATCTTGGAGCTGTAGCCGCACGCGACGGTAATGGCAATCAGCGCCACGAGTAAGACTGTTTTGAGCGGTTCGATTGGTGGCCAAGCTTTCATAGTGTTCTCCCCCGGGCCGGGGCCCAGTGAGAACGAGTCTAGAAAGTCTGGCTGACGGGCTTGTCAGCGGGGCGTCATCTCCCCGTCATTTTCAGGTCAACAGTTTGTCAGCGATGTTTCGATAGCAGGATTCTTACTTAAAGGAAATCATTCGTGAAAATTATCGTAGCGGAAAAGATCTCGGCATCAGCCGTAGCGCAGCTGCAGGAACCCGAGTGGACCGTCCTAACGGCCGACCAACTGGACGGCCAGCTGGAACAGCATCTGGAGACAGCGGATGCGCTGATTGTGCGTTCGGCGGTGCAGGCCGACGCGCAGCTGCTGGAGCACGCCAAGAAGCTGCGCGTGATCGGGCGGGCCGGAGTGGGCGTCGACAACATCGATCTCGAGGCGGCCACGCACAAAGGGATCGCGGTGATGAACACGCCGGGCGCCAATGCAGTCGCCGTCGCCGAGCAGACGCTGGGAATGATGCTGGCCATGGCTCGCCATCTGTCGCGCGCCGACGCGCTGATGCACGCGGGCAAGTGGGAGAAGAAATCGCTGCAAGGTACGGAACTACGCGCGAAGACGCTGGGGATCATCGGGCTGGGGCGCATCGGCATGGAAGTGGCGCGGCGCGCACGGGCGTTTGGAATGGACCTGGTAGCGCACGATCCGTTTGTTTCGGTGGCGGTGGCGAAGGAACAGTGGATCCGGTTGGCGGGCCTCGACGAACTGTATGCTGCAGCGGACTACATCACCCTGCACGTCGGGCTGACGCCGCAGACGACTGGGATGATCAATGAGGCGTCCATCGCCAAGATGAAGAAGGGCGTGCGGCTGGTGAATTGCGCGCGGGGCGAACTGGTGAATGAGGCGGACCTGGCAGCGGCACTCAAGACGAAGTATGTAGCTGCGGCGGCGCTCGACGTTTTCACGGAAGAGCCGCTCAAGAATTCGCCTCTGACAGCGCTAGAAAATGTGATCCTTACGCCGCACGTGGGCGGATCGACCTTTGAGGCGCAGGAAGCCGTGGGCGTGCAGATTGCGCAGCAGGTGAAGGAGTATCTGAAGCACGGTGTGATTCAGAACGCGGTGAATGTGCCTTCGGTGTCAGCAGAAGAGTACGCCACCATGCAGCCCTACATTGTGCTGGCCGAGCGCATGGGTTCATTTTTGTCGCAGGTGTCGGAGGGGAGCATCGAAGAGATCTCCATCCGCTACGGCGGGCACATTGCGGAATGGAAGACGGAACTCATCCGCAACGGCGCGATCAAGGGCATTCTGAACGAGGCGCTGGAGGAAAAGGCGAATCTGGTGAACGCGGCCACGATCGCGGAAGAGCGCGGACTGCGAGTCTTGGAATCGCACAGGCCGAAATCGTCCACCGGAGGCGCGGGCAGCGTGCTGTCGATTTTCCTGAAGAGTTCGACTGAGGAACACATGGTTAAGGGTGCGGTGCTGCATGGCGATGCGCCGCGGCTGCTGCATGTGGACGGCATCGACGTAGAAGCGCCGCTGGAGCGCAGCCTGATTTATCTGCGGAACCGAGACGTTCCGGGCGTGATTGGCAAGGTGGGCACAATTCTGGGCGAGGAGTCGATCAACATAGCAGACTTCTCGCTGGGCCGGCGTGCCGTTGAGAAGGAAGTGCAGAAAGAGTCGGACCAGCCGCGCGAGGCGATCGCCGTCGTCCACGTCGACGGGCGCGTGCCGGAGGAAGTGCTGGCAAAGCTGAGAACGATTCCGGCGGTGCAGAAGGCGAAGGCGGTACGGCTGCTCTAGGAGATCGACATTAGCGGGCTGAGAGTACCCGATGCGAGAGGAACTTCCTTCGTGGGGTCGCTGCGCTTTACGATATCCACGGAATCTCCCTGCACTGGAGGCCGTGCTGCAAGAGATTGATGCAGTCGGCGCGGACCTAATTGTTGTCGGAGGCGACGTGCTTCCGGGGCCGATGCCGGTTCAAACCCTGGCGTGTTTGCTGAACCGCAAGGCTGCCCTTCGATTTATCCAAGGAAAATGATGAGGTTGCGGCTCTTGCCCATCTGGCGGGCAAGGAAACCAGCGCTGTTCCTGAGCAGGCTCGCGCAGTGTGCGCTGGACGCAGCAACTTCGGCCCCAGCACCGGCGCGAGCTAAACAGTTGGCCCCAGACAATTCAGATTGAGATTCGCGGGATCGGCGAGGTGCTGTTCTGTCACGCCACGCCGAGAAACGAAGACGAGATCTTTACGCGGTTGACTTCGGAGGAGCGTCTCTTACCGGTCTTTGAAGGACTCAGCGTCGAATTGGTCGTCTGCGGGCACACCCATATGCAGTTTGACCGAGCCGTGGGAAAGACTCGAGTTGTAAATGCAGGCAGTGCGGGCATGCCTTTTGGAGAATCCGGTGCCGATTGGTTTCCGGCTCGGACCTGAGGTTTGATCTTCGCCATGCGCGGTACGATCTTGCGGAAGCCGCTCAGCGCGTACGAGACACGGAGTATCCGCAGGCTGAGGATTTTTGCGACTCGCAACATCCACCATCCGCCATCCGAACAAGAAATGCTCACGGTGTGTAAGCGTGTGGAATTGAAGACCTGACGCACGTTGCCGCAACCGGGCTACGATTCCGCTTCTTCCCGCTGCAGTTTGCGGCTCTCGGCCAGCAAGGCCATGGAGTGCATCAGGTTCTGCAGCGTGACGATGCCGATCAGGCGCTGGTCCTCCACCACGGGGATGATGCTGGAATTACGCGCGGTGAGCTTGCGGAAGGCCGATCCCAGAGTATCCTGGCGCAGCGAAACTTCGAAAATCTTGTTCATCACCGCTTGCACGTAGCCGTTCCCTTCCGCGCGCAGGGCGTCCAGAATCCGCTGCTTCGAAATTACTCCCACCATATCGCTGCCGCGGACCACGGGGAAATCATCCTGCAGGGAATGGACGGCCTTCTCCAGCGCATCCTCCAAAGTGTCTGCCGGCGACAGTGTTGCGAAGTCGGTGAGCATGACTTCTTCGAGCCGGACGTTGTCGAGCACGGACTGGAAAACCAGCGCGCGTTCCTCTAATTGGGCGGCGGAGAAAACGATGACGCCGACCATCGTCAGCCAGCTGTCACTGAACAAGCCCGCGAGCATCAGGACCATGGCAATGGCATTGCTGATGGAAACGGCGCGGCGCGTGGCAGTGGAAGCATCGAGGGTGCGCGAGAGGAACGCGCGCAGGATGCGCCCGCCATCAAGCGGGTAGGCGGGCATGAGATTGAACATCGCCAGATAAAGATTCGCCCACACCAGGCTCTTCGGCAGATTCGTTGCCTGCAGGAAAGGCCACTTCCACAGCTCGACTCCGCGCCCGGAGGCGGTGACCAGCGCGGCGGACAAGCAGGCAAGGGCCAGGCTCACCAGCGGTCCGATCAGGGCGAGCCGGAGCTCTCGTTGCCAGGCCAAAGCCGCGGGTTGCGGCTTCTCCGTTCGCGGTTCGTCGTACAGCGCGACGCCAGTGAGCGGCAAAAAGATCACTGCCTTCGGGATGAGGCCGACGCGGCGGGCGGCCCACATGTGTCCGCACTCATGGGCAGCCACACAAGTCAAAATGATGCCCACGAGGATCAAGTCGCGGGGCCCAGTGGCGTTGTCCTTGTGGGCCACGTAATCCGTCCAAAAAATAAAGATGGGCAGGATGAAAAACGTGAGATGGATGCGGAGATCAACTCCGAACAAACGTCCTATCGGGATGGACCAGCTTCGCATAAGCCTTCGCTACTTTTATTCTACATGGATGGATATAGTGAGTGCGGGACCCGAGAGTACAGAGCCATGCGTGTGATCGCGGGGAAATATCGAAGCCGGCCGCTGCGTGCGATGCGCGGGATGGACGTGCGTCCGACCTCGGACCGGTTGCGGGAGACGCTGTTCAACGTTCTGACTGCGGGAAATCCGGCGGCGCTCGAGGGCAGCGTGTGGCTCGATCTGTTCGCGGGAACTGGAGCGGTGGGAATCGAGGCGTTGAGCCGGGGAGCGAAGGAAGTGTATTTTGTGGAGCATTCGGCCTCAGCGGCGGATGCCATCCGCGGCAATTTGAAGAGTCTGGGCATCGAGGAAGGCTTCAAGATCCTCCAGGAAGAATTGCCGCCAGCGTTTTGGCGGATGGAGCGCCAGCATGTGGCGGCCGACGTGGTGTTCATCGATCCTCCGTACCGCATGCAGGATGCTTATACAAAGACGCTGCGTGCGCTGGCGGATTCGTCGCTGGTTTGGGCGATGTCGGTGGTGATCGCCGAGCACGAAAAGCGATTCGATCCGGGAGAGGAATTTGGGGCGCTGCGCAGGTTCCGTCACTTGGCGCAAGGGAGTGCAGCGCTGAGTTTTTACAGCATGGGGAGCACCGGCGATCTGCGAGTATGAGATTCGTCCGGGCTACATGATCCGGTCGTTGGTGCGGCGAACGATGGGATGCTGCATTTCTTCCAGATCGTTCTTCACCATATTCAGACCGTAAACGCACCCTTCGAAATTCTTCGAGAGACTCGCAAACAAGGGCGCGACCTTGGCGTACTCGAAGTGCTCGAACTTGGAGACGATATAGTAACTCTCTTTTCCCGCTTTCACCCACTCGACAAAATTTTCCAGACGCTGGCGGCGCAGCCGGAAATGATTGATGCTCTCGGGAAACATGCCGGCTAGAAATAGTGTGTAGTCGCCGATGTGTTTGCGCACCTGGCGCTCGCGATCGAATGAAGGTGCGGGGCCGTAGACCGGATCCGATTCCAGCAGCATTTCGCCGACATCGGCGAGCGGACGATTGGACGCGTCATGAACTTTGAAGAGCTGATCAGCTTCGCAGAATTCCGCCAGTAGATGCGAAACGTAGGCCACAATCTGCGGATCGCGGATGCCGATTTCTTCGCCGTAGTGACGTCCCACCAAATCCTGAAACAACTCTTGCAACGGATGCGATTCCGGAATCATTTTGAGCCCCCTGAACTCCGCTTCGCGCACGGCGTTTCAGTCACATGCGAGTGTTGATACCTCAGTTTGATGCGGAAACGCAAGTGACTTTTGTTTATCGACATGATTCGTTTTTCCAATCAATTAGAAGATGTGGCATAGAAACGAAGTTGTGCACGAAACCCGTTAACTTTGGGGCGGATTTCCCCGTAGTTTGCTGGCAGTCGAAGGTGGCGGCTGCCAGTTTGCGCCCGTTTCGTCGCATCCACTTGTAGAATGAGCATCCACGGAGGATTCAATGGAGCGGCAGAATATTGCGAGCGGCACGGCATGGGAGCCCATCGTCGGTTACTCTCGTGCGGTGAAAGTGGGATCGTATGTACACGTTTCGGGTACAACGGCCACTGGGCCAGATGGGAAGATCGTCGGGGTGGGGGATGTTTACGCGCAGACGGTGCAGACCTTAAAGAACATCGAAAGCGCATTGCAGAAGGCGGGTGCCGGCATGAAAGACGTGGTGCGCACGCGGATGTATGTCACGAACATCGCGGAGTGGCAGAAGGTCGGGAAGGCGCATGGCGAATTTTTCCGCGACATTCGCCCGGCTACGGCGATGGTGCAGGTGAGCGCGCTCATCTCGCCGGAAATTCTGGTGGAGATTGAGGCAGATGCAGTGGTGTCGTGAGGCGGAGGCCGGGATCAGGCCAGTGGTTTCGACATCACAACGAAATGACAGGGGACTTTTGGATTCAGGCCGGGAGTAAACGGCTCAGTGCCGGTTTCAACGTATCCATGGCGACGGTAGAAGGCAGGCAACTCCTTTCGGACGCTCACGATTCGCAAATCCATGAAGCGGCTGCCCGCCTTCGCGCAGTAGGCTTCGGCGGCGTTCATCAACTGGGAGCCGAGGCCAGATTTCTGGAGCTGCGGTTCGACCGCCAGTAACCCGAGGTAGGACCGCTTGCCGGCCCTTGGTTCGACGTAAACGCAGCCACACACGAAGCTGTCTTCCGTGACCAGGAAGGCTCCCCTCTCAAATAGTTCCCGCACCGTCCCCAGGTCAATACGATCGCGATCCAGGAGGAAGCCTTCCGCCAGGCGAAACGCGACGTTGATCACAGACACGATTGCTTCCGCATCCCGGATCTCCGCCACGCGTACCTGCATCACTCCTCCGCACTGGGTCCGCAGTGCTGTCTGCACCCCGCGAGGCAAACCATTGCACGAGGGTATAGAATCCTTCCCGCCTCATCATCTTACGGAACTGGCGAAAGACCGTTCCGTCAATCTTTGCGGGCGCTAGGGGAATTCGGATGAAGCACCTGCTCGTGCTCTTCTCTCTTACGTTTACTATATGCGCCGTCGCGCAACAATCCGGCTCGTCATCGGCGCAGATTACCGTGATCCGCGCGGGCACGTTGATAGACGGCAAGTCCGACAAGCCGCGGCGCGATCAGGTTATCGTGATTCGCGGCAGCCGCATCGAGCATGTCTCCGACGCCGCGAGCGCGAACATCCCCGCGGGCGCCACGGTGATCGACTTGTCGAAACAGACGGTGCTGCCGGGCCTGATCGATTCGCACACCCATATCTTTCTGCAGGGAGAAGATCCCGCGCAGGGCGGGTACGATGCCAACATTCTGACGGCGCCTTTAGCGCTGCGTGCCGCGCGAGCCACAGTGGCGGCCCGGCGGGCACTGGAGCAGGGCTTCACCACATTGCGCGACGTGGAAACCGAAGGTGCGGGCTACGGCGATGTGGGCATCAAGCAGGCGATCGAGGGCGGCTATATCCCCGGGCCGCGGCTGCTCGTCTCTACGCGAGCGATCTCGACCACGGGAGGCTATCCGCTGGAGGGATACGCGCCCGAGTTGGAAATGCCGAAGGGGGCGCAGATCGTCGATGGTCCGGTGGAGGCGCGCAAGGCCGCACGCGAGCAGCTCGACCACGGCGCCGATTGGATCAAGGTCTACATGACCCACCGCTCCTGGGTGGGAAAGAACGGGGAGCTGATTTCCCAGCCGACGCTCACGGTCGAGGAACTGCGGGCGATTGTCGACGAGACCCACGGCTGGGGCAAGAAAGTGGCGTGTCACGCTTACGGCGGAATCGGCCTGCAGCGTGCGCTCGACGGCGGCTGCGACTCCATCGAGCACGGCCTCGACCTCAGCGACCCGCAGATCGCCCAGATGCTGAAGCTGGGCACCTGGTATGTGCCGACGCTGAGCGTCTACTACACAGACTGGGCCGCGGCTGATACGCCAGGCGGGCAGCGGGATCGCTTGCGGGCCTCGGCACACGAAGTGTCCTTCAAGAAGGCGCTGAAGGCGGGGGTGAAGATCGTGTTCGGCACTGACATGGGCGGGATCCCGTGGACCGAGCCGATCGCGCAGGAGTTTTCGCGCATGGTGGAATTTGGCATGCCGCCGATGGATGCCATTCAGAGCGCCACTTCGCGCGCCGCCGTGATGCTCGATATGGAGGGCAAGATCGGCGTGGTCGCTCCCGGTGCGTTTGCCGACATCGTTGCGGTCAGTGGCGACCCTCTGTACGACATAAAGGCGCTCGAGAGGGTTCAATTTGTCATGAAGGATGGCCAGGTTTTCCGGGCGAAGTGAAGGGAATTCCGACCGGGATGGAAAGATTTATTGCAAATTCCCTTGACAAGCGTTTCGCCGGGATCATAATGCGTCAATCCAGTCTGCGTTGAATTCGGTTCAGGGCG
>DATDGW010000127.1:0-13377 GCA_036521895.1 Candidatus Sulfotelmatobacter sp. | reverse complement strand
CAATCCAAAATCGAGAATCTTCGCGTGCCCGCGCTTGGTGATGAAGATATTCGCCGGCTTAATGTCGCGGTGCACAATCCCTCCCGTGTGCGCGGCATCGAGCGCGTCAGCAATCTCAATCGCCAGGGCTACGAGCTTCTCGTTGTCCATGGGCGTCGAGCCGATGGCGTGCTTGAGCGTCAGGCCGTCCAGAAACTCCATAGCAATAAATGCCTGGCCCTGGTACTCATCAATCTCGTAAATGGTGCAGATATTAGGATGGTTCAGTGCGGATGCAGCCTGGGCCTCGCGTTGGAAGCGAGCCAGCGCCTGCGGATCTTTTGCGACGTCGTCGGGCAGGAACTTGAGCGCCACAAAGCGTCGGAGCTTAAGGTCCTCCGCCTTGTACACCACGCCCATGCCGCCGCCGCCCAGCTTCTCGACGAGGCGATAGTGAGAAATAGTTTGCCCAATCATGGTTTGCCCGATCAGCGTCTGCTCGATCGATGGACGAGAATCCTACGTGGGCAGCTAGGGCAAGTCAATGAAACGAGGGAGCCGGGGGAGCCGGGTTCGTTGATACCTTGTCGATCGTCACCTTCTTCAACACCACGTCCTTGTTCGGACGATTCTGGCGGTTCTGCGGAACTCCGGTGATCTTCACCGCGACGTCCTGCCCCTCCACAACCTCGCCGAAAATTGTGTGTTTACCCGTCAGCCAATCGGTCGGCACAGTAGTGATGAAGAACTGCGATCCATTCGTATTCGGCCCGGCGTTCGCCATGGCCAGTTTTCCCGGCTTGTCGAACTTGTGGGGCGATCCCTTGGTCTCATCTTCGAACTGGTATCCCGGCCCGCCCATCCCCGTCCCCTGCGGATCTCCACCCTGAATCATGAAGTCAGGGATCACGCGGTGAAAAATCGTTCCATCGTACAGCCGGTCCTTCGATTTCTTGCGCGTCGACGGATGCGTCCACTCCCGCTTGCCCTCCGCAAGCTCCACAAAGTTGGCAACCGTCTTCGGCGCATCCTTCTCAAACAGCCGGCAGACAATGATTCCTTCCGAGGTTTCAAACGTCGCATAAAGTCCAGGTTGTCGAGTCATAAAATTCCTTTCAAGTAAGTAGCGCCGGCGTCCCGCCCTCGCACTCAATAGCGCCACAACTGTTAATTAGGTGTTGCCGTAGGTTTAGGAGTGGTAGCTGCAGGCTTCCTCACCGTAGTCCCAGCCCCCGGCTTCGGGGCCGTGCCCGTCCCCCCGATCGTGATGTGAATAATCTTGACCGGACGAAACGGCTTGTCATTCGAAGGATCCCTGGACATGTGCGCAATCTGCTTCACCAGTTCCACGCTCGCCTCATCGCACTGTCCAAAAATCGTGTACCCCCCATTCAGATGCGGAACAGCAACTTCGGTGATGAAAAACTGTGAGCCGTTGGTGCCCGGCCCAGCGTTGGCATAAGCCAGCCGTCCCGGCTTATCAAACGTCAGGTCAGGCGATACTTCGTTCTTGAACTTATATCCCGGATCACCCGTTCCATTGCCCGCCGGATCGCCGCCCTGAATCATAAAGTCAGGAATCACGCGATGAAAAATCGTCCCGTCATACAGCGGCACCCCGTGCTTCGTCGCGCCGCTCACCGGATTCTTCCAGTCCTTGGTCCCGCTCGCCAGCCCAATAAAATTCTCCACGCCAACCGGCGCCTTGTCGGGAAACAGCGTGCACGTCATCTTACCCGCTGTCGTATTGATGATGGCCGTGGGCTTGGTCGAACCCGCAGGTTTCGCTGCAGCACTCGACTGGGCGGCAGCGCCAGTCTTGGCTGCTGGCGCCGCCTGTCCCCACACAGCCAAAGCCGTCACGAGCGTCATCACTAAAATCACGAACGTCTTACGCATAAGGCTCCTTGTGAATTGGAAGGTGTTGCCCCATCGGCGCAACGTTGCATTGTACGACAGCCGCACGGATGGTTTCCTGCTTGACGAATGCAATCAAGTTGCTCAGCTTGGATCAGAGGGCCCCTCTCTACAGCGGCGTCATCCTGAGCGGAGCGGTTCTTCAGGCGAAGCCAAGGATCCCGCGCGGATACAGAGGAAACCGGCCCGAGTCTACTTCGTGCTCCCCGCCTGCCTCTCCTGACTCACGCCCTCCACTTCCCGAAACACCCGCATCAAATTCCCACCCAGAATCTTCTTGACGTCCTCCGCACTATACCCGCGGTCGAGCAGTGCCTGCGTAATCTTCGGTAGATCTGCTGCCGAGTCGATCCCCTGCGGCGTCGCCCCGCTCACCCCGTCAAAATCGGACCCCAGCCCCACGTGATCAATTCCCGCCACCTTCGCGATGTGATCGATGTGATCAATCAACGACTTCAGCGGCGGACGCGGAATCTTCGCCATCCACTCCCGCTCAATCCGGTCGATGTCCACATAGTTCACCGGCCTGCCCTCGGCTTTGAGCTGGTCGGTATACTTCTGAACCGCGGCGGCTGCATCTTTTTGCTGGGCGATCATGGCCTTGCGAAACTCTTCATCGATAAAGCCGTTGTAGAAATTCACCTGCACGACACCGTCGTTCTGGGCCACCGCCCGCAGCATCTCGTCCGTCATGTTGCGCGGAGCGTTCGTCAGCGCCCGCGCCGACGAGTGCGACGCAATCACCGGCGCCTTGGTCGTCGCAATCGCATCCCAGAAAGTCTTATCCGCCACGTGCGAAATGTCGACCATCATTCCCAACCGGTTCATCTCCAGCACCACCTGCTTGCCGAAATCCGTCAGCCCGTTGTGGTGTCGCACCTTCGGATCATCAATGTCCCCCGAAGAGTCCGCCCACTCGTTGGTGTTCGACCACGAGAGCGTCATGTAGCGTACGCCCAGCCGGTAGTAGTCGCGCAGCAGATGAATGTCATCCTCGATCGAGTGCCCGCCCTCAATCCCCATCAGCGCCGCCAGTTTGTGCTCCTTGTGCGCCCGGTCAATATCATTGGGCGAATACGCCATCATCATCTGGTCGGGATGCCGCGCCGCCTGCAAATACACCGAATCAATCAAATCGAACGTATGCCGCGCAAACTGCCCCTGGTTCGTCTCCGGATCCACCCAGATCGAAAAAAACTCCGCCCCCAGGTTCCCGCGCCGTGCCTTGTCGAGGCTGATGTGTCCCTCGTCCTTCGGATCCATCGACCCGATATCGAACCCCTGGTCCAGAAACCGCTGCGGCGTATCTGCATGTGTGTCCACCACGAGAGCGGAATCATGAAGCTTCTGAGCCCGCGCGCTGACCACGATGTCGGAGGCACCGGTAGAGGTCTTGTCCGCCGCCTGCGCTAGAGCAAGAGAAGAAATCAACGCAAAGATGAGAAGGAATCTATTTGTCATAAAGGGATGCCCGCGAACCTAAAGACGCAAGGCAGTCCCCGATTGTATAGTGACATCCGCCGCGCGACAAAACCGCCAGCGCCGCCAGCCAAGCCGCGCCCAAGCCGAGCAACGCCGGATGCCAACCGTTCTGCAAGCCGCAGGGCGGCGAAAGAATGCAGCCCCACGGCGTAAGCCGGGGGTGGTTCGCGTAAAGCAGGAAAAGCCCCGAAGGGGCGAAAGAATAACCGCGAAACGTGAGGGGTAATCCCGACCGGAGCCGTTCATCAGGCGAAGGGAGGAGCCTGCCCTGAGCTGAAGGGCGAAGGGATCTCGCGTGCAGCGTCTACAACACTCGACCGCAGCGCCGCCAGCGCCTCCCGCACACAAACCTCCAACGCCCGTTCCGTGTCAATCACGGCCTTCGGATGCGTAATGGTCTCGAACCGCCCCTTCACCTCAAGATAGAGCTGAAAGTCCCGATTCCCCGCAGGATGCACGTCCGCGTCCGCCGCCAGCCTGCGCCGAGCCGTCTCCTCCGAACAAACACACTCCAGAATCCGCCAAGGCTGCCCCAGTGACTCCGCCGGGCCCATCACATTCTCGATCTGATAGCGTCGCGAAAACGGACGCCCATCCAGAAAAATCACCCGCCGCGGATCTCGCCCCAACAAATAACCGGCGGTGTCAACCATAACTCGCAAGCAGTAGTCGTCCTGCCGCGAAGTGTATTCAATCTCCGACGGCAAAAAAATCGCATGCCGGATCTCATCCTTACTCAACACGCGCCCGGCAGTTCGAGCGGCCAACGCACGCGCAAGCGTGCTCTTTCCACTACCGGGAAGTCCAGCCATCAAAACGATCATGAGAGGAGAAGCTTAAAGGAGTCGAGCAGAAGTTGCCACTAAGGAAGGGAAAACTCTGAAACCTTGAAACTTGTTCTACTTCGTCCCGCTGCCCAACGCCACCTGTGTCTCCGGCTTCTCGCTGTCCGGACGCTCCACCGGAATAATCGTCTGTGTCTCGCGCCAGTCAGAGTAGGTCCCGCTCACCATTATGTGGAACACCCATTGGTGCCGCTCTTCTTCCGGTTCCACCAGGCCGAGCGCCTTCATATAAAACAGGTAGTGTTCCATCCACTTAACTTGTTCCTTGCTCATGCCGCGGCGTTGCAGATCGACGGTCACGCCCGCCAGATGCGACGACGCCGTATCCCCGTCCGCCGGAGCCGCATTGCGGTTATGCCGCCGCAGCTTCTTCTGCACCTTCACCGTCCGCACTGCCGAGTTCACCTGAATCTGATCGTGAAAGCGGTTGTAGTAGGCCTGGCTCAGATCATCCACAAAGTCAAGCGTCCACGGCCGGCAATACCGCCGCGAAGGATCCAGCCGCGGATCGAATCGCAACGTCTCCCCCGCCCGAATCTCCAGCAGGGAACCGTCCGCCTTCAAAGCTTCCAGTTCGGTTTCATTCTGAATGCGTGGCAGGTCGAGTCGGTTGATCTCTGCATTCTGAATCAGCAGCGATTCATGCGAAGGCCGGAACATCGGATTCCACCGCAACCACCGGAAGTGCCGGTGATGCGTGTTCGCGCGGCGCATGGCAAATGCGCTGCCCGACATCCCCCCGCACACTATCGCCAGAAGGACCACCGCCGCGAATTGAAATCGAACGAAGTGTCTCAAGTCTTTCCGTGTGGGGCAGGCACTGGCCCGCCAAACCGGCAATACCGCCTCACGACTCTTCTCTGTGAGTGCGGCTATTCTAAGCCATGCTGTCAAGGGGCCCAACCGTAAGACCTGCGCCGGACCGTTACTTGAGTACCCAAAGCAGCACTTTCCGGTGGTTACTTACTTTCCACGAAGGAAGATGCTCTACAGTTCTATCGGCAAATCACGGGCCATTCTTGAGAGTCCGCACAAACCTGCGTATGTGCCCAGTCAGTCGCAACTTGGCGCGATTTGGATGATTCTGAGCAGCGCCCGGTTGAGCGGTTTTCTAGACAAGAGTGACAAAATTCAGCGCCGCAAAAGGTCACCCAGCGCCTGTTTCATCACCTGGCCCCCCACCTCAGAGATGGATCTGGTCAACGGAATATCTTTGGGACAAACCTCGACGCAGTTCTGGGCATAGCCGCATTCCTGTATGCCGCCATCGCCCATCAGCGCCGCCAGCCGCTCCCGCTCCAGCGCCTTGCCCGTGGGATGCGTGTTGAACAGCCGCACCTGCGCAATCGTCGCCGCCCCAACGAAGCCCGTGTCCTCATTGAACTGCGGACAGGCCTCCATGCAGCAGCAGCAGGAAATGCACCGCGAAATAGGATACGCGACTTCCTGATCCTCCGCCGACATGCGCGGACCGGGCCCCAGATCGTAGGTCCCATCGATCGGCACCCACGCTTTGACGGCCTTCAGGTTCTCAAAAATCACGCTGCGGTCCACCGCCAGATCGCGCACCACCGGGAACTTCGAAAACGGCTCCAGCCGGATCGGCTGCTCCAGATCGTCAATCAGCGCAGAGCACGCCATCCGCGCCTTCCCATTGATCAACATGGCGCACGACCCGCACACTTCCTCGAGACAATTCGAGTCATACGTGATGGGCGTGGTCGCCTTGCCCTCACGTGTCGCCGGCTCGGCCGCAATGTCCATCAGCGCCGAAATGACATTCATGTTCGGCCGGTAGGGAACTGAGAACTCCTCCCAATAGGCCTTGGAAGTGGGAGTGTTCTGCCGCTTGATCTTGATGATGACAGATTTATCAGCCATTAGCTCTTAGCCTTTTAACAGTCCTTGTCATCCTGAGCGAAGCGAAGGATCTATGCACTCTGCCGATGCCGGCAAGCTCCGTAGGTCCTTGGCTGCGCTCAGGATGACAACAAGAAATCAGAATCCTCCGTACTTCCTCAGCCGCGGCGAAATCAACTACGTATCCGGCGGCTCAAACACTTGTTAAGGCCGCTGCGCGGACAGGCGATCACTATCGTGCCGATATCGGTACCACCAACCAAAGGCAAATATAAAGGACAGCCCACCCCACACCGCGTCGTAACGATGATTCCTATACAAAAAGCCAGCCCACGCGGCGTCTGCAAAGGCAGCGTAAAAAATGGCCAACACCAATGCAGACCGAGGTTTCCCCCGGAATGGGTTTCGCCATAGCCACCACGCTGCAAACGCGCACACAGCGAGATCGATGATCAGCCCGCGGGCTCCCCAAGGATTCTAGAAGTAGACGATGCGGAGGGCGACCGGACCCAAACCAATTACGGGTTGCCAAATGCGTTCATTTTCATGGCATCCTCGCGCACTAACTGACCACCTCAATACTTCCTCGGTCTCGGCGGAATCAGCGACGTATCCACCGGCTCAAACTCAAACCGGGGCTCATCCACATCCGGCGCAAAATAAGCTTTCGTGGTCTTCAGCCAGTTCTTGTCGTCGCGCTCCGGGAAGTCCGGCTTGTAATGCGCCCCGCGCGACTCATCCCGCATCCCCGCGCCCTGCGCGATCACACGCGCCAGCTGGAGCATGTTGTAAAGCTGCCGCGCAAATACCACCGTGGTGTTCGCCCACATCGTGCGATCGCTCAGGTTGATTTTGCGATACCGCTCCAGTAACTCCACCAGCTTCGCATCCGTCTGCTTCAACGCCTTGTTGTAGCGGATAACCGTGCAGTCCTTCGTCATCAACTCGCCCAACTCGCGCCACAGCTTGACCGGATTCTCCGTCCCCTCGTTCTTCATCAGCAGGGCATTGTTCGCTTCCTGCTTCTTCCTCTCGGCGCCAAAGCATCCGTTTCCATCTGGCAATACCTGCAACCCGCGCGCATACTTCACCGCATTCGGCCCGGCGATCCCGCCGCCGTAGATGCACGACACCAGCGAATTCGCGCCCAACCGGTTCGCCCCGTGATACTGATACTCGCACTCGCCCGCTGCAAACACGCCCGCCACGTTGGTCGCCTGCTTGAAGTCCACCCACAGCCCGCCCATGGTGTAATGCATGCCGGGGAAAATCTTCATCGGCGTGTCCCGCGGATCATCCCCCACAAACTTCTCGTAGATCTCGAGAATCCCTTCCAGCTTCCGATCGAGAATCTTCCGATCAATGTGCGTCAGGTCGAGATACACCATCGGCTTGCCGTCGATCCCTAGGTTGTGCTCATATACGACCTTGAAGATCGCCCGCGTAGCCACATCGCGCGGCACCAAGTTCCCGTACTTCGGATACCACTCCTCGAGGAAGTACCAGCGCTCGTTCTGCGGAATCGACTTCGGATCGCGCTTGTCCCCCGGCGTCTTCGGCACCCACACGCGCCCGCCTTCGCCGCGCGCCGACTCCGACATCAACCGCAGCTTGTCTTCTCCAGGAATGGAGGTCGGATGCACCTGAATGAATTCGCCATTCGCGTAGTAGCATCCCTGCTGGTACAGAGCCGACTGCGCTGACCCTGTACACACGACCGAGTTCGTTGACTTCCCAAAAATAGCGCCAATCCCGCCCGTCGCAATAATGATCGCGTCGGCTGGGAACGGCCGCACTTCCATCGACCGCAGATCCATCGCGCAGATCCCGCGGCACACGTGGTTCCCATCGAGCACCGCCGACAAAAACTCCCAGTGCTCGTACTTCTTCACCTTGCCTTCGGACTCGTACCGCCGGACTTGCTCGTCAAGAGCGTAAAGCAACTGTTGCCCCGTAGTCGCGCCGGCAAATGCGGTGCGGTTGAACAGCGTCCCGCCAAACCTGCGGAAGTCGAGCAATCCCTCTGGCGTCCGGTTAAACGGCACGCCCATGCGGTCGAGCAAGTCAATAATCCCCGGCGCCGCCTCGCACATGTCCTTAATCGGAGGCTGGTTGCCCAGAAAGTCGCCGCCATACACCGTGTCGTCAAAGTGATTCCAGGTCGAGTCTCCCTCACCCTTCAGGTTCTTCGCCGCGTTAATCCCGCCCTGCGCGCACACCGAGTGCGACCGCTTCACCGGAACAATCGAGAACAAATCGACATTCGCGCCCATCTCCGCGATCTTGATCACCGCCGACAGCCCGGCGAGCCCGCCGCCGATCACAATGATTTTGGGAGTCGCCATCTTATTGCACCGGCCTTGCATTGCTCGGGCTCTGCGCGCCCGCTTCATGAGGGGAATGAACCATCGTGCGGTTTTGGTCGTCGTCCGCCATCGGCCGCGAGCGGAACGAATACAAACTCGCAAACCCCGCCCCGCACAGCACTAGGAACAGCGCCAGGCACAACCGCAGCAGCCGCTTCTGCGCCTTATCGCCCGACACAAGCCCCCACTTCGCGGAAAAGAGCCAGATCCCATATGCGAAGTGCCACGAAGCCGCGACCAGCCCCACCACGTAGAACAGGAACATCCCGGTGTGCATCACTTCCAGTTGCACTTTCGTGAACGAATACCCAGGATTATCGTGCAGGTCGATCCCAGTAAACCGCATCGTGTACGTGTGCCACAGGATGTAGACGAACGCGATCCCGCCCGTCCACCGCTGCGCTGTATACATCCAGTTCCCGCTCCACGGATACGCCGCCGTATTCCCGTCGCCGCGATACCAGATGTAGAACCCGTACAGCGCGTGGAACAAAATCGGAAGCCAGATCCCGAACAGCTCCAGGAAAAACACCAGTGGCAGGTTCGCCAGAAAGCTCACCTGGCGCGCGTACGCATCCGGCCCGCTGATGGCGGTCGAGTTCGAAACCAGAATATGTTCAAACAGGAATGCGCCCACCGGAACGATCCCCGAAAGGGAATGCAGCCGGCGCAAAAAGAATGAATACCCCTGACCAGCGCGCAACGGAGCCACTCCATGCGCTACCACGGGAGCAGTAGAACTGGCTGACGCCACGAATCGCTCCTTATGAGTTCCGCTTATTAGTCCGACACAGAGAAAAGAACCTGCCATTATCCGGTGCCGGGAGAAGTGAAGTCAAGGAAGGCATGCGGCAGGTAGCAGTTCAATTCACGAAGAAACGAACCGATCTCCCTAGGGCGTCATCCTCAACGTAGCCGTTTTTCAGGCGGAGCGAAGGATCTGGCGCGGACAATCCAATCATGGAATGGCAACACCGTTCCCAGCAATTCCAGCATCCCCCGCAACTCTGCCAACGACTCCACAAGCAAATCCGCCCCCGCCCCTGCCAGTTTCTCCGCATCAAACGTCGTCGCAATCCCCACCGCCGCACACCCCGCAGCCTTCCCGGCCACAATTCCATTCAGCGAATCCTCAATGATCCAGCACTCCCCGGCTCCCACGCCAAGCTCCCGCATCGCCATCAAGAAAACTTCCGGATCAGGCTTCGGCCGCGGCCTCCGCCCAGGATCCGCAATCACCTCAAAGGCATCGCCGATGCCCACCCCGCAAACGCAACAGGTCCCCGCTCCGCCCGCTGTTCATGCTCAATGCTCTCATAGAACTCCCGCTTCAACCTCGACAGCTCCGCCAGCCGCTCCATGCTACCGTGCTCGCGCAAGCTTTCCGGCAGCATCGTCTCATCCGGACGTCCCTTGTAACTGTCATACACCGATTCCGGCAACTCGATCCCGAGCTGCCGAAACGGCAACTCCTTCGCCCGCTTGTCGAGCGGTTTGGAATCGACCAGCACGCCGTCCATGTCGAAGATCAGCGCGGAAGGCGCCTTCAACCTTGGCAATGTCACGAATGCTCCGGCTCCCGCGACCCCGCGTCGCACCACTCCAGAAACCGCCGGAACGCCGCCCCCCGATGGCTATACCGCGCCTTCTCCTCCGCGCTGAGTTCCGCAAATGTCTGCTGAATCTGCGGAAAATAAAACAGCGGATCATATCCGAACCCGCCCCTGCCCCGCGGCGACTCCAGAATCACTCCTTCCACCGTTCCGCGAAACGTAGCCAATGTCCGCCCGTCCCGCGCCGCCGCGAGCACGCACACAAACCGCCCCGTGCGTTTCTCCGCCGGAACCTTCCTCAACTCCCGCAGCACGCGCGCATTGTTCGCCTCATCGTCCGTATTCTCGTCCGCCAAATGCGGCTGATCCGCCGCATACCGCGCCGAATGCACTCCCGGAGCTCCACCCAGCGCGTCCACCTCCAACCCCGAATCATCCGCCAGCACAATCTCCCCCGCCGCATGCCGCGAATATTCCTCCGCCTTCTTGCACGCGTTCTCTTCAAACGTCAACCCGTCCTCCACGACCGGGAGTAGGGAAGCGAAGCCGGGGATGCCTCCAATCTCAATCCCGTGAGGCGCCGCCGCCCCCGCAAAGTCCCGTACCTTCCCCGGATTCGAAGTAGCAATCAAAATTCGTCGCATGATGGAGAGCCGATCACGAAATCAAAATTGTCATCCTGAACGAAGCGAAGACCAGTGCACTTTGCTGGCGCCGAGAAAACAGAAGGAAATCTAGGCAGCCGAGGTCCGAGGCCTGACCTCCGAGGTCTTAAGGCGGCTCATCGCCATCCAAACCATCACAGCGATCGCGGTGAAGAAAGAAATCCATCCCCCCGCCGCCCGATCCCACGTCCGCACAAATCGAATCTCCACCCGATTCATCCCCGCCCCCAACGGAACGAGCATCTGCCCCGTCTCCGCCCGCGCCGCCGTCTCCACCACGCGCCCGTTCACTTCCACCCGCCATGCCGGATATCGAAATAACCGCAACGCCACCTGATCCGCCGCCGACATATCCGCCGTAAACGTCTTCGATTCGGCATCCCAACGCTGCACATGAATCGACGCCTGAGTGGGACCCTCCACCGTAATGGTGCGCGCCTGTTTGTCGATCGCCCCTGGCTCGGCCCCCACCGGCGTATATTCATCCGTGCCTTCGTACCCCGCACCCGTCGCCATGTTGTCCTGCATCTCGCGCAGATCAGCCACCGTATCCCACCACGGCGCCTGGGCATAGCGCCACGCCCCCACAATCACCAGAATCGAAACGGCAACAACCGCCGCCCGCCACCACCACCGCCGCAACCCCACCGTAAACAGCAGAGAAAAGACCATGCTCAAACACAACAGCCACCGCCACGGAAACTGCATGAACTGCATCTTCGGCAGAACCTTCCACAGAAGCGCCGTCACGGAAAACATCAGCACGCTACATGCAATCGCCCACCCGACCAGCACATTCCAAACTTCACGCTGCGCTTCCCGCCACCGCCGTGCCGCCCACGCCCCCACAACGATCACCACCATCTCCCAAACTGCCAACCAGGTGACGATGCGGTTAAACGCGTCGTGATCCGCATCCGTCGTATGGATAAACAAAAAGTTATCCGCCGGACGTGATCCTGCCGACACAGCCTGCGCAATATCAATCCACCGCTGCTCATAAATCGCCGGCAGCAGATAAAACGCCGCCAGACCCGCCCCCAACGCCACCGCACCCGCTCCAGCCACGAGCAACTTCACTGACCGGCGCTGCCAAGCAAGGAACACCACCAACAACGCCAGCGAATAATGGATCATGACCGCCGCCGGAGCATTGGTTAGCCACGACGCCGCCAGCACGAGCGCCAGCGGTACCATCGCCCGCCACGAATCCTCCACCGCCTTCAATACATACAGCACCAACAACGGCACCAGGCAACTCGCCAATAATTCGGCAAATGCGCTGCGCCAGTAAACAATCACCAGATGATATGGATTCACCGCATACAGCACAGCCATAAAGATGGCATCGCGCCTGTCAAGCCATCGCCGCGCCAGCACAAACATCGCAGAGCCCGCGACCACCATCACAATCCACAGGTAAACGCAGGACGCAACGGTCCACGGAAAGATAGCGCTCAACAATGCGCCCAGCGTCCACGACGCCGGAGGATAAAACACAAACCGCGGCTCGCCGTACCCAAAATGCGCCAGCGCGGCCCAGCGTGGATAAAAAATCCCGTGCTGCCACTGCGCCAGCACCTCGAGCCACGAATACAAATGAAACTCCACATCGTGTCCCGATGGCGTTCCGAAAAAAAAGAAAGGAATCTCCACCGCGAAAGCCGCGCCCGCGATCGCCACCAACGGCGCCCACAACAGCGCCGCACCGCCCTGCCCTCTGACCCGAGATTCTGCCCCGCTGGTCTTTCCCAGACTCACTCTCCTCGACGCCAAAACTTGAATGCGCCCGTACGGAAAAACACAGTCTACTTTAACGGAGATTTAACATTGCTGAAATCATCACGCAACGCGTTTCAAGTAGGGTACTCACAACGGGGTGGAACAGACCATGATGAGTTGAGGGGCCCGTGTCAAAGACGGGGCCCGGGTCCCTCGGTTCTTCGCCATGTCGCCACCGCTGAAGCCTCCCGTTCCCGCGCACCTTCAGCTGCCTTATCGCTCGCCTGAAATCTCTCGTGAAAGACCATCTGCCCGTCAACCTGCAACGGGAGGCTTTTTCCGCACAGCACAGACCGCCGGGACGAGATACGCCCCTAGGAATTGGATAGGGGGATGGAAATGAGTGGAATAAAAGTGATTGAACTTAGGAGTAAAACAACCCGCGATGCGCGGGTCAAAAAGGTAAGGAACTGGGGTTCGTGCATGGCGCGATAGAATGAGCGGACCATGCGCGCCGGCAAGTAGGCCGAAAATGTCAATGGTGCATCCTTCGAGAGCCCGCTCAGGAGTGTGGTCCCAGACTCTGTGCTCAATGCAGTGAAGACGGCGGCCCTTCACCAGGGTGCGTTGATCTCGTTCAGGAGAGTACTCCTTGTGCACAGTCTGGGCCGTCTCGCATGGAAAAATCCAAATCCAGGGAGAGCCATGTCGAGAAAACGAAAGAGCAATAACGAAGACAGGAGCGCCAGTGTTGCTTTGCCTGAACCCGAATGCTGCGGGTATAGATATCGGGGCGACGGAAATCTATATCGCGGTGCCTGGGGATCGAGATTTGCAGCCGGTGCGGTGTTTCTCGACCTTCACGGCAGACCTGCAGGCCGCGGCGGACTGGCTGAAAGCGTGCCACATCGAGACCGTAGCAATGGAGAGCACGGGAGTTTACTGGATCCCGTTGTTTCAGATCTTGGAGGCGCGGGGATTCACCGTT
>DATDGW010000126.1:0-1693 GCA_036521895.1 Candidatus Sulfotelmatobacter sp. | reverse complement strand
CCGAATACGCAATCGTGTGTCCCGCCCATTCGTGAAAACTTTGCCGCAGAAACTTGGCACAGGCCCAGCGGAAATGCACCCATTTCTTCTTCCCACTCGTCTCCGTCACCGGTGCGATCCCACTGTGTTTCTGCACCTCGTCGGCACTGTCGTATCGATCCCGTTGTGAGCCTAAGGCCGCCAACAAGCGCGGCGCCAAGGCTGCGCCGGCTCCCGGCAGTGACTCGAAAATGAAAAAATCCGGATGCGCGCCGGCCGCCTCTTCGATCTTGCGGTCCAGATTCGCGATCCCCTCCAGTAAACTGCGCAACAGTTGTGCGATCACTCGCACCACCGCCTGCTTCGCCTCGATCACCGCTCGGTCCTGAATGGCAGGCATGGCTTGCACGATGCCTTGGATGCGCTCTTCGGTGAGTTCATGATGCCGGCCCTGGCGGTGCCCAAAGAATTTCCGCAGCTCAGCCGGCCGAACTTTCTTTAACTCCTCCAGCGAAGGCCAGCGCTCCAAAAAGTCACACACCAGTTTCCTGTCCAATCTCTCGAACCATTGCAACATCTGCGGAAAATAGATCTTCAAGTACCCGATTAAGCGATTGATCTGCGCCGTTTTTTGGTCCACCAGCTTGCGCCGCTCCTCCACCAGATTCTGCACCCGGCGCGTCTGTTCGTCATCCGGCTGTAAATGCCGCAGCCGGTCGCGATGCTGCACCAGCAGATCCAGCAGCAGATCGGCATCCCGCGGATCATCCTTGGCTCCGGAGGGATACAGCGCCTTGCGCATCGCCGCCGACATGGTGGAAGGCACGGGGAACAGGTGCAGGCACTCGTACTTGCGCAGCATGCACACCAACGCTCCCTTCACTTGCTCCACCGCCACCGCGATGGGGCCCGCGCCGAAGCGCCGGCAGAGTTCACCCACCCAGGTCTCCACCGTCTCCGGCTTGTGCTCCAGTTCTCCAAATTCGCGCTGCGTCGAACCGGCCGCTTGCAAGCACCACACATGCTTTTGATCTGCCCAATCGATACCCACGAACGCAACAAACTCCAGCTCCGGCTGCTTCGTTTCTTTCCCCGAGATAACGCTTTGTGTCCTCATTCGTGTCTCCTCGTCGTTGCCACATCGTGCAGAGGCTGGCTTTGCTTCCGCGAAGCCCTTATAGAGATTCGTGGGGCGTGTTACCCTAGAGCTCATCCGAGTATTCGTTTTCGAAGCAAAGCACGTCCCGCGGCTCGAGACTCTGGTTTCAAACATCGCGTGTTGGGCGATAAAACTCGTAGCCGCGGGACGCCACTGCCAGTCGCCATTGTTCGGCAGCCAGCAGCAAACTTCATCCGCAACCATTTCCACATTCGTAGTCAGGTGCCCCTGCGCTGCTTCCATAACCGGAGCCCCGACGGCACCACCCTCACTCTCGCCAGGCTTCTACATTGATGAAGCAGGGGAAGGGGGAAATCCCTTTTCGCTTGTGGGCTGCATTCCAGATTTCCCCCTTCCCCTGCACCCCATCCCCCGAAAGCGCAGATATTCACAGACCGGTCGAGATCACTCGGCTGTTGAAATCTAACCTTCAAAATCTGTTGGGTTGAGTAACTATAAGGCGATGTCACAAGCGTCCGCTTTTCATTCGCCTTTTTCGGGACTTTAAGCGCTATCGCGATGTTACGCCAACCATCCCTGTGGCAAGATGCTTGC
>DATDGW010000125.1:0-1707 GCA_036521895.1 Candidatus Sulfotelmatobacter sp. | reverse complement strand
GGAATCGGCAGTGCCCAGTGCCCGGCACGCATTACCGGAAAAGTTGATCCTAGTGTTCTGTCCCGTAAATAACTGGTCCCAATATTGCTGGGATTCTAGGCGTCTCCTGTGCACAATGGAGGTGCCTATGGCGAGAGGACGACCGAAATCAGTATTGGTTTTGGATGCGGAACTGACCAGCCCGAGTTTTTGTACCACGGCGAGTGAGAGAGTTTACATCACAACCTCGTCGGGTAAGGATGCAAATGGTGGCTCGCAGGGAGCCGTAGGCGACCGGAGAGCCGCCATTTGTGGCGCGAACGCTGCAGGCGCCGGCGGCCTGTAGCCCAGCGCTGAGTGCGGCCGTCTCGTGTTGTATTCCACCCGCCACTTTTCGATCACCACCTGTGCCTCCTTCAGCGAGTAAAAGATCTCTCCGTTCAAGCATTCATCCCGCAATTTCCCGTTGAAGCTTTCGCAGTAACCGTTTTCCCAAGGACTCCCTGGCTCGATATATAACGTTCCCGTCCCCACTCTTGCCAACCACTTCCGCAGCTCTTCGGCTACGAATTCCGGACCGTTGTCAGACCGAATGTTCTCCGGAGTTCCTCGCCATAGCATCACATCGGCCAACGCCTCGATGACCTCGTAGCTCCCCAGGCGTCTTGCCACGCGGATCGCCAAGCACTCCCGCGTGTATTCATCGATCATTGTCAGCATCCGGATTGTTCTGCCGTCATGGGTCATCGCGCTCACGAAGTCGTAGCTCCAGACGTGATTCGCCCGCTCTGGCCTCAGCCGCACGCAAGAACCATCATTTAACCAGAGCCTTCTCCTGGGCTTTTGTTTCTTGGGTATCTTCAGCCCTTCGCGACGCCAGATGCGCTGCACTCGATCTTTCCCCACCTGCCAGCCTGCCGTCCGCAACAGCGCCGTGATCCTGCGGTAGCCGTAACGGCCATACTCACTAGCCAGGGTAATGATCGCTCGCGTCAGCGCATCTTCGTCCGTCCTCTGGATCGGCAGGTAGCGCTGCGTTCCACGCCACTGCTTCACCAGCCGGCAAGCATGTCGCTCGGAGAGTTCATGTTTCTCCCGCGCATGCTCCACCGCACATCGACGTCGCTCAGGGCTTAGAAGTTTCCCTCCGCAATATCCTTCAGAACTTGCTTCTCCAAAGACAGCTCCGCCACCACTCGCTTGAGCTTGGCGTTCTCTTTTTCCAGTTCCTTCAGTCGTTTTGCTTGATCCAGCTTCAGGCCGCCGTATTCCTTCCGCCAGCGGTAGAACGTCTGTACCGTGATTTCAGCTTCCTTGCAGGCTTGCGGCGTGAGCTTTCCGTTCGCAATTCCCACTTCGATCTGACGCAGTATCGTCACGATCTGTTCTGCTTTGTACCTCTTGATGGGCATATCCAGCCGTCCTCCTCGTAAATTCTCTCTCACCTCGGCTGGTACAAAAAGCACCGGTCAGGTCATCGCGGGGTTCTCGACCGTCCGCGCGCGCTAGATAGATGCTATGGCATCTATTAATGCATGATAGCCGCTAAAACATATCAACAATTGTGACGGTAATATGCTATAGTAGCTGTACGAGGAGTCTCAGATGCTTAAGCAGATTGGAAAGAGCCTGCAGCAGACGCGAACCGCCCGGGGTTTGACGCAGGCGGAACTGGGGGCTCTGGTCGGCCTGCCGCAATCGCATATTTCGAAAATCGAGCGCGGGGAA
>DATDGW010000124.1:0-4603 GCA_036521895.1 Candidatus Sulfotelmatobacter sp. | reverse complement strand
CCAAACCGACACGAGTTTTGAATCGTGCCATATCGTCGATGTTTGGCGCTTGATGACCTCTTAACCGAAAGATAGCGCGTGCTGGCCCTTAATGGCGGCATCCGGCTGATCGCTCGCGAAACGCGGAGAGTCGCTACTGCTAGCGCGAATTTCTCATAATAAATAGAAAAAGGCTGTCGCTTCATGGCATAACTCTTTTGACTAGAAAGAAATCCTGCCAAGAAGGAGAACAGCCTTATGACCACAGAGTGTAACCAGTTTGTCTTTGGATTTCATCCCCAAAAGCGACGCGAGATCCGGGCGCAGTTTGACGGCGGAGCGATCACCAGCGACGGTGGTGGTCTGCTCCTGCGCGAGGTCGAGAAGCGCATCGGGATCCTCCACCAGTTTGCCGCCTGCTTCACCGACTATCGGAATCCCGAGCTGATTGAACATACGGTGGAGGAGTTGGTAGCCCAGAGAGTCTATGGTCTGGCCCTGGGATACGAAGATCTGAACGATCACGAGGAGTTGCGGAACGATCCCTTGCTGGCAGTGCTGGTTGAGAAGGGGGAACTCGGTAAAGAAGCTTTAGCGGGAAAGAGCACCCTGAATCGGTTGGAACTGACCGGGGAAACGGCCAGTCGGAAAGAGCGTTACAAGAAGATCGTGCTGGATCATGGAGCCGTGGACCGGCTGCTGGTAGAGGTCTTCCTCGCAGCCCATCGGGAGGAACCGAAAGAAATCATCTTGGACCTGGACGCCACCGACGATCCGCTGCACGGGAAGCAGGAGGGGCGTTTCTTCCATGGCTACTATGGACACTATTGCTATCTGCCGTTGTACATCTTCTGCGGCGAGTTCCTACTGTGCGCGCGGTTGCGATCCTCGAATATCGATGCGTCGTCGGGAAGTGTTGAGGAACTACAGCGCATCGTGGCACAGCTTCGCTCCGCGTGGCCCCAGGTGCGTATGGTGGTGCGCGGCGATTCTGGATTCTGCCGTGAGGAGCTGATGCTCTGGTGTGCAGCGAAGCGCGTAGAGTACTTGCTGGGACTGGCGAAAAACAAACGTCTGAAGGCCCAGATTGCCAAGGAGATGGGAGAGGCACGAGCCCAGTACCAAGAGACCGGACGCGCCGCCCGGTTGTTCAAAGAATTCGTTTACCAGACGCGGGAGAGTTGGAGCTGTGCGCGACGGGTGGTGGCCAAGGCCGAGCATCTGGAAAAGGGAGAGAATCCGCGCTTCGTGGTGACCTCTTTGAGCGGAGAAGCATGGCCGGCACAGACTCTGTATGAAGAGCACTACTGTGCACGCGGTGACATGGAGAATCGTATAAAGGAACAACTGATGTTGTTCAGCGACCGCACCAGCACGCATTACCTGCGCAGCAATCAATTGCGCTTGTACTTCTCTTCCATCGCCTACGTGCTGTTGCAGATGCTGCGACGACTGGGACTGGAGGGAACGGAGTTGGCCCAGGCCCAGTGCTCTACCATTCGGCTCAAGTTGCTCAAGATCGGCGCGCTGATCCGCATCACCGTACGCAAGGTATGGATTTCGCTAGCGGGTGGATATCCCTATGTCGAGCTCTTCCGGCAAGTTCATGAAAAGCTGTGCGCCGTCCCCGTAAAGCATTGAAAGAAAACGGCCCCGAACAATTTTTCCTTCGCTATTGTCAACAAGCGGTAAGGTGTGCGCCGAAACCGCCCTGGAAAGAGAAAAACTCTCTCGCCCCGCGAAAAACGGATCAGTTATACCACCTCAGCTCGCGAAACTATCTCGCAACTCCCAACTTGAACAAACTTCATTCCTCTTCTGCCAAGCTGTGAGAGATTGGGGCTAGAGGCGAGTGCGAGCAGGGCAATGAAAGCCGTTGCCGCGCCCAGACCAAGCGCAAATGCCAGTGAATTCTTCCCCCTACGGAACAAAAGATAGAGCAGTGCAAGACTGAGCGACCCCCAGCGACCAAACATGATTAGGGCTGCCCCTAAGTCATGAGCCGCAGCCTCAGCCACAAATCCTACGCCCAAGGCGATCGTGCAAATCAAGGCAGCGCACCGGGCCGCCCGTAGCCAGCCCGAACTAACCACGCCGATTGGCTCGCTCTCCGCCGGTGATACGCTGTCGAACATAGTTGCCTCCCATTTGAAGAAGAGTGACAATCGAACCGCGCAGACGCGGACTTAACCGACATTTCCTTTTCGACTTCGAAAACGCCAAGCATTGTACGCCCGGATCGCTTGCTCCGACGTTGTTAAGACGATTTTAATCCGGAGCGTCCCCAACGGTCCGCGGTCAGCACCAGCACGGCCGAGTTGACCCCAGATTCCAGCCCACTTTTGCAACAGCTCTTCCTCCACCACCCGATTAGTCGATTCTGCTGCCGCTTTCGAAAGGATTTGAACTGCATGCGAGCAAGCGTACGAGGTTGGAGTTGGCTGTGCGGGCTCAGCAGGCGTTGGCGCTGGCAACCAAGAAAGAAGCCGGATTGGTCTTGGATTTCGTGGTTGGGGCGCTCGAAGCCACCCAGCTCAACCATTTGGACACTGACGGATTCACCCTGAAGCTCGGCAGCTTCGGCAAGTTCTCCGGGCGACACAAGCCGGGAATTCTTCGGAAGATTGGGTACGCGGGAGAAACGATTCAGACGAAAATGAGACGGAAGGTCAAGTTCATCAGTCTGGGGTCGCTTCGCCAACGGGAGAGGGTCGGCTGAGGAGGAGGCGTCCGGCTACAGGATCACCTCCCATAAATCAGAGCAGCCGTGCTATAAATTTTTCATGCCCAAGATGATCACCGACCGGTGGCTCCTTTTCAAATACATCGGCGGGGAGTTCACACCGCTGTCCAAGCCCCTCAAGACGAAGGAGCAGGCGGAGAAAGCGCGGCTCAAGTACTCGGAGCGGGAGCGCAAGCAGATTGGGGTCGGCGTGATCCGAGCCAAAGGGTAGTTCTGTCACTCTATCGTGGGGCGGCAGGGTTTGCGTCGAGCGAGAACACGATTGAATCCATGCCCATGACCGTTGCACGCCGCTCCGTGCGGAACCCGACCTTTTCAAGCACGCGAATCGAGGCAACGTTTTCGGGGTGAACGAATGCTCCCAATCTAATAAGCCGGAACTTGTTGAACGCAGCGCGAACCCAAGCGGAAGCGACTTCGGTGGCGAGACCCTTGCCCCAATATGGCTGGGCGAAGCGGAAGCCAAGGTCAACCCACCCACAATCTTCGAAAACAAGCAGCCCGGAATCTCCGATGGCAACACCCGAAGCGCGGTCTAGGATGAGCCATTTACTGAAACCGTGCAGCTTCTGGTGTTGCATGAAGAACGCTAACTTTGCCTTTGTCTCTTCGATGTTCTGGTCGGCTCCAGTTGGTGTGAATCGCATAACGATGGGGTTGCCGAACCATCCGAATGCCACCTCGGCGTCGGACGCCTCGAACGGTCGGAGGATGAGCCGCTCCGTTTCAACCCTGCTTTGCATCTCTTCTCCGCCTCTTCATCACCATTGCCCACCCACACCACGCCGAACGTATCGGCGTAGGACTCACGCGGATAGCGGTGAATTATGGCGAAAAGCGGAGCCGCCGACCGCATCAACCCTGTGTAGTTCCTTAGTCCCTTCCATTCAACGTCCCTTTCCGTGCTCCCCAATATGGGATTGCGTATATTCCTCTCATTTGATGTGAAATTCGGAAATCTAGTGGCTACACGTTCGATTCCTGACGTGAGAACCCACCAGAGATGTAAGAACTGGCGTGTACACACGATTCTCCCGAGAGTCATCCACAAACTCATAATTCCGGCAGATCAACGCCGCCCTAAGCCACTGCAAATGCATGGTTTGAGTTTGGACCTTCGGTTGCAACGCTTCTCAGCAGCAGTAGAGTTCGCGGGGCGATGTATTTTGACTTCACCAACGTGCTGAACCACATGCAGCTAAACGATCCGGCCCTGAATATCTCTAGCCCGGTCTCGTGGGGAGTGCTCGGGGGCGGTGGAAACCTGCAGGGCAACACTCCGCGGCAACTGCAGCTTGGCTTGAGCCTTAACTGGTAGTGGCTGACACGACGCGTGCGGGAGGACTTCTCAGATCCTCCCGCGTCCACATCGCTTAGTTAGCCGCCAGACTTCGGAATGTACGCTGGAACCCAATTTTCGACTGCGGTTCCCAGCTCGAACGGGGCGAACTACGATCCGCGCGGCAGCGGCATCGGCGTCCACAGGGTCTGAACCGTGGGATCGGCAGCCAGAGCAAGCTAAGCTTCGAGCCTTGAGCAGTTGCGGACACATCTTCGGCAGGCAGGAAGGAAACGAAAAGGAGCATGATGCGATTTGCAAAGATCGAAAAGATTGCAGCCAGAGTTGCAGTGGGAGCGCTTGCGCTCGTGAGTTTTCTGAGCATGACTGCGAGCACGCGGGCACAGGATGCAGAGAGGCCCTATCCGAAGATGCTGCCACTTTCGCAGTATTTAATGGACCGGAATGCGGCAATCGCGCTGGCGCGAAGCGCCGCTCCGGAGGGCATTTCAAAGGATGCGTCTGTTTTGGTGCTGACCCCCAAAGGCTGGGAAACAGCGGTCAAAGGTACCAACGGTTTTGTGTGCATGGCGGGGCCGTCA
>DATDGW010000123.1:0-4133 GCA_036521895.1 Candidatus Sulfotelmatobacter sp. | reverse complement strand
GATCTACGAGGAGGAGTTTCTCGGCTTTTCCTATGGGTTTCGCCCGGGGCGCAGCCAGCATCAAGCGCTGGATGCATTGTCGTATGCGCTCCTGAAGAAAAAGGTGAACTACATTCTTGACGCCGACATTCGAGGATTTTTGGATTCATATTCACAATGCTCCTATGGTTAATCAAATAAGCTGGGTCGTGGTGCTACTACTTGATTCTGAAGTCTTTATGCTGCCCCTGTCGTGCGTGAAGAACTCCCGGGGCCGCCGTGTTTACATAGTGCCACATGATTTGTTGAAACACACACGCGGGGCAGAGAACCCGTAAGTCCGGGTTCCCACAAACCAATTACGTAACTTTTCCGTGATACGAAATACTTTAAGCATTAAGCCCGCGTTCCGTGCGTGCGAGATTCAATATATATCGTAATACGACATATAGAAAAGCTCGCCATGAGGCCTCCCCCTCGGGTTAATCGAAGAGGCCAGCGGGAGGATCCGGTGGATCGGCCACTCGGATTCGCAAACCTTTGCGCTTTCCCTCTCGTACACGAACAGCCTCCAGTTCACCACTCTTTACACGCTGCCACACGGTTTGCCGAGACACGCCCAGTCGACGCATGGCCTCCGCTACCGGCACGTAGTCCGGCGGTGCAGTGTCCACCAACAATTTGCGTAAGTCTTCCGTAATCCGAATACGCCACGGTGCGCCTGGCGTCAGCTGTTCGCCGGTAACGAATCCCGCATTCAACCAGCGATGGAGTGTCGAAGCTGCTACGCCGAGGACTTTGGCAGCCCTTTGAATGGGCAGTACCTCTCCGCTGGGGGATTCGCTTGCCGGTTCAAAACGAGGAATGTTGTGGTAGCGTCGCAGACTGCTGACGCTACCGGCCGTGAACTGCCCTCCGTACGCAGGCTTCCGCTCTTGCCGATTGAGAATGCCGGCGATGACATTGTCCGGGTAATGGGCAGCCAGACGGAGAAGCAGCGACAGAGTATCTTCATCGGTTTTTGGCCCCTGCACCTGATAACTCTTCAATCGCACGTTCAACTTGGTGATCATGCCACCGCGCCACCGCAGTGTGAGATCGGCATGGTTTTCCTTACGTTCCACCTTAAGAATGACTTCCTCGAGGAGCGCACGCAGCAGTTCCTTGCGGTCGCGATCCGTGGTTGTGGGCGCACTCCACACGAGCCGCAGGTCGGAACCGAGAGTATTAACTTTCCGACGCTCTTCCTCGGTTAAAGTACGAGGGCGTTGTTGTTCCCGGCGGTGCAATTCCGCTTCCGCCGCTGCCAGTTTCTGCAGTCTGGTTTCCCATTCTTTTTCCAAGCCACGGGCCACCAGTCGGTTTTCCGGCTCTACCGCTTTGTATTGCCGCTCCGCACGTTCTGCCTCGTAACGAGCGCGTTCGACTTCCAGACGCCACTGCGATAGTGCGGCATCGTGATGCGATTCCAGTTGTTCGACAGCGAGCGCGGTTGCCGCGAGCGCTGCAGGAGTCAGCGCCTCGAGAAAAACATTCGTCACTGCTTGATCGATAGTAAGACCGCCCACGTTGAGACATTCCCCGCGATGGCCCGCGTTGCGTTCCTCACCCTTACAGTAGTAGCGGGGCGTGGAATTCGTACCTTGATAAGCGATATGCAGCCGCCGGCCGCAGTGCCCGCAGATGGCCAAGCCTTGCAACAACGCGGATCCTTCTCTCAAGGCGTGACCTGCCTGGTGGAATCGCGCAGGGATGTTCGCCTGCAGTCGCACTTGAATCGCTTCAAAGGTTGCCCAATCAATGAAGCCTTCATGATGTCCGGGAAGAAATACCAACCACTCTTCTTGGGGCAGATGACGAATTCGTTTTCTGACCGTGCCCTGCTCATCGACGTATCGCTCGTTGCGGGTCTTACCGTAAACATACGCCCCAGCATACACCGGATTGCTGAGCACGCTATAGATGGCGGCGTAACTCGGGACGATCCACTCCAGCTGACGGCAATTCGCTACGGTTGGCACCACGCCGCGAGGGTGCATGGGGAAGGACAAATTTTGCGAGCGGAACCACATCCAGACTTGGCGTGCTGAGCCCAACTCCGTGAATTTGGCAAAGATGGTGCGGATGACACCGGTGACGGCTTCATCGGGATGAAAACGAATCTCACCTTCCTCTTCGCCCCACACCAATCCCACGGGCAAGGCACGACGTAGTTCCCCGCGGGCCGCCTTGTTACGGATTCCGCCATTGAGTCGTTCGCGAAGCGTGTGAAGTTCTGCCTCCGACATTGTGCCTTTCAATCCGAGGATCAAGCGATCGTTAAAAAGTCCGGGTTGATACAAGCCATCATTATCGGCGAGTAGGGTATCGGTGATCGCACACATATCGAGGAGGCGATACCAATCCGCATTACTCCGTGCCAAACGGGAGACCTCCAGCCCGAGAAGAATTCCCACTCGTCCCATAGCGACTTCCGTATTCAAGTGATCAAATCCTGAACGTTTGACAAACACCTGGCCAGAAATACCCAGATCTTCATCGATGGTGATCACTTGATTCCTGTTCCAGCCGAGCGCAATCGCTTTCTCGGCGAGTGCGTACTGCCGTGCGGTGGACTCGGGATGGTTCGCCATTTGCGAAGGATGAGATTGACGAATGTAGACGACGGCAGCTCGTTGCCGGTGACTGAATTTTATTTTGGGATTATCGATCATGATTCTTCCTCCTCCAGTTCCGCATTCTTGAAAGTTGTTTGCACAATGAGTCGGGCGAGCACTGCAATGGCCCAGTTTCTCGCTTCCTCCTGCAGGGTTTCCCATACCTGAATTTCGAGAATGGGGATGTCGAGAAAGTTCAGCATGCGTTGCAAGATGAGTGTTCTCCTCGTTCTATAGATTTCTCGTCGCCGCGGGGGGGCGCAGGCCCACTGGGGGCCGCTCAGACGTTGCGACGATTGAGGAGAGCGTCTACGACAGCGCGTGCATGAAGCAACTCCCGAACCGAACCGAGAAGGTTGTTGTGGGGGGTCGCTTGCGCCGGCGATTCCGGCGGGAGGGCCTCGAGGTCGGTCCACTCCTTGGGTATGAGTGCACGACCTCCTTGGGGCATAGTCAGAATCAGATGTAATTTGTCCTGGAAACGGCGTTGCCCAAAAACAGCCAGTTTCTTACCTTCCAACGGGTGCTGCGGACGAGTAATGGTGACATGCTTTGGAAGGCCTTGGTGGTGGGTAGTGTGTCGTGTGGTTCTTCGACAACATCGACCACGAACTTTTGCTACGGGCTGTTCGGAAACACATAACGTGTAAGTGGGCGCTGTTGTACATCGAAAGATGGCTCAAGGCATCCATGGTGCAGGAAGATGGAACCATGATTGAGCGAAGCCGCGGTACGCCTCAAGGCGGAGTGGTTAGCCCCATCCTGGCTAATCTCTTCATGCACTACACGTTTGACCTCTGGATGGCAAGGACACATCCGGACCTTCCATGGTGTCGGTATGCGGATGATGGGCTGGTGCATTGCCGCACTGGGCACGAAGCAGAAGCCCTCAAGGCGGAGCTACAGGCCCGGTTGGCGGAGTGCCACCTGGAAATGCATCCGGCGAAGACCAAGGTGGTCTACTGCAAAGACGGGAAGCGAAAAGGCAAATATCCGAACGTCAAATTTGACTTCCTCGGATACTGCTTTCGGCCTCGCTTGGTGCGAAATTTCCGAGACAACTCACTGTTTGGAGGATTCAATCCAGCAGTCAGCCCCTCGGCAATGAAGGCCATGCGCCAGGCGATCCGGGACTTGAACATACGGCGTCAAACGCAGCTGTCCCTGCAGGACATTGCCCAGAAACTCAATCCTCTCCTTCGCGGATGGATTGCGTACTATGGGCGCTATGCCCCCTCGGCGCTGTATCCCTCGCTGCGATACGTCAATCAGACGCTTGTGGCCTGGGCGATGCGTAAGTTCAAGCGCTTCAAACGCCACAAAGTCCAAGCAAGTCAGTTCCTACAACGGCTGGCGACGGAATGCGTGGATCTCTTTGTACATTGGCAGATCGGGATGACTGGTGTGTTTGCCTGATGGGAGCCGAGTGAGGCGAGAGCCTCACGCTCGGTTCTGTGAGAGGCTGGCGGTGCAACTCCGCCGGCCTACTCGACCGTA
>DATDGW010000122.1:0-26343 GCA_036521895.1 Candidatus Sulfotelmatobacter sp. | reverse complement strand
CAGCCAGAAGCCGGAAGGTTTCTCACTCAGGAATCCAAATGCTTCCGTCCTCGGCGATCAGGAAGAATGGATTCCAGGCAACTTCCCACAGAAACCCGTCTGGATCGGAGAAGTAGCCCGAATAGCCGCCCCAGAATGCTTCCTGTGCCGGCTTGACGATCTTTGCGCCTGCAGTCTCAGCTTCGATGAGCACTGAGTCGACTTCTGCACGGTTGCGAGCGTTGTAGGCAAGGGAGATCGCCCTGAAGCCGCTGCCATCGACCGCAAGGTTCGCATCCTTTGCTAACTCTTCTCGCGGATACAGGGCGAGAGCCATCCCTCCCCCCCGGAAGAACACGATGCCCTCAGACTTGGCTATGGACGGCCGCCATCCGAGCCGTTCGTAAAACTCCTGGCTGCGATTCAGATCCGCAACGCCCAGCGTGATGATGCTGATGCGCTGTTCCATTTGTCCTTAGCTTCGAGCTGCGAGCCTCGAGCCTCGACCCTCACGTAATCCTAGGCAACCTGCACATCCAGTGAAGACGGAATTCCAGCGTGAAAGGGATTTGGCTCTTCAGCTCTTCAGCTCTTCAGCTCTTCAGCTCGTTGCTCGTAGCGGGTAGCTCGTAGCTGGTAGCTCGCAGCTGTGTTAGATCAACTTCAACTGCCGCGGCTGCACTGCGGTAACTCGCACTCGCTCCACTTTGCGGTCAGTGGACTCAAGAACTTCAAAACGCAGTCCGTCTTCCTCTACCACTTCGCCCTTGCGCGGAATGCGGCCGGCCAGTTCGCTGACCAGGCCGGCAATCGTGGCCGACTCCTTTCCTTCGGGCTTGCTGCCGAAAAGTTCATCAAGGCGGTCAACATCCATCCCGCCCGCAACGATGAACGAGCGCTCGCCCTCCCGCACGATCTCAGGCTTATCATGGTCGTCGCGGATCTCACCCACAATCTCTTCCACCAGATCTTCGATCGTGACCAGTCCAGCCACACCGCCGTATTCGTCGACCACGATCGCCATGCGGATGCTTTGCTTCTGCATTTCGCGCAGCAGGTCACTTCCCAGCTTGCTTTCGGGAACGAAGTAAACATCGCGGCGCATGATCGTATCCAGTCTGCGCACCTGGGCTTCGCTGTCAGGCACCTGGAGCACATCTTGCGTGTAGACGATTCCCTTGATGTTGTGGATGCTGTCTTCATACACCGGCACGCGCGAGTAGTGCTTGACGCGCAACATCTCGATGAAGCGCTCGACCGTGGTATCAGAAGGCACGGCAAACATCTGGGGACGCGGCTTCATCGCTTCGCGCACAGTCTTGCCGCTGAATTCGACTACCGACTGAATCAGGTCGCGATCGCCTTCCTGAATAATGCCCTCTTCCTGGCCGGCCTCGATCAACGCGTCCACCGCTTCGGCCGAGGTCTCCGGCTGCTCGCTGGTGTTCTGCTTGGTCAGCGACGCTACTGATTGCAGGAATCCCAACACGATCGTCACCGGCATGACCGCGTAGATCAATATCTTGAGTACCAGCGTGCAGTGAATCAGCCACTCACCTTTCGTACGCGAGAAGAACACGAAGGGCAGGAAGCGGTTGCACACGATGACGATCAGGATGAGACTGATCGTAGTTTGCAGGATCTCGTAGATATTCCAGGTCTGATCGCTGAAAACCAGGAAGCCGATGAGCAGGGCAATCGCCGCCATGGTCAGTTGCGTGAGGACCGCCATGGAGAGCGCGGCCCGCGTTCGGCCTACTCCCAGCTCCGGTTCAACCTTCTGTTCAAAGACGTCAATGTTGTCCTGGAATTCGCGAGAAAGGAACTTCCCGACTTCCTGGTAAACGCGGTCCACGTAGGAGACGAGCGTCAGCAGGCCCGACAGCAGAAGCAGCGCGATCGCGACGGCATAGGTCATCCCATCCTCCGCGCTCCTGTTGCACGCCCTGTGCCGCGCGCGGTTGCGGCGTGGACCCGCTCAATCAAGGCAGCCGGCAGCTTGAGCGCCCGGCGCAATGTCTGCTCTCGGCGCGCCATCTCACCATTATCGCGCTCATGGTCAAAGCCCGCTAGATGAAGGATTCCGTGCAGTGCGAGAATCTTGATTTCCTGGGCAACGGGATGGCCGCGACGGACGGAGTTTTGCAAGGCGATGTCGGCGGAGATGGCGACTTCGCCGGCGAGTCTCGGTCGACTGCGAGGTCCGCGGCTCGCGGAAATAGCCGGGAACGACAGCACATCAGTGGCCTTGTTTTGATTGCGGAACTGGCGGTTGAGCGAACGCACGACGGAGCTGCTCGTGACGAGCACGTCTACTGGCGAGCGGATACCGACGGCCTTGCGCGCGCGCAACACGAAACGCTCCAGCGTGCCCTCACTCAATCCCGCGACTTTCTTCTGGAGAATCACCAAATCTTTCTGAGGCCTCTTACTGGATCGGTGTTGAGCGCAAAAGTTGAGTTCAAAAGCAAACAGGAGGGCGGAGTCGCGGCCCTCCCGTCTCAGGTATCTTGCTTATCCCTTGGCTTCGACCGAAGCCGACTTCGCTTCGAGAGCCGCCGCAGCTGCCTGCTTCTCGGCGCTGGCTGCGTCCGCACGCCTGGGTTCGGCCAACAAGAGCATCTGCTGCTCGGTCACGCGCGTCTTGTGTTCGTCGTAGGCGCGCACGATGCGCTGCACCAGATGATGGCGCACCACATCCGTTTCGTCGAAGTGGACGAACGCCAATCCTTCGACGCTCTTCAGAACATCCATAGCCTCGAGCAGTCCGCTACGGCGCGCATTGGGCAAGTCAATCTGCGTGGCGTCGCCGGTAATTACGGCTTTCGAGTTGAAGCCCAGGCGGGTGACGAACATCTTCATCTGCTCTGAGGTAGTGTTTTGCGCTTCGTCGAGAATGACGAACGAATCGTTCAGCGTGCGACCGCGCATGAAGGCGATCGGCGCGATTTCGATGACGTTCTTCTCCAGGTAGCGATCCACCTTCTCGGGATCGAGCATGTCATACAAGGCGTCGTACAGCGGGCGCAAATACGGATCGATCTTGTCCTGCAGCGTGCCGGGCAGAAAGCCCAGACGTTCGCCCGCTTCTACCGCCGGACGCGCCAGGATGATGCGATTCACGCGCTTGGCCAGCAGCGCGGAGATCGCCATCGCGACGGCGAGGTAAGTCTTCCCTGTTCCAGCGGGACCAATGCCAAACACCATGTCATGGGCCTCGATGGCTTCGAGGTAACGGCGCTGGTTGCTGCTCTTGGGCTGGACGGTGCGGCGTCCAAAGGAACGCTGGCGCCCGGCGTCGGCCAATCCGCGGAGGGTCGAGTTGGGATCGGAGATCAGCACGCGCAGCATGCTGTTGAGGTCACCGTTGTTGAAGGTGTGGCCGGAGCGCAGCAGCGTCTCGTAGTCCGCGAAGACCTGCTCCACGCGAGCTACGTCTTTGGCCGCGCCTTCGAGTTCGATGGCGTTCGACCGCAGATTGATGGTGATGTTGAGACCATCTTCCAGCAGGCGCACATTCTCATCCCGTGTGCCGAAGAAGGTCTCGATGTTGGGGCTGACGCCGATGCTTTTCTTCATTCAGTGTGTTTGACGACTATGTAGGGACACCCGCCCTCGGCTGTTCGGCCGGGCAAAGCCCGGCAGCCGCGGAACACTTGAGATGCACCTTAGGCAGCTCGCACACAAAGCAGGGTTTCGCTTGGAGACGGGACCAACCGGAATGCGCATGCCCAGAAGGCAAGTCACTACCATTACGCTAAAGCGTACCCCGGGCCGGAGTGGGAGTCAATGGGAGCAAAATGTAGTCGGTCTGTGGGAAACTTGCAGCATGAAGAAGCCGTCCTTGCATGTCACCAAGTGGCTTGCGGACATTCCCGTAGAGATCGAGTGCACGTCGTGCTCGGAGTGGAGGTTTCGCGCCACATCGACGAGCCATCGGCCCAGCCGGGAAGAATTCAGCCAACAACTGCAGCGGGCGTTTGATCAGCACTTCAACCTAGTTCATGCGCCCGAAGGCTCCGGCAAGATCAGCGAGTGACCGCGGCATCATCGGGGACCGAAGCGGGCACAGCTCTGGTGCGGCCCAATTGCGCAGGGTCTGGATCTCTTCGGCTCGTGTGGTCGAGAGCGGGACGGTCTGCGTCAGCGCATCGAGCAGCGACTGCGTGGAGAGCGGCATCTTCTCGGAATAGGCTGCGTAGAGTCCGGCCTGGATGGCTGCGTCGATCTCGGCTCCGGAGTATCCCTTCGCGGCGGCGGCGACTTTGTCGAGATCGAAGTCGGCGGGATTGCGTTTGCGCTTCGCGAGTTGGATGGCGAAGATCTGCTTGCGCTCGGCCTGGTTTGGAAGATCGACGAAGAACAGTTCGTCGAAGCGGCCCTTGCGAATCAGCTCGGGCGGAAGGACAGTCACGTTGTTGCAGGTAGCGACGACGAAGACGGCGGCCTTGCGGTCCTGCATCCAGGAGAGGAACGACGCCAGCAGGCGCGAGGAGACGCCGGCGTCGGCCGAAGCTGAGTCCGGCCCGCTTCCGGCGAAAACCTTCTCCAACTCATCGATCCAGAGGACGCAGGGAGCAAGGCTTTCGGCCACTTGGAAGACTTTGCGAATGCGCTTTTCGGTCTCGCCGATGAACTTGTCGTAGACGGCGGAGGTGTCGAACTTAAGCAGCGGCAGTTTCCACTCTCCGGCGACGGCACGGGCACAGAGCGACTTGCCGCACCCCTGCACGCCGAGGATGATCATCCCGCGCGGCGCCTCCAGGCCGAAGTCACGGGCCGAGTCTTCCCAGGCTCCGCGGCGCTGACCGAGCCAGTGCTTCAGGTTTTCAAGGCCACCGACGGCAGCCATGTTGTCGGTGGCTTCGATGAACTCGAGCATGCCCGAATGGCGCAGCAGTTGCTTCTTGGCTTCGAGCACATCGGTGACGCTCTCGGGACACAGCGCGTAACGCGTGACCAGCGCCTGCGAGATGGCGCGCTCAGCTTCTTCTTCGGTCAGGCCGCGCAGGTTGGCGGACATCGCTTCCACGCCGGCAGCGTCGAGTTGCAGCTTCAGCGTGTAGGTCTTCGAGAGGCGCGCGAACACGTCATGAATGATCTCGTGCAACCGGTCGCGATCGGGAAGCGGGAGATCGAAGTACTCGACCAGAGTTGCGAGTTCTGCGGGCACGGTGATTTCGGGCGCGGTGATGATGACCGTACGGCGATTGGTGGCGAACTTCTGGCCCACGTCGCGCAGACGGCGCACAACGACGGGGTCGTCCATGTGGCGGTGAAAGTCTTTCAGGATGAAGACGGCTTCGAGCGTCGTCGCCTCCATGTTGGCGAGGGCTTGCACGGGTTCGCGGGTGTTGTAGATGGCCGCGCCGGTGGCCGCGCCAGAAGCGCCGGCTCCTAAGGAGGAGGCCATCGCGAGCGTGAGTCTGTCGGCTTCCGTGCTACTGGGGCTGAGCGCGGTTCGCATTTGCGCATAGGCGCGACTGCTCTGAGCTCGCAATGTGGACTGCTCGATGCGGGCCTGCAGCGTCGTCTTCTGCGCTTCGACGGGAGCGTTCGAGCCGGAGCGCAACAGGCCATCGGCGATGCTCCACTCAAAGGTCGCCATGTTGAGTGCGGTGCACGCGGTGCGCACCATGGTGACCGCGTGAGTCTCCTCCGACGTCTCCATCACGATGATGGGGGTCGAGGAGTTGATGAGTACTTTGAGGCGATCGAGGCCGTCTATCATGGCTGAAACCCGTTATGCTTCACGCTAGATCTTTCCCTCCGCCTGAAGAACGGCTCCGGTCACGATGACGCCTTCACTGGAACGGCCGAAGGCGGCTGTCTCTACATACCTTCAAAGTTTGACCGGGTGGGAATGCTTCCATATAATAAGGAATTCGGACCTACCCCGAATATCTCTCTGCACTTACAAAGGTAACAACCAGTTATGGCAAATCATGCTTCGGCGCTGAAACGTGCACGCCAGACCGAACGACGCACTGTGCGCAACCGTGCGAACACTTCCTCCCTGCGCACCCAACTGCGCGACCTGCGCGAGACCATCGAAAAAGGCGACAAGGCAGCCGCCGAGCAGTCTTATCGCAAGACGGTATCGGCCCTCGACAAAGCCATTCAGAAGGGGACGCTGCACGAGAACACTGCCTCGCGTTACAAGTCTCGGCTGGGCAAGCGGGTTGCGGCGCTGAAGTAAGCTCTGAGCTGTCCGCCTTCAGCTATTAGTTAAGATCAGGGCAGACTGCAACCGTCTGCCTTTTCTTGTTTGGGATCCCTCCCTGCGGTACATCAAGATTTTTCCCGCAGCAATTTCTAAAATAATTCATTTTAAAAGAGTTGCTCGTTGGCAGATCGACTGAGCGCTGGTAAAATCTTGAACCCCAAGGATTTGCGGGTAAGATATTGCGGAATAAGGGGTTAGCTCCAGTTGCTCGCATTCCTCATCTCTTGAATTGTTTACTTTCCTGTTCGCTTTCCTATCGTTACGCAGTGGATCAACGGGGATGCGGCAGTAAAATATTGATTCGCAATGGCTTAATGGATTACGAGCCGGAACGAGATCTAAGTGGTGCGGACGGACTTTGTCGAACGGCTTCGGGGGAGCTTTCTTGCATGCTCCCAGCTTGCACTCTCAATTTCCTCGGTCAAGGTTGTTCGTCACAGGATTTGCATTTTGTGCTGTGGAAAACTGTGGAAATTGGCGGGAACCTTCCGTGCCTGTTGCAATTAACAGTTGTGCGGCGCTCGGGCCTGTCGATAATGCAGTTGGGCAGCCGTGCGTTCAGCGACGGGTAGAGGTTGTGGAGGCGGTTGGATCTTGACCTGGCTGCGAGCGTAGACGCGAAATCCATGAAGTTCCTTCCCATCACTGCCTTACTTATCGGTCTTGCTCTGATGAGGCCTGCGATCTGGGCGCACCCGCCTTCCCAGAGTGGAGCGAGCGTTGTGCCTTCGGCTGGAACCGAGCAATCACAGAATGCAGCTGCAAAAGCAGATGAACCGGTGTACACGGTACGCACGACAGCGAACGAAATCCACTTGATTTTCACCGTGACCGACAAGCAGGGCCACTACATCAAGGATCTGAAGAAAAGCGATTTCAAAATTCTCGATGACAACAAGCCGCCGGAAGAGATCCTCGGCTTCGCCAGCGAGACGGATCTACCCCTGCAAGTCGGCCTGTTGATCGACGCCAGCGAATCGGTGACCAGTCGATTCAAGTTCGAGCAGGAAGCGGCCATCGAGTTTCTGAAACAGACGATCCGACCAAAGTACGACCAGGCCTTTGTCATAGGCTTTGACCTGACTCCCAAGGTCACGCAGGACTTTACTGGCGACACCGAGAAGCTTTCGGCGGGTATTCGCGTGCTCCGGCCGGGCACCCTCACCGCAATGTACGATGCTCTCGTCTATGCCTGCCGGGATAAACTGCTGAAGCAACCCCAGGCTGGACCCGTCCGGCGAGCCATCATCCTGTTGAGCGACGGTAATGACAACGCAAGCTCCGTGACCCGTGAAAAGGCCATCGAGATTGCGCAGCAGGCGGAGGTCGCGGTGTACACCATCAGCACCAACCCGACTCGCTCCGGCGCACACGGCAACAAGGCCTTGGAACGTATTGCTGAAGCCACCGGAGGAAGATCGTTCGTCCCTTCGCAGATCAGCGAAGTAGGCAACGCGTTCACCGCCATTCAGGAAGAGCTGCGCAGCCAGTACGCGGTGTCGTATAAGCCAGCTGAGTTCAAGCGGGATGGGCATTACCGCACGATCGAAGTTCAAGCCCAGAACCAGAAAGGCCTGCGCATCCGCAGCCGTAAGGGGTACCGCAGCCCTGAGGAATCCCACGGGCGCAGCCGGTAGCACAGTCGTTCTATGGTCCCGCAGCGAGAACAAATCTAAGGAACGCCCGCTGCCGGGTTGTGCGATAGTCTTTCTGTCCGTATAACGGCGACGTGTTACACACCCCGTGGAGGTGTGGCATGGGTGACTTCGAGAAACTCATCGAGGCCGCGAAAACTGGCAACGTAGCGGATGTTCGAGCCATTGCCCAGCGGCATGCCGAGCTTATCAACCACAAGGACAGGCTCGGCGCTACCGCGCTTCACCATGCGGCATTTGGCGGACATCGCGATGTCGTTCGAGCATTGGTGGAGCAGGGCGCGGACATCAACGCGGCAGACAATGAATTTGGTGCGACGCCTGCGGGGTGGGCGATTGAATATCTGCGGGAGATGGGTGGATTCCTGGGGATTGAGCTGGACGATTTTGGCTTTGCAATCGAACGAGGAGACGTCGAGTGGGTTGCGCGATTCCTGAAGCGGTTTCCGGCTCTCCGGGGAGCGAGTGACACTCGGGGAAGATCGTTCAAGCTGCTGGCGCAGCAATCTGGCAAAGAGGAGATCGCCAAGTTGTTCGAATCCGAAGGCTAAGGTGTGGCCCGCTTTCATAAGTGCAAGATCCTTCACTCTAGACAAACTTCTGATTCCGCTACTATGTGCCCGGTCAGAGTGTTTGCCTCAAGGGCCATCGGGCGGTGAACCGCATCTTCCGAACTGTGGCCCATAAGATCTCAAGGGTGCCACTCGGGTCCGGTGCTGATCGCCGCTGCAAGCTTGGTCAGCGGTGGAGCCCGATCCGTCCGGTTTTCCCAGCCACAGATTGGTGGTACCGCGCGCATCCCCGGCATCGCTGCCGTCCAAGGCGCGCGGAGAAAAATAGGCGATCCGCGTTCCGTCGGGCGACCCGGTTCCACCGTCAACGCCGACATTTGTCAGCTTGGTGAGCGGCGTTGGATTGGAGCCATCCACGTTCATGATCCACACATTAGTCTTTTCCTGCAGGTTGTCTGTGCCATCGAGCGTGCGGTTGGAGACAAAGGTCAACTTGCTGCCGTCAGGCGACCCGCCAGCGACGTTCCACCGCCGCACGCAATCAGAGACCACAGAGCGATGGCGACGCCGACCAAAGTCGAGAGGGTTGGAATGGAAAGAGTAAATTCCTTGCGTGCGGGCTTAAGCATACCGAAACCTCATGCCTCAGAATCACAACCGCAAGCTTGGCAAGTATAGGACTGGGGAGCGAGAAACAAGAGAAGCGAGGACTCGTGAGAGGGGTAAGGATGCGGACGTGTGACGGATGATCGCTGCCCTGCTTTAGTTCACCCGGGCAATTGTTCCTGCATCCAGCCGGGAGTTTCGAGTTTGGGTTCAGTGGTCAGCTCCACTACCAGGCGTTCCAGCACCATGCGCTTGCTGACGGGATTGGAGCGCAGGGCCAGATCGGCTTTTGCCACCAGGCGGATCGCGCGGGTAAGTTCGCGGCGATTCTTGTAACGCCGGGCCTGCTTGATGATGTCATCGGCGGCGAAGGGGGGGACGCGGAAGCCCTGCCAGAGAGCGGCCCACAGCATGCGCTGGTCGCGGACGTTGCGCTCGAGAATCACCAGCATCTGGCGGAAGGTTTTCGCGAGCATGTAGATGTGTCCGATGGCGGCTTCTTCGCCTTCGCCGGAGAGCAAAATCGCGTCGAGAACTTCCAGCGCGCGAACGCGTTCTTTGGCGGAGACGGCGTCAGTCAGTTCATAGAGCGAGCGCTGCTTGGCGGCCAACACCATGGTTTCGACGTCGCCCAGCGTAATGCGCTTCTTTTCGCAAACGTAGAGAATCAGTTTCTCCAGTTCGTTGGAAATCATCATCATGTCGCCGCCCAGAGCGTCGACTAACTCGCGCGCGCCGTCGGGCTCGATTTTCACGCTGCGATTGGCGCAGTAGTCGGAAATCCAGCGGACGGCTTCGCCCTCTTGCACGCGCGCCAGTTCGACGATGCCGCAGTACTGGCCCATGGTTTCGCGGATGCGCTGGTAGCGTTCTTTGTCCTGCATCTCCATGCGGCGGACGTCGGCGGGGATGCTGATGTGGTCGGCGACAAATACCACCAGCGCGTCGGGATTGGGATTCTTGCAGTAGTCTTCGATTGCGGCGAGCTTTTCTTCGTTCGAGCCGCGGCCGAAAAGGTTCTTTACACCGCGTACGAAGAACACCTGAAACGGGGCCATCAGCGAGGGCGTGCGCGCACGGTCGAGAACTTCTGGCAGATCGTTTTCGGCGAGATCGAATTCGAAAAAGCTGAAGTCGCGGAGGCCGGATGGGACGAGGTGCTCGAGGATGGCGTCGCGAAAACGCTTGCGGAAAAAAGCCTCGTCGCCCACGAAGACGTAGGCGGCGCGCAGCTTGCGCGATTCCAGTTCGCTGACAAAGCGCTCGGCCTGGGCGAAGGCCCTCATCCCATGTTCTCTGTCGTGGCGACGGTCATTGTTTTCAAATGTAGCATCGAGAATTCGATTCGACTAGTGGTTCGAGCGTAACGTAGTTCGTACTGCGCTGCGCTGCTCCGCGCGAGCCCCCTTCCCTCCGGCTGAAAAGCGGCTCCGGTCGGGATGACGCCGAGCTGCACACCTGAATTGCTTCGCAACACCAACTCTTACAGCTTGTTCAGGAAGTCGATGACCTCGGGAGAGTTCCAGTCGACGGGACCGACGAATTTGCGACGGAGGACGCCCTGGCGGTCGATGATGTAGCTTTCCGGCCAGCCTGTAGTCCGGTACAGGGTGGCAACCTTTTGCTCAGGGTCACGCACGGTCAGAAAGTTGACGCCGCGCGCTTGGAGAAAACGGTGGTAGGCGTCTTCATCGACATCAATGCTGACGCCCAGCACCACAATTCCTTTGCTGCGCGTGCGGTCTTGCATGGCGGCCATCGACGGTAGCTCTTCCAAGCAAGGGGGACACCAGGTCGCCCAGAAATTCAGGATGACGACCTGACCGCGAAACTGATTCAGGCTGACCTTCCGATCGGAGTCCTGCACGGTGAAGTCGCGGGCTGCGCTGCCGATGTGGGGCGGGCGGGAACCGGAGAAGCAAGCCGATGTGAGCAGAGTGGCGGAGATCGCTAACACAAGCGAAAATCGGGAGCGACTCGCTCCCCGCCAGATCCTTCGCTCCGCTTGAAAAACGGCTCCGCTCAGGATGACGCCATCGTCCATACGAGATCGTTTCACTGTTTAGAATCCCTCCAAGATATTTGAGACCAGCGTCCGCGCGAAATCCTGGGACAGGCGCCGGAACGCGGGGGAATCTTCTTCGAAAAAACTGGGTAGATCCTGCGAGAGTTCGTATTGCTCACGAAATAAGTACGCCGGATTCTGGTACAGCACCTTACCGTTGCGGTCGGTGAGCGTGACCTTGACGCTGACCACCACCAGCACGCTTGCGGCACGTCCGGTCGCCGAGTCATAAGTGAGCGGAGAGGCCGTGGTGGAAAGCACAGTTCCGCGTAGTGTGGCGTCGGCAGCTTCACTGGGAGCGTTGAGGATGTGGTAGTGAGTGCGGGTCGTAAACTCGCGCACGACTGAGGCGGTGAGCATCTGTTCGATGCGGTAGGTGAGCGTCTCATTCTTGAAGGCCGGGACGGCGATGGTCTTGACGTTGTCGGGAAGCTGCACGACATGGCCGGCAGTGTGGTAACCGCATCCGCACAGCGGGACCGCCGACAGCAGCACCAGCAGACACACCGCATGCGTGTTCATTGGATCTTCCCCGTGGGGCGTGTGGCGGTCATGCTCTCGGCACATTCCACCGCGGTCAGGGCCGAGATGCGGAGGTTGTCGGCGGCGGCCCACAACCAGACACCGTTGGGCTGCGCGGGATCGGGCTTGATCGCGAGTTGAATGTCCGGCTGGCCCGCGGAACTCACGTTGCTGGGCGAATCTTCGTCTGCGCCCGGTATTGCGACATGATCGCCCGTCAGGGCCTGTGACAGGGTCTGGACATCAACGGCGCCCTCCATTTCGAGAAAAAGCGCCAGGGCGTGGCCGTGGAAGATGGGAGCCTGCAGGAGCATAAGCGACGGCCGCGGAGCAGCGTCACCGGCAATCTTGTGGTAGTGGCGGGAAATGCGAACCTCCACCGAGGCAAGCGCGGGCTGCGACTTCTGCCCGTAGCGCGCGATCATGTTGAATGCGACCTGCGCATCGTAGACATCTTTGGGGAGAGACTGGAACGAGAGCAGGTTCACGGTCTGCTGGTGCAACTCGTCCATGCCGCGCTGGCCGTGCTCGGAGGCGGGTTCGAACACCGTGGCCACGGCTCGCCGGATCGCACCCGCTTTGGTAGCGCGCAAGAGTAATAGAGACAGCGTGACCGCAACGGGATGAGCCACGACGCAAGGACCGGGCTGGAGATCGGGAGCGGGGACTTGTCCGCGCTCGCGCTCGACCCACAAAGACCGCACGCTGGCGCCGGCTTCATTTTCCAGGGCGGCGGAGAGATCAATGATGGCGCTACCGGCCTCGCGAGCGTCTTTCCAGTTCTTGCGGGTGCACTCTTCATCGGAAGCGAAAAGAGTGAAATCCACGTGCTCAAACTGTTCGGCGCGCACACGCTGGATGAAGCTAATTTCGTCGCCCATGGCCTCGAGTTGGCCGAGGGATTCGTCGTCATCGAGCAGACGGATGTCGGCGGCGGGGAAATTGCGCTCGTTCAGCATCTCGGCAACTTCCTTGCCCTTGAGCGAGGCGGCCCCCACGATGGCAGCGCGGTAGAGACTGCCGCGGGAAGCCGCGGGGTGCGACGCAGACGGGGGCTTGACGGAGTCGTTCATGACGTCTGCGAAGCCTCCTTGTACGGCGGCGGGGGGGGATCATTCCTGCGGCGGAAAATCCACTGAACGCGCCAGAAAACGCCGGAGATCATATAGAACAGCGCGATGAAGAAAAGCACTTGACGCGAAAAGAAGAAGATGGAGGCGAACAGCGCTGCCAGAAAAAGAATCAGGCGGAACGGATGGCGCGAGCGGAAGTCGATATCTTTGAAGCTGTAGAAGCGCCACGTGCTCACCATCAGGTAGCCGACGGTGGTGACCATGGCCAGCCACGTAAGAGCCGTGTACCAGGACACGATGGGATCACCGGCTTCGAAGTGAACCACCGCGGCGATCACACCTGCTCCTGCCGGAATGGGCATACCCACGAAGTATTTCTTCCCTGGACGGCCCGGATTTGAGGGCTGCGGATTGGAGGTGATGTTGAAGCGCGCCAGGCGGCTCGCGCCCGCCATCAAGAACAGAAAGCTGGCAATCGCTCCCAGCTGCGTGAGCTTGATGTGCCACTCGGTCAGCAGGACCGTAGGCATTAGGTTGAATCCCCAGCTGAAGGCCAGCATGGCGGGAGCCACGCCGAAGGTGATCGCGTCGGCGAGAGAGTCCAGTTCCTTGCCAAAATCGCTGCTGGTACCGGTCATGCGCGCGATGCGGCCGTCGAGCCCGTCAAAGAGGACCGCGAATCCGATCGCTTTCGCCGCGTTGTCGAGGTGCCAGTACTCGGTGGCGGTGGCGTGCATGACTTGCAAGATGGCGTAGTAACCCATCGCCATGTTGGCGGTGGTGAAGAGCGAGGGGAGGATGTACATCCCTTTGCTGAGGCGGCGGCGCTGTTTGGGAGGAGCCTGATCCATTAACCCCCCCTCTGTGCGGCAGGAGCGCTGTCGGCAGCCGTTAGCGCGCCCTGAGGCTGCCGGTAGGCCAACACGCTGGCGCCGCCTTGCACGCGGTCACCGATGTTTACGTTGATGTGGGCAGAGGAATCGAGCAGCACGTCGACGCGCGATCCGAACTTAATTAGGCCAACACGCTGGCCCCGATCGAGGCGATCTCCGACCTTGGGGTAGAACACGATGCGGCGCGCGAGCAGGCCCGCAATCTGCTTAAAGACGACCTTCTGGCCATCGCCTTCCACGGTAACGATGTTCTGCTCGTTCAGCTCAGCGGACGCCTTATTCATGGCATTCAGATATTGGCCGCGCTGGTAGCGCACTTCTCGGATGACGCCGGTGATCGGCGAGCGGTTCACGTGAACGTTGAAGACGCTGAGAAAGATGCTGAGGCGGGTCAGCTTCTCGTTCCCAACCGTGATGGGCGAAACGTCTGTGACTGTGCCGTCGCCGGGAGAAACGATCGCGCCGGGGTCCTGGGGAATCGCCCGCTCGGGATCGCGAAAGAACCACAGAAAGAAGAAAGCCAGTAGGCAAGGAATGATCGCCCACGCCGGCTGAGTCAGCCAGCCGAGAAGAACGGCAGCGGCGATGAGGGGAAGAGCGTATAGATATCCGTCACGAACCATGAGAGCTTTCAATTATAGAGCAGGCTGCCGGGCTCAGGACGATTTGGGGGCATCCTCTGTTTGCGAGCCGGCTGCTCTTCGCATACCCTATCGGCCTATGCCATTTGCCAAACTTCGCTTGAACATTGGTCTTGGTCTGTTCCTGGCCTGCGCCACGTCTGCATGGGCGCAATCTGCGTTCACACTGGAGCAGGTGATGAGTTCACCTTTTCCGGGAGAACTGGTCGCCGCCGCGCAAGGGGGCCGTGTGGCGTGGGTGTTCAATGCCAAGGGCGTCCGCAACGTGTGGGTAGCCGAAGGCCCGGACCTCGTTCACAGCGCCCACCAACTGACACATTACAGTGCAGACGACGGCCAGCCCATTGCCAGCCTGCGGCTCACCCCCGACGGCAAGACTGTGCTCTATGCCCGCGGCAGTGAATTGAATGACGCACAGGAGAGCGCCAATCCGGAAAGCTCGACGACGGGAGCCAAGCAGCAGGTGTTCGCGTGGGACGTGGGCGGAAAAGCTGCAAAGCCACGGCTCCTCGGGGATATGGGCTGCCCCGAAGAAGATTGTGAAGATATCCAGGTTTCGCCTGACAGCACGCGGGCGGTGTGGTCCGCAAAAAAGAAATTGTGGATCGCCAGTGTCGACGGGAAACAGCAGGTCAAAGAACTGACGTCGGTGCGGGGAGCCGCAGAGGATCCCAAGTGGTCGCCTGATGGCAAACACGTGGCTTTCGTGAGCCGGCGCGAAGGTCATAGCTTGATCGCCATATACGACTTCGACGGTGGCACGATCCGCTACCTGGAGCCAAGCGTGGATAAGGATTCGATGCCGCGCTGGTCGCCGGATGGCAAATGGGTGATCTTCGTGCGGATCGCCGGAGAGGAAAACAAGCTGCCGCTGATTCCGGTACGCCCCGAACCGTGGTCGCTGTGGATGGCCGATGCGGTCACGGGCAGGGGACACCCGTTATGGCGAAGCGGGGAAGAGCTCCAGGATTCGTTGCCTTCGGTGAGCGCAGACCGCTCGCTCAATGTTGGTGCCGAGGGACGAGTGCTGTTTTCCTCGGAGCAGGATGGGCGCAATCACTTATATTCCATCGCTGCCGGTGGTGGGCAAGCCACTCTGCTCACGCCGGGCGATTTCGATGTAGAAGACGTTACCCTCAGCGCGGACAAGGCTTGGGTGATTTATTCCTCGAACCAAGGCGACGTAGATCGGCGGCACCTATGGCGCGTGCGCGTATCTGGCGGAACACCGCAGGCGCTGACCAGCGGTGACACGATCGAGTGGTCCCCCGTCGAGACTGGAGATGGCCAGCGCATTGTTTGCCTCGGTTCCACGGCAATCTCAACGGCCATGCCGTATGAGGTCACAGAGAAGGGCCGCGAGATGATCGCGAAGCAGGCACTGCCGAGCGACTTGCCTTCGGCTTCTCTGGTCACGCCGAAGCAGGTAATCTTCCAGAGCGAAGACGGAATCACGCTGCACGGTCAGCTTTTTCTGCCGCGGGACGCTGCGGGCAAGATTCCGGGGCTGGTCTTCATGCACGGCGGGCCGCGGCGGCAGATGATGCTCGGCTTTCACTCCATGGGTTACTACCACAACGCCTACGCAATGAATCAGTATCTGGCCAGCCGCGGATACGCGGTGCTTTCGGTGAATTACCGGCTGGGCATTATGTACGGACGCGCTTTTCGCGAGGCACCCAATGGCATCTGGCGAGGAGCGGCTGAGTACAAAGACGTCGTGGCAGCGGGACGGTATCTGCAATCGCTTGGGGAAGTGGACCGAGAGAAGATCGGCTTGTGGGGTGGCTCCTACGGAGGCTTTCTGACCGCCATGGGTCTGGCGCGCAATTCAGATCTGTTCAAAGCGGGGGTCGATTTTCACGGCGTGCACGACTGGAGTGTCTTTCTGACAGAGCGACCGTACTTCGGAAATGTCGCGTTGCGCCCACCCGATGCGGAAGCTGCGGTGAAGCGGGCGTGGGAGTCTTCACCTGATGCCTACGTGGATACGTGGAGGTCGCCGGTTCTGCTGATCCATGGCGACGATGATCGCAATGTGCCTTTCAGCCAAACAGTGGATCTGGTGCAGCGATTGCGCGCGCAGCACGTTCCATTCGAGCAACTGATCCTGCCCGACGAGATCCATGGGTTTCTGAGGTGGAAGGACTGGGTGCGGGCCTACGGCGCCACTGCCGAGTTCTTTGATCGAACGCTGAAGCGCGGTGAAAAGATAGGGGAGTGACGACCCGGATTTCGGCTGGAGTCTGGGTCGAGCTGCGCGCGACCCGGAGATGGCAGATTACGAGTAAAAGCGCTGTAAGTACAAATAAGAAAAGGCGCTTCATCGCGCCCGTTGGAAGATGCAAAACTCCCTGAGCGGCCAGGCCGCTGGAGATTGGCCAGAATGATTACGCTACGCTGACGCCGTACTGCAACCGATACTCGCGCTCAATGGACTCCATCTGATCTTTGAGGCGGAGTTTCAGCTTTTTGAGACGGATCTCTTCCAGTTTCTCGTCTTCGCTGAGGTAACGTTTTTGGGTGAGTGTATCGAGGCGTTTCGAATACTGTGTGTGCTCCTGAGCCAGTTTGCGGAATTCCTCGTGCGTGGTCAGGAGTTGGTCTCTCGAAGTCAGCATCCAGCAGACCTCCAACCGGGATATATGAGCTGAGGCTAGCACAGGGTAAAACCGGGTTCAATGCCAAAAAAGTGGTGCAGTCTCAGTGTGAGAAATAGGGATTAGGGGAGGGGGAGTCGATACAGAACGGCGTCTTCGGGAGGATTTGTGTAGTAGGACTTGCGGCGCCCGGACTGCTCGAAACCTGCTGTTTCATAGAGGGTTCGGGCAGCGGTGTTGGATTCGCGGACTTCAAGAAACACAGACTTGCTGTTTGTTTTTTTAGCAGCGGCTAGCAGTGCGTCTAAAAGCCGCTTCGCTAGCCCCTTTCGGCGGGCTGTGGGTGCTACAACGATGTTTTCCAGCTCCCATTCGGGAGCGAGATGCTGGGCGACCAGGAAGCCTACGGGGGAAGTCTGTTCATCTTCGGCGATCAGAACAAGCCTGGTAGCGCCGTCGCGGCGGAATGCCTGGCGATATTGATCTTCGGTCCAGTGGCCGGCGGTGGGGGAGTGCCGCTCCAGATGCATGATGGCAGGAATGTCGGCGGAGGTTGCGGGGCGGATTTGCATGGGGTTTCCAGACGCTCCAGTGGTGCCGCTAACACCTAGCAGCTAGGAGTTTTGTTTTACAAACATCTCGGCGTCGGAGCGGCGCATGTAGCTGGCTTCCAACTGATCGGGCGAGACGGTTGCGCCGGCTCGCAGTTTCTTCCATCCGAAGCCCGCGATCATTTCAGAATTTGGATTCTGTACCATCACAACTGTGAGGCCCGCATCCCGTGCGATTGCGGCGAGCGCCGCGTCTGGGGTAACGACAGTCGAGTCTCGCGCGGAGGAAACAAAGTCCGGCTGCGACAACAGTTCCTCGCGCAGAACCTGGAGCAATTCGCCCGCCAGGTTGTAGGCTCCGAAGAAAACCTCGTGGCGGCCGCCGTCCAGCGCGGCTACGACTTTGCCTTGGGCGCGACTCTCGGCCGCCACCAGCTCGAGGAGCGATACCGGCACGATGGGCTTTTGCAAAATCTCGGCCAGGGCTTTGATGGCGGCGAGTCCTACGCGCAGGCCTGTAAACGATCCGGGGCCGGAGACGACGACGAAGGCAGCGATGTGGGACTTGGTGAGTCCGTGGTTCTGAAGCAGGGAGGCGATCTGCGGGACCAGCTGCGCGGAGAACATGCCGCCCGCGAGCGGCACGACTTCAAGGACCTGCACATCGTCGCTCTCACCGACACGCGCGAGGGCGACAGTGCCGTTTCTGCCGGATGTGTCGGTGATGAGAAGCATGAATAGATTGGCTCAGTCCGTCACAGAATTACGGGCACGGAAAGCTCTCATAATCGAGAAGACCCGTGTGCATTGTCATTTTCCACTGGTCACCCATCCGGCTATAGACTTTGCACGCTCGTCCTTTCCAGCGCAAGTCCTTTCCCTCCCGATCACGCCACAGTGTGTCGACATCAACGACAGCGAACGCGGCGTCGCACGGATCGGAAATGTCGATCCTTTGAATCTGGCGGCGATCATGGACGAGAGTATGAGTGGCAAACAAATCCCGCCACACCTTCTTCCAACGATGGGGGGGCGAAGCGTCCCATCACAAATACCCAGTTTATCGGATCGTGAGAGTCAGCCGAATTAGGCCGGGGCCAAACCATGTGCGGATGGAAAACTGTGATCAGCAGCTCCCCATCTCGCGTATCCCAAGCCCTGGTCTCGCGATTCACAATCTCGACGATCTCGTTCTGAATCTCCTCTCTCGTATTCATTCCGGCTTCGATTGCGCTTGGACAAGTTCCAGCAGCACGCCTCCGGTGCTTGCGGGATGAACGAACACGTACTTGTGTCCCCCCGCGCCCACCTTGATTTCTTCGGACACAAGACGCACGCCCTCTTTCTTTAGGCGATCGACTGCGGCGGTTAGGTCGGGGACCTTGAGGCACACGTGGTGCAGGCCTTCGCCGCGCTTGGCGATGAACTTGGCGATGGTCGAATTTTCTGAGGTGGCCTCAAGCAGTTCGAGTCGGCTCTCTCCTACTGCCACCATGACCAGGCGAACGTGCTCCGGCTCGACCGTTTCTTCGGGCGAGACGCTGAGGCCCAGCGTTTCATAAATTGACTTCGCCGCTGCCAGCGACTTCACTGCGATGCCGAGATGATCGATTTGAAACATTGGGCTCATTCCCCGCTCACTAGGCGGACGCATTCGTCCGCTTGCCGTTCGATTTCAGAAGCGCCCGGACGAATGCGTCCGGGGCTACGTGTTCTGTGCCTTGGCCGCGAGCTCTTCCACCAGCGTATAGGGATCGCGCTTGTGCTCGGCGACTTCTGCCGCCAGCTTTGCCATGGTGCCGTCGCCGAGTTGGGCGCGCGCTTTTTCGAGCATCACATCGCGCAGCATTTCGACGAGGCGCTCCTGCCAGTTTTGCACACTCTTTTTCAGCGCCAGATTTTCCTTCTGAAGATACCCAGCGTAATCGTTGATCGCGGCAGCGAGTTCTTCGACTCCGGTTCCGTCACTTGCAATGGTTTTCACGATCGGAGGCGTCCATCCATCGTGGCGCAGGGCGAGCGACTGCAGAGCGCGAATCTCGCGCTCCACTCGTTCGGCGCCTTCGCGATCGCTTTTGTTAATCACGAAGAGGTCGGCGATTTCCATGATGCCCGCCTTGATCGTCTGCACATCGTCGCCCATGCCGGGTACAAGAATCACGACGGTGATGTCGGCGAGGCGCACGATCTCGATTTCATCCTGGCCGACGCCAACGGTCTCGATCAGGATGATGTCGCGGCCGGAGGCGTCGAGCACGGTGGTGACGTCGGCGGTAGTGCGCGCCAGGCCGCCCAGCGATCCGCGGGTGGCCATGCTACGGATGTAAATGCCGGGGTCAGCGAAATGTTCCTGCATGCGGATGCGGTCGCCGAGAATCGCGCCGCCGGTGTACGGGCTGGTGGGGTCGACGGCGACGATGCCTACGCTTTGATTCTGCTTGCGATAGAGCCGCGCCAACTGGTCGACCAGCGTGCTCTTGCCCGCTCCCGGCGCGCCTGTCAGACCGATGACCCGAGCACGTCCGCTGTGCGGGAACAAGGCTTTCAGCAGGTCGGACCATCCTGGGCGGCGATTCTCGACGGTGGAAATGGCCCGGGCCAGAGTGCGGACGTCGCCGGAGCGCAGCGAGTCGATCCAAGTTTGGATGTCGTGATTCGAGCCAGAAGTGTCCAAGTGAACAGTGTAAAGCAGGAGTAGAGTCTCGGGAAGAAAGCCTGTCCACGGCCACGTCATGATCGCCAGAGGGTGTTCTGCTGTATATTGGGCCACTACTCCACCGCCGGTGATAACGTGGCATCGCGCTAGGAACAATATTGACCTCTGTCTCCCCGCCTCCGAGTGCCGCAGGACGAGGCAGCATCTGGATTGAGACGCTGCCGTTTCTTGCCTTCCCTGCATTAGTGATGACGTTGCAAACGGGAGTACCCGCATGGGTGTTCATGTGGGCTCTGTCTTTCGCCATTTTTGCCGGCCTGAAATGGATGACCTGGTGGAAGGCTCGCACCCGAGTCGCCCACAGCGCCGGGCGATCGATCGCCTACCTGGTGGCGTGGCCCGGGATGGACGCGGAAGCTTTTCTAGACCCCAGCAAGCATCCGGCCGAGCCCAACGCCCGGGAGTGGCTTTGGGCGACTCTGAAGACCACACTCGGCGTCGCGCTCATGTGGATGGTTGCGCGCCACATCCCTGAACAGCATGCTCTGCTGCGGGGATGGATCGGTCTTTTCAGTCTGATCTTTTTGTTGCATTTCGGCAGCTTCCATCTGATCGCATTGTTCTGGCAGGGGATGGGCGTTGACGCGCAGCCGATCATGTCGAAGCCCCTTCTGTCGAAGACTCTGAGTGAGTTCTGGGGCAAGCGCTGGAATCTTGGATTTCGCCAACTGGCTCACGATCTAGTCTTCCGTCCCCTTTACGAGCGCATTGGCGTGGCAGCGGCCGGGTTGTGGGTGTTTGTGGCTTCCGGGCTGATGCATGACCTGGTGATTTCGTTGCCGGCGCGCGGCGGATATGGCTTGCCCACCGGGTATTTCGTGCTGCAAGGGCTCGGCGTGACGTTGGAGCGCTCGACCCTAGGCAGGCGGCTTGGCCTACAGAAGGGCCCGGCCGCGTGGATCTTCTTGCTGCTCGTGACCGCGGCTCCGGCCTTCTGGCTTTTTCATCCTCCTTTTGTGTTGCGTGTCATACTTCCCTTCATGCGTGCGGTGCACGCGTTATGACCCAAACTCTGGCGGAACGATGCTTCGATCTGATTCTGTGGCTGGCCGGCGCCGCACACTTTGTCATTCTGCTTGCCAGCGCCCAAGTGCCATCGCGCTTGCGCTGGAAACACGATTTGGCGCAACTCATGCCGTTCAACCGGAAGCTGCTCTGGGTGCAGGGGGGATTCACAGTACTGACCATCATCGCGTTTGGGATACTCACGCTGGCGCTGCATACAGAGATGCTTCGCGGCGACCGGGCGGCGATGGGACTCGCGGGCTTCATCGGCAGTTACTGGACAGCGCGCATCCTGGTCGATGCCTTCTATTTTTCTCATGAGGATTGGCCTCAGGGTCGAGCGTTTGTCATCGGCCACATCCTGCTGACGAATTTGTTCGTTGCGCTCGGCGGGAGCTACTGGGGACTGTTTGTGTGGCAGGTCTGGCTGAGAGCTAAGAGATAAGAACTGCGAGTTAGTCCTTCAGCAACTGCCGGGCAATCACGAGGCGCTGAATCTCGCTTGTACCTTCGCCGATGGTGCACAGTTTCACGTCGCGGTAAAACTTTTCCGCAGGGTAGTCTTTGATGAAGCCGTAGCCGCCATGGATCTGCACGCCCTCGTTGGCGCATTTCACAGCGACTTCGCTGGCGTAGAGCTTCGCCATCGATGACTCCTGCGTGGTCTTCAGGCCCGCGTCTTTCATCGCTGCGGCGCGCATGGTGAGCAGCATGGCGGCATCGATTTCGGTGGCCATGTCGGCCAGTTTCCACTGGATGGCCTGGAAATCGCTGATGGCCTTGCCGAACTGCTGGCGCTGTTTTGAGTATTTCAGGGCGGCTTCGTAGGCGCCTTCGGCCATACCCAGCGACAGAGCCGCGATCGAGATACGGCCACCGTCGAGCACGCGCATGGCGTCGGGGAATCCCTGGCCTTCGCCGCCGAGCAGATTTTCCGCTGGAATCACGCAGTCTTCGAAGATCAGTTCGGCGGTGTCGCTGGCGCGGAGTCCGAGCTTGTTTTCTTTTTTGCCGGGACGGAATCCCTTGGTGTCTTTTTCGATGACGAATGCGGAGATTCCGTGCGTGTGCGCGGCACGGTCGGTCACTGCGAGCACGACGATGACATCGGCGTAGTGTCCGTTGGTGCAGAAGGTCTTGGTGCCATTGAGCACCCAGCTATTGCCCCTGCGGGCAGCAGTCATGCGGGCGCTGCCGGCGTCCGATCCGGAGGAGGGCTCAGTCAGTCCCCAGGCGCCGATGAATTCTCCGCTGGCCAGTTTGCTGACATATTTCTTTTTCTGCGCTTCGTTGCCCGCGAGGAAAATGTGATTCGAACACAGGGAGGTGTGCGCGGCCACGATGATGCCGACCGAACCGTCGACCTGCGAGAGTTGCTCAATCGCGGTGACGTATTCGACGTAGCCCATGCCCGCCCCGCCGTACTCGGGCGGGAAGATCATTCCCAGCATGCCAAGCTTGCCCAGTTCCTTGATGGTGGCCAGCGGGAATTCGCCGGCCTCGTCCCACTTCATGACATTCGGGCGGATCTCGCGTTCGGCAAACTCCCGGACGCTTTTCTTCAAGTGCAACTGCTCTTCGTTCAGTTGGAAATCCAAGGGTCCTCCAGGACGCTCGGGCACTGCGGCTGGCAGCAGTCCCGCCAAAGGGCACTTCCAAAGCCCCGAATTGTGATTAGAACATAGCGCTGGACGAGGAAGAAGTTACTGCCGGAGGGGAAAGGCGAAGGATGGGCGAACCGCAGGAACACTGGCGATTCTGCAGGTTCCGCGCGGCCACCCAACCGACCGGATGGTTTGGAAATTTGCCTGCGAATGCTCTTCTGGAGCCGGCCCTGAAGATCCAAGCCGCTTATACCCTCACGGTTGAGTAGTGACGTCCGGAGACGCGAGGAAAGATTGGAAGACCTCGTTGGAGAGGAGGCGGCCGCGGGGCGTGAGGCTGATGCGACTGCCGTCGCGCTGCAAGAGTCCGTCGCCGATCAACTCGTCAATCGTGGTTGACACGGTGTTGAGGGCTGGCGGACCGAAGTCTGCTGCCACTTCGTTGAGATCTACGCCACGGTTCAGGCGCAGTCCGAGGAAGAAGCGCTCTTCCAGGGCGGCGGCGAGTGGGACCATCGTTCTCTGCACGGGTGAACCGGCCACATATTTTTCCAGAACATCTGCGGTGGCGAAGCGCACCGACTCAGTTTCCCGCGTTGCCGACTTCAGCATCGAATGAGCGTCGACGCCGAAACCGAGATAGGGCTGGCGGGTCCAGTACTTGAGGTTGTGGCGCGATTCCGATCCTGGGCGCGCCAAGTTGGAGATTTCATATTGCGCGATGCCGTTGGCTTCAAGACGCTCGCAGGCGACGAGATAGAAATCTGCGGTAGCTTCTTCGTCGGGTACGAAATGAGCGTGATAGCGAGTTCCGCCCGCGATCACTTCGCGCCCCAGGCGCGAGTCTTCATCCACTTCGAGCATGTAGACGCTGGCGTGGGAAGCCGCGATTGCGAGTGTTTCCGTGAGCGATTGCTGCCAGGTTTCCGCGGTCTGGTGCGGAAGACCAGCGATCAGATCGATGTTGAGGTTCGTAATCCCGGAGGCGCGAAGGCGGGCGATGTCGTCGAGCACGGTGGCTCGCTGGTGCAGGCGCCCTACAGCGGCGGCCTCAAGGTCGACGAACGACTGGACGCCGAGGCTGACGCGATTCACACCACATTGCAGCAATCCCTGCAGCACCGCAGGCCCGAGAGTCCCCGGGGCGCACTCGACTGTCACTTCGGCTTTCGGCTGCACCGAGAACTGCGTCCGGACGGCGTCAAAGATCCGTCGCAGTTGCATGGCCTCGAGCACGGTGGGCGTGCCGCCGCCGAGATAGACAGAGTCCACTTCGTGGTCGAGGTGTCCGCCCATCTCCTGGGCAAGTTGGGGTGCGTGGGCAACGTCGGCGCAGACGCGATCGACGTAGCGTTCGAAAACAACGCGGGAAAACACGTCGGAGGCGAAGTTGCAGTAGCTGCACTTCGTACGGCAGAACGGCACGGAGATGTAGATTCCTAGGGCCACCGCTCTGATTATCCCATTTGACGGCGCGACGCGGGCGGGGGCCGCCGCCACATCCAACCTTTTCCATCCCCGCGCCTGCCTCGGCCATCTATTTTGAGGTACCCTGTGAGTGGTTCGCTCGGCCCCGCTCCTCCGCTGTTTAACGTGCTCCGACCAGGAAACGATGGCCCAGGAAGAAGAAGTATTAGGCAAAGCGTATGACAGCCGGCTGATGCGGCGGCTGCTCACCTACTTACGTCCTTATAGGTGGCAGGTGACGATTGCCATTGCCTCGATCATCGTCAAGTCGTTCTGCGACGTGCTGGGGCCGTATCTGGTGAAGGTCGCGATCGACCGGTACCTGGCAGCGGCGAAGGGAACGACTTCAAAATTGTGGAGTTGGCTCAGCCCGCAACCGCTGCACGGGATCGCGCAGATCTCAGTGATTTACTTCAGCCTGCTGATTCTCACTTTCGTGTTCGAATTCCTGCAGACCTACTTCATGCAGTGGACCGGGCAGAAGGTGATGTTCGACCTGCGCCGCCAGATTTTCCGGCACTTGCAGCGCATGCACGTAGCTTTCTACGACAAGAATCCGGTCGGACGTCTGGTCACGCGCGTTACCACCGACGTGGACGCGCTGAACGAAATGTTTACGTCGGGCGTCGTGTCCATTTTTGAAGATCTGTTCGTGCTGTTGGGAATTCTGGGGATCATGCTGTGGATGAACTGGAAGCTGGCGCTGATCACGTTCGCCGTGCTGCCCTTCATCGTGGTGGCGACCAAGTTTTTTCGTGACCGGGTACGCGATTCGTACCGTCGGATTCGCACCGCGATCGCCCGCATCAACTCTTACTTGCAGGAGCATGTCAGCGGGATGGTCGTGCTGCAACTGTTCAACCGTGAGCGCAAGGCTTACGACCGATTTTCAGAAATCAACCGCAGCCACATGGACGCGTTCAAGGACGCGATCATGGCGTACTCGGTCTACTACCCCGTGGTCGATTTCTTTTCGGCGATCGCGATCGCCTGCGTGATCTGGTTCGGGGGCCAGGACGTGATACGGAGAGTGATCGCCAACAGCCTTGCCGTGGAATACCACTGGCCGGCGCACCTGCTCATTCACGCGGTTGCTGTGCCGGCCTCTCTCGGCGTGGTGATCGCTTTTACCGCGTACGCGCAGCGCTTCTTCCGTCCCATCATGGACTTCAGCGAGAAATACAACATCCTGCAGTCGGCGATGGCGGCCAGTGAACGCATTTTCAAGCTGCTGGATACGCCGGTCGACATCGTCTCGCCAGGGGTGACGAAGACGCCCGAAGGCCCCGGCCGCATCGAGTTTGACCATGTGTGTTTCGCGTACCGGGATGTGCCCGAGGAGAGTGTTGACACCAGCGGCAGCCGAGCTTCGCTCGACCGGTCGGGCGCAGGCGGCTATCCCCACATGAGCCTTGCGGCCACGCCCGATTGGGTGCTGCGCGATGTCAGCTTTTCCATCGAGCCCGGAGAAACCGTTGCCGTGGTGGGCCATACGGGAGCCGGCAAGACCACGCTGATTTCCCTGCTGCTGCGCTTCTACGATGTGCAGAAGGGCGCGGTGCGCATCGACGGCGTCGATGTGAAAGAGATGGACCTCGCCGATCTGCGTGCTCGCTTTGGGGTCGTGCTGCAGGATCCCTTTCTGTTTACGGGGACGATCGGCGGGAACATTCGCCTTGGCACCGAGCGGATTCTGGACGAGCACATCGCGAAAGCTGCCGAAGATGTGAATCTCGGAGATTTTGTGCGCGCGCTGCCCAATGGCTTTAACGAGGAAGTTCGCGAGCGCGGATCGACGCTTTCGACCGGGCAAAAGCAGCTGATCTCATTCGCTCGCGCCCTGGCGCATGCGCCGAAGATTTTGATCCTCGACGAAGCCACATCGAGCGTCGATACGGAAACCGAGTTCAAGGTACGCGACGCGCTCGGCCGCATGGTGGAGGGGCGGACGTCGCTGATCATTGCGCATCGCCTGTCGACAGTGCAGCGCGCGGACAAGATCATCGTCATGCACAAGGGGCAGGTCCGCGAGATGGGAACGCACCAAGAACTGCTGGCGCATCGCGGGGTTTACTTCAAGCTTTATCAGCTGCAGTACAAGGATCAGGAGATCAATGTGGCGCGGGCGCCCTCGCCCGCGAACGGAGACGGATTTACGGAACCACAGGTCACGGCGAGCGCGGACGATTGAGTTCAGGGCCAGGCCGCGACCTGTTGGTGTGGCGCGG
>DATDGW010000121.1:0-6354 GCA_036521895.1 Candidatus Sulfotelmatobacter sp. | reverse complement strand
AACAGCACTGTAAAGTTGCAGACTTCGTGCCCCTGATTCGGTGCAGGATTTTCACCGCGAAGCCCCTGATGCAGTTTTCCGCCATTGACCGGGAACACGGCCAGCGGAGCATCCGGGATTGCACAGTAAATGGCGGGTTGCATGTGGCTACGATTGTAAGGGCTTCAAGGGCCGGGATGAGGGACCTGATCGGCCGAGGATTTACGGCGCTGATCGGAGTCGGATTTCAGGCATAGTCCATTCTTCTTTAGCTGTAAAAGAGAACAGCTAAAAGGGAGAGGATTCCTGTCTGTTTTGAGCAGTCGAAGCCGCGGCTATTCGTCCGTTTCTTCGCGGTCCTCTGCGGCGTCCCGCTCCAGCGCAGCCGCCAGTGCTTCGGCGGCGGGATCGCCACGCCGGAAGGTTTGCGCTGCGGGTAGTTGCGACGCGTTTTCCGGCTCGATGAACGCTGCCGGATGGGTCGCGGCATACACCTGCTGTAAGGCACGCAACGCTACCTGGGTATAGATCTGCGTGGTCTTGATGTCCTCGTGGCCGAGGATCTGCTGGATGAAGCGGATGTCGGCTCCGTTCTCGTGCATGTGCGTCGCCATGCAGTGGCGCAGTAGATGGCAGGCTCCCGCCTTCCCCAGTTTCGCCGCCGCGATACGGTCCCGGACGGCCCACGTCAGATGATCGCGGCTGAACGGCTCGCCGTCTGCTGTAAGGAACACCGTGAAGTCGTCCGGCTCGATGGCGAGCTGGGGTCGCGCTTCTGCGATGTATTTCTGAAGCCATGCCGCCGCCCGCTCTCCGATCGGCACGTAACGGTCCTTCTTGCCCTTGCCCTGGCGAACCAGGACCAGGCCACGGTCCAGCGACAGGTCGAAGAGTTTCAGATGGATCATCTCAAGACGGCGCAGTCCGGTAGCATAGAGCACTTCGAGGATGGCGCGGTCCCTCAGTCCAATTGGTTCTTCGATGTCGGGCTGCGCCATGACCTGCTCGACCTCCTGAACGGACAAGATGTTTCTGGGCAGCGTGCGGCCCAACTTGGGCAGGTCGATCTCTGACGCCGGGTTATGCAGGATGTGATTCTGCCGCGTCATCCATCGGAACCACACGCGCAAGGGCACAAGCCGCGCGTGCTGCGAGCGGAACGTGAGCGGCTCGCCGTTCTTCTTGCGGTAAAAGAACAAGTACCGCTGATAGCGTTCGAGCACTGGCCGCGTGACTTCGATGGGTTCGCGCAGGCCGTGCTCATAGGCCCACTCGATGAAAAAGCCTATGTGGACGAGACGGTTCTTCACCGTGAACTCGGAGTAGCCGCGCACACGCAGCGCGTCCAGATGCTCGCGCATGAGCAGTTCCATCGCCGTCTTCGGCACGGCTTCGGGTTTGCGCTTCTTTTCGACGCGAGCCATCACTTCACCGCCTCACCCCACGGGCGAAGACCTGCCCGTGGGGACCCCGACGCCGCGATGATATGGGCTGCGCCGTTGGGCCTGTGCATGGGTACGACTACGACGGGAGTTTGCGGAACGCCGTTTGCCTCGTCTCCCCTATATATGCGTTTTCCGTTGTTCCCGGAAAAATCAGCTTCTGCCCGCGTCATTACTGGCGATTCCGCATCATGACCACCCCGTGACCCCCCCGTGTCCTGGCCGCGACCGGAGGGCGACACCCCCGGCTCGAAGTGTGACACCCTCTCTTCGGAGCGTGACCGATTCGCGCCGTAACTCAGCCCCGGCAACACCGGCCTGCCGTTTTCGTTCATCTCGAAATTGAGCGCATAGACGAAGCTCTGGCCAGGTGCACCGCGATGCAGAGCAAGGTATTCGAGGTCTTCGAGGCGCGAGAGATGTTTCTTTAGCTGCGAGTCTCCCCAGCCCGTGTGCTGCCGCACCGTGGCCCGCGTGAAGCGGTAATCGAGCCGTTCGATTTGAAGCCGCTCGCATTCCTCCGTCACTATTTTGTCGATCAACAACAGCAGGCGGCGCGTCTGGGGTGGCACGTCATCCAGCGAACGCATCAGCACATGATTGGCGAGCTCCCAGGCCAGTTTCACATCTGCTTCCGTGGCCTCGATGTATTCGAGCGGTTCGCCGTCCTCGGTGCTGGTCCTGATCTCGCGCTGATGCTGATACAGCAGCGTGATTGCCTGGATCAACGTCAGGAACTTCATGTGATCGCGGCGCGTGCGCGTCATCGCATCCGGGAAGCCTTGCTCCTTCAAGTGCTCGATGACGATCTGAACCGGGCGCAAGAGGCGCTGCGCGTTGCGGTGCAGGCGCACGATCTTGTTCTGCCGCATCCGCGCTCGCAACCCTTCGAGCGTCTGCGATTCGCGCTGCTTGCGATGGATGGCGCGTGTCTGTTCACGGTCTTCGTTGACCGTGAGCACAAGGCAGCGGTTCATCAGTTCCTCGTCCACGTCGTGCGCTGTCGTGGTCAGGAAGATCATCACCGGACCTTCGACGACATACTCGTGCGTGACGTGCTTACCGCTCACCGGGTCTTTGCCCGTGGACGCGATATTCAGCTTGCCTTCTGACTGCAACAGCTTCAACGGATAGCTCGCGGCCTCCGCGCCCTGCTGCTCCGCGATGGCCAGGATTTTATGCTTGAGATTTTTCTGACCCATGTAAAAGAGCGCCTGCCCTGTCATCGCCGTATAACTCTCTCGATGCTCTTCCGGGATGAAGTCCAGGACGGCTTCCATCAGCGAACTCTTGCCCGCAGAAGACGACGACTGCACCACGACGGCCAGAGGCTTCGGCAATAGACGCGACACAGCGGCCAGATAACTCACCTTCTTGTTGGTCTCCTCGCCCACCGCTCCGCATCGCTCGAAGTCCTCAAGCACACGATCCAACAGGCGCGGATCGCGCAACAGGTCCATCGCGGCCGCCTGCTCCCCGTCCGTCATCAGCGATGTTTCTTCCTGCGGCGCAAGGGCCCTGGCGATCTGCTTCCGCTGCAGCTCCGCAAGCGCCGTCCACAACTGACCCACCTCGCGATGGATCGTCTCTTCCTTCACCGCCAGCTCGTGCGCGGCCTGTTTCACGAACGCCGCCCGCTGCCGGAACGCCTCCATGTCCAGCGTGTCGCCGTGATAGCAGAACTCCCCGCGCACATTGTGGCCCGATACCTTCACGTTCACCCGCATCTGGCCCCGGCTCGTACATTTCTCCAGGCCCAGCACGCGATACGAACGCGCGCCGATGGTCACAACGGCTTCGCCGTTGTCCATCTGCACATGAGGCTCAGTGGGTACAGAGAGTGGCATGGGCCGCGCGGCTGGCTCTTCTAAGGGCACGGCATTTACAGCTAAAGAAAAAGTTCTCTCTTGTTGCGGCTCCAGCTCGACCTCTACAACGGCGGCCTGTGCTTCACCTGACTGTTCCGTTGCCTGGATGACCGGCTCCGGCGTTTGTTCCTCGATCATTTTTTCTTTAGCTGTGGGTTCTTCCTCTGCTGGCGCCGCCACTGCCGATGACTCGGCTACGATCACCGGAACTGGCACGCGGCCCGCTGGCCGTGGGCCTTTGCCCATCCACGCCGCGCCGGTCAACAGCACGCCCAGCGCCTTCGTTGCGGGCTGCGTCATGCGTGCGTATTCGTTCGCGTCCTGGCCCTTGGGGAACTGCACGCGGAAACATTCGATTCCCATGCCGATGAGCTCTTCCGAGAGTCGAAGCGCGGAGCGCTCGCCTGCATCGTCGCGGTCGTAGGCGATGTAAACGCGCTCCGTGCCGTGCCTCTCGAACGCCGCGCGATGATCGTCTGTGAAGCCGTTGACGCCATAGCTCGCCGTCACCTGGCGATAGCCCGCAACCCAGAACGTCAGCGCGTCGATCAACGCCTCGCACAGGATGATTTCTTTGCTGGCTTGAAGCGCCTCTTCGTTCCACACCCCGCGATGCGGACCCGGCAGGTACGTGTGATAGTCCGTCCCTGGGCGCAGGTTCGGCACGATCTTCCGCCCGTACATCTCCACCACTTCACCGGCCAGATTGAACACCGGGATAACCAGCGAGCCGTTGAAGTGCTCGTGCCCCGGCTTATGGTTGCGCAGGATGCCCAGTTGCTTGAGCCGCGTGCGCTGCGCGTCACCGGCGGAGCGGTTCGACGCCGGCAGATGCAGGCACAGCGTGCGGTTGGCGTAGCCCAGCTTGAACCGGTCCACGATCTCGCCCGATTCGAGGCCGCGCTTCACGAGATAACGCATCGCCTCCGGCGAGTCTTTGAGCGTCCGGTGGTAATAATTCACCACCACGTCCAGCAGCTTTTTGTCCTCCGCCGTGGCGTCGATCAAGGGCGGCAGCTTCGGAACCGTGCTCTTTTTCACCGGCTGAATCGGCCCGGCGTCCAACGAAAAATGATCCTTCCTCAGCAACTCCAGCGCGTGATGGAAGCTCACGCCCTGGGCGCGCATCACCCACAGGATCACGTCGCCGCCCTCGCCGCAGGCCCCCTTGCAGTTCCACACATTTTTGACCGGATCGATGTTCAGGCTGGGATTGTGGTCGTCGTGGAACGGGCACAGCCCGATAAGCTCCTTGCCGCTGCGAACCAGCTTGATCCCCTGCGCCTCGGCCAGCCGCTCGACGGAGACTTCCCGCTTGATCCGCTCCTTCACTTCCGGGGGAACATAGGGCATCCGGTTGACCTCCTTTGCGCCCTCCCGTGGAAACCTGTCAAGAGGTTTTTGCGCTTTTTATTGTCTCTAGAAATACTATTCTGTGTAGTATTACGTCAAGGATTATTGGAAGTACGTCATAAACTGCTTCCATGTCGAAGAGGCCCACAGTGCAGAAACCACCCCTGGATTTCGGCGGAGAGACCCTGGGCGAACGCCTGGCTCGCCTGCGGAAACAGGCAGGCTTTACGCAGATTGAGTTCGCTAAAAAGGTCGGGATCACTCAGGTTCTGGTCTCCGCCTATGAGACAGACCGGCATCTGTTCTCGGCAGAGATGGCCGTGCGCTTTGCGTTGGCTCTCGATGTGAGTCTCGATGAACTGCTGCATCCCAAGGCGAAGAAGCCCGTCAGCAAACAGCCCAGCCTGAAGGTGCAGCGCCGCATCGAACAGATCGAGGCACTGCCGCTCTACGAGCAGCGCGCCCTGCTGACCACGATTGATAAATTCCTGGCCGCAGCGCAGGATGCGTAGGAGAGATTTCCCCGATGGCAACCACAGCAACCAACCCGAAGCAGCAGGCCCACGAACTCATCGACCGCATGTCCACCGCGCAGGCCTCCGCCGTCGTCACCCTGATTACTTCCATGCTCGATCCGGTGGACCGCGCCATCGCTAACGCCCCCTTCGAGGACGAAGAGATCAGCGACGAAGAGACCCGCGCCGTCGCCGCTTCCAAGGCCTGGCTCAAGGATCACGAACCCATCCCCAACGAGGAAGTCCTGGCCGAGTTCGGCCTGACCGCCGAAGACTTCGAGCGCATGGGACAGACCCCGCTCGAACCCGAACCGCACCACCCCGGACAGTGAGCATGGGCAAGAAGAGGGTTGCCTGGACCGACCAGGCCAAGGCCGACCTGCGCGCCATCGACCAGCCCACGGCGCTGCGCATCCTGCACACCGTCGCCCGCTATCTCGCGAGCGGCGAAGGCGACGTGAAGCGCCTCCAGGACATCGAGCCACCCGAGCTGCGGCTGCGCGTCGGCGACTACCGCATGCGCTTCTACGACTACGGCGACTCCATCCTTGTCCTCTCCGTCAAGCACCGCCGCGAAGCCTACCGCTGAACGCCACTCGATCCGGCCTCCGACGCTGGCCGGACCTGGCCGCACACTGTGCGAACTGCGTTCGATTCCCGTTCGATGCCGGGCATGCAGAACGGCCCCGCTAAGCCGTGAGGCTTAGGGATGGTGTCTGGATCACAACACACCGCCACGTGCGCTGCCCGTCGCTACTCGCGCGGGAGCGCGACGGGTACCGGTTTCGCCGCGATCCTTTGTTCTCAACATGTTTACGCCATCGCGCCTCGGAGCACTCTCAGCGTTTATACCGCGCTGCCCCGATGAGAGAACTTTCCCCTTAGCCGCCCGCCATCAACATGTTGACGCACGTAAACAACGTAAACGCCAGTGTTTTCGCGGTCGCGTGCTGCATCCTGCTGGCGCTGCTCACGTTAACACCGCAGCGCTCCAGGGCGCTCCGCAGTTCCCAACTTGGGGGTGACGTGTCACCCCTCAACCCGATGCGAAGCAGCGTGCTCTTGCTGGAGACGACGCTCAGGGCCGGACAACGCCCACGGACGCGCTACAGGCCGCCTAGCGGCGATCCGTGGCAGCCTCTACGGGTGCGGGGTCTCAACAGTGAACTCGGCTTCCAGTTTGGCAACCACGGCTCG
>DATDGW010000120.1:0-1957 GCA_036521895.1 Candidatus Sulfotelmatobacter sp. | reverse complement strand
AGATAAAGAAAGACGCGCGTGAATCGGAACGCGCCAGGACGCGACGCATCGTTGGAGGAAAAGTAAAGGAAATCGGGAAACTGAAAGAGCGCATCAAGATGTTACAGCGAGGGAAAACTCCGCAAGAAGGTGGGCCTGAATTCGAGCTAAAACCCGTCAAACAGCTGCGAACCGAATTTGATGGCGACGATGTCCAGCACAAAGGACAAGCCGGCGATGTACTCCATATCGTAAAGGAAGGGGGTAACGTCGCTGGCGTAATAATCTATGAATGTAAATGGACGCCAAGTATCAGTGGGAGTCACATCAGACAAACGGCACAAGCCAAAATGTCACGCCACGCCCAATTTGCGGTCCTTGTAACCAGTGGGACAAGAAGAGGATTCAGTGGACTGGACGAAGAGTCAGGAGTGGTGATCGTGCCCCAGCTGGTGTACTCCCGATGGCCGGTTTGCTCCGCAATCATTTGCTCGAAATGTTTCGCGCCGGGATAGAGAAAAAGCGCCGGACGAGAATCGCAAATCAACTCCTCAAATTTATCAAGAGTCCCGAATTCAAGAACCCGATCGAAGAAGTGGTCCGCACCGCTGAGTCACTAAAGGCCGGGGTCGAGGAAGAGTACAGGTGGCACGTCAATGATTGGAAGAAACGCCTGACCGCATACGCAAGAATCCGATGGGATAGTTTTTCAGTGCAAGAAAATCTGAGGCGCGTTCTCCGGGGAGAGACACCAAAGCAGATGATACAACCGAGGGAGAAGCCTGCGCTCCCAGCCAACATTGACTAGAGAAGGACCGCATCTCGTCAAAACCAAATGACAACGCTTCGAGAATCCACCTACGCTAGGAGAAGAGACAGCTTATTCACACGGTTGATTAGTTCATAATGAACTCCCTATCCGTGTGCTTCTGCAGCACACTATGGTCAAAAAACTCAAACGAGTTGAAATAGCGTAACTTGCAGCTTTCCACAGGCTCACCTCGAATGGGCTTCTCCGGCTGAAAAACAGCGTCTACAATCTCGCTTTCACTGGGGTGTAGATCCAGGGGGAATCCAAAATGCTTTGGGCGCGGATGGTGGCCTACGTCACCGGAACGGTCAAGAACTCCTGTTGCGGAACGAATATCTTGGGGCAGAGAACCGGATCTTGAGAGGTCAGATCAAGGGTCGACTGCTGCTTTCAGAAGGTGAAAAGGCGACATTGGCGGAGATCGCCCAGCGGCTCGGACGGAAAGCCTTGGAAGGATTGGCGGCGGTCGCGAAGCCGGATGCGCTGCTGGCCTGGTACCAAAAGCTCATCGCCAACAAGTTCGACGGATCGAGAATTCGTCAACGAGTCGGTCGACCGCGAATGGATGAGGAAGCAGAACGGTTAGCCGTGCAGATGGCGAAAGAAAATCCCAGCTGGGGCTACGATCGCATCGTGGGTGCCTTGGCAAATCCAGGTTTCCTGCTGTCGGATCAGACGGTGGGCAACATTCTCCGTCGGCATGGCCTCTCTCCTGCTCCTAAGAGAAAGCAGGCCATCTGCTGGAAAGACTTTATCCGTTCACACATGGAAGTTCTGGTGGGGACGGATTTTTTCACTGTGGAAGTGCTTACCCTGAAAGGGTTGGTTACTTACTATGTTCTGTTTTTCATTCACTTGGAGAGTCGGCGGGTGAGCTTGGCAGGAATGATGCCCTACCGGGGTCATGAGTGGATGGAACAGCAAGCACGAAATGCAACCATGGAAGAGTGGGGATTTCTGCGAGGCTGCCGCTACCTGTTGCATGACCGGGATACGAAGTTCTGTGCGTCATTTCGTGAACTGATCGAATCGGGAGGTATCAAAACGATTCGCTTGCCAGCGAGGAGCCCGAACTTGAATTCGTTTGCGGAGCGCTGGGTGAGATCGGTGAAAGAGGAATGCCTGTCGAAGCTGATTTTGTTTGGGGAGCGTTCATTGCGGCGAGCG
>DATDGW010000119.1:0-6856 GCA_036521895.1 Candidatus Sulfotelmatobacter sp. | reverse complement strand
CGTGTGATCGGTGTCATGCATTCGTCTAGGACCGGTGTTGCAGAAGAAGAGGTGGGGTCAGACCTAGCAATTGCCGGTGGTGGCGGACGAACTGCAGATCGCCTGGATCAGCTCTTGCTCGAGATTCAGAAGAGGAGTGTCTTCCTTCACCGGCATATTCGTGAGCACAATTACGGAAAAGCCATCGTCCAAGAACACGCCATGGAACGAGGTGAAGGCATCCGTTCTGCCGTTATGCCAGGCAAACGGATGGCCCTGCTCGGTTCCGAGGACCCATCCCATCGCGTACGGAGAAGGTCCGCCCTGTGGATAGGCGGGTGTGCTGGAAGGCGTCACCATCAGGGTGAACCACGCGGGCGGGATCACCTTGCCGTTGAGCAGTGCAGCATCCCCGGTAGCCAGATTCTGGACATTCGACAATAAAGCGCCCGCTGAGAAATAGAAGGATGGGTCAGGAAGTGCGCCGGGGCTCGGTCCTTGGATGTAAGGATACACCGCGCCGGCGGGTTGCAGATACGAAGTATCGTTCAATCCCAAGGGCTGGAAGATGTTCGACGCCATGTAGCTTGGATTAGCTTCGATAGGTTAGGGAACTGGCTTCCTCGATGGCTGAACCCAGTACACAGGAGTTGCTGCTGCTCTCGGAGTGGTAGGCGCCTGGGGTGAACAACAGCGGCGCTTGCGCGATCTGGGCAAGGACAGTCTTCTCGGAAACACCGTTGAACCAGGAACTCGCTGCGGGAAAGTCAAGATAGTTTTGCAGGCCAGAAGTTTGGGTCAACCACATGCGAAGCGTGATCCGCGGATCGATCGCGTAACCGGGTAGGTATGTGACTGCCGGGTCGTCGATATTTAGCTTTCCTGCATTCTGCAATTGCAGCACCGCGGCGGCAGTGAACTGTTTGGTGACCGATCCAATCTGAAAATCCATCGCCGGCTGAACCGGCAGGCAAGCGTCCAGGTTGGCGTATCCGTACCCTTGGGTGTAGAGAATCGTTCCGTTCTTGGCGATTGCTACAGCTACACCGACGAGGCCTTGCGCCTTCGTTTCACCCGCGATGAGCGGATCAACAACTGAAGCGAGGCTGCCGCTGGATGCCGCCGAAGGCAGGGGCGGGCGCGAGTCGTGGCTGCCGCTTCCGCCGCAGGCGATAAGGCCACATCCTGCCGACAAGAGAGTTCCAAGCACCAGACCATCTGAGTAAGAGTTCTTCACTGAACCCTCCTCAAAACTCCATCTCCAGAAGCTAGTCTAGCTCTCATTTCTCTCTGGCGACGACAAATTCCGGAGCCCAGAGCAGGGCGCGCTTGATCTCCGTCTCAGGGAAAGCACAGATCGCCTTCTGCGCCGAGTCTGCATATTGGGCGGCGCGAGCCGTAGCGGCGTCCAGAGCTTGGTAGCGGTGCAAGATATCCAGAATCTCGGAATGAGTTACTCCGTTGAAGGCGCCATGGAGTAACACCGTCTCGATTTTGGCGCGTTCTTCTGGCGTGCAGCGCTCGAGCGCGTGGATCACCGCCATCGTAGCTTTGCCTTCGCGCAGATCGCTGGCCACGGGCTTTCCCAAGACGTCTTCAGAAGCGGTAAGGTCAAGGACGTCGTCGACAATCTGAAACGCCATGCCGAGGTCATGTCCGTACTGGCCGAGAGCGGCTTCTTGCTCGGGGGTGGCGCCGGCGAGAATCGCCCCCAGCCGCATGCAAACCGAGAACAGGCACGCAGTTTTGCGGAAAATGAGGTCGAAGTGCTCCTCCAGCGTAATCAGCTTGCCCAGCTTTTCCATCTGCAGCAGTTCGCCTTCGACCATTTGCTGCGTGAGTTCGATCAGGGTGTCGAGAATGCGGAAATTGCGCTCCTGCACGGCGATCTTGAAGGCCTGCATGTAGAGCCAGTCGCCGGCGAGCACGCACTTCGAATTCCCCCACTGCGTATTGGCCGCGGGACGTCCGCGCCGCGTCTTGGCTTCGTCGATGATGTCGTCGTGGACCAGGGTTGCGGTGTGAATGATCTCGACGACGGCACCCAGGCGCACAGCTCCCTGACCCTGATAGCCGAACAGTTTCGCGGAAAGCAGCAACAACGCCGGGCGGATTCGCTTGCCGCCGCCAGCGCGCAGGTATTCGCCAATCTCGGTGATGGCCTGCACGCCCGAGACCGTGTCGCGGCCGAACTCGCCCTCCAGCGCGGCGAGATCGTCCCGCAGCAGATCGAATACTTCTTTCCCGTGAATGGCGGCCGGTGCGCTCACTTCGTCTGTGCTCTCTGCGTCCTCGATGGTGAATTCGCCATCTAGTTCGTCCTGTAATTCGTAAACTGCAAGTCAATTCCGAAATCGTGCCCCTTCAGCAGGGCGATCGTCTCCTGCAAAGTGTCGCGATCTTTACTGCTGATGCGGACCAGGTCCCCCTGGATCGAAGCCTGAGCTTTCTTTTTGGAGTCTTTTACGAGCTTCACGATCTCGCGTGCCTTCTCGATCGCGATGCCTTGTTGCATGGTCACTTTGCGCTTGGCCGTTCCTCCTGCCGCCGGTTCAACTGCGCCGTAGGTCATCCCTTTCAGCGAAACCCCGCGCTTCACCAGTTTCTGCTGCAGGATGTCGTTCACCGCCTTCAGCTTGTATTCATCGGCCGAGTGCAGCACGATTGCATCCTTTTCCAGTTCGATATTCGACTTTGAATCCTTCAGGTCGAAACGCGTGTGAATCTCCTTGAGCGCCTGCTGAATGGCGTTCGAGACTTCGTTCAGGTCGATCTTGCTCACCACGTCGAAACTGTTATCGGGCATACATTTCTAATCTTTCTGAAACAAGGGAATCTTAATTCTTGAGGGTACCAGAAGTAGGGTTTTAGGGGGCCGGAACTTTGCTTTCAGCCATTTCAGCCAATTTGAAAAAATTGTAGAAATTGTGCGCGGTCTGCTCTCCCATGTCGTCCATGGAGAGTCCGCGCAATTCGCCCAGTTTTCGAGCTGTTTCCTTGACGAAAGCGGGTTCATTGCGCTGGCCGCGGTGCGGAACGGGGGCCAGATACGGCGAATCCGTCTCGATCAGCAAGCGGTCGAGCGGGACTTCAAGGGCCGCGTCGCGGATCTGCAGTGCTTTAGGGAAGGTTAGATTCCCCGCGAAGGAAATCATGAAGCCCATGTCGGCGGCGCGCTTGGCCTGAGCCCGGTTCCCGGTAAAACAGTGCAGAATCCCGCCCAGCCCGTTCGGAGCCCACTGGCCTTGAATCATGTCGAGGCAGTCTTGCCATGCGTTTTCGCTGCCGTCCGATGGCCGACAGTGAATGACGATGGGCAGATGTGCCGCTGCCGCCAGTTCCATCTGGCGCGCAAATACCCGCTTCTGCGTGTCCCGGGGGGAATGATCGTAGTGGTAGTCCAGGCCGATCTCTCCCCATGCGATCACTTTGGGATGCCGCGCCAGTTGCTCCATAGTTTGATAGGCGGATTCGTCCGCGAGCCTGGCTTCGTGGGGATGGATCCCGATGGTCGCGTACATGAACGGATGCTGATCGGCGAGTCGGATTCCTGCATCGAGCGTAGGAGGACCGTCGCCATTGCCGATGGCGACCATCGTTTTTACCCCGGCTTCGCGTGCGCGAGCGATCACCTGCTCGCGATCGGAGTCGAACTGCTTGCCGTCGAGATGTGCGTGAGAATCTACAAACATTGCTTCTGTGGTTGTGTGGGGACGGGCGCCTTCGCCCGTTCGCCGAGCGGCGCTCGGCTGTTTTTTACCCTTTCTACTTGAGACGTGCGCCTGCCGGTACGTCCTCGAGAAAGCTCGCCAATACTGGCTTCCCGCCTTCCAGCGACGCGGCCACGATCATGCCATTCGATTCCAGGCCGCGCAGCTTTCGCGGAGCGAGATTGGCCACGATCACGACTTTGCGGCCGATGAGAGTCTCCGGCGCGTAGGCTTCCGCGATCCCGGCCAGCACCTGCCGTACCTCGGTACCGATGTCGATTTCCAGCCGCAGCAACTTGTCCGCTTTAGGCACGCGCTCGGCGACCTTTACGACGCCCACGCGCAATTCAATCTTCGCGAAGTCATCGATCGTGATCTTTCCGCCGTCGGGAGCCACCGGGACCGCCGGGGGCGCGAAGACCGGCGCCGTCTTCGCGGGCGCTGGGGCAGCCGTTGGCTGTGCCGGAGGTTCCTTGGATCCTTCCACCGCCGGACCTCTTTGCTGATCTTCCATCTGTTGCATTCTTTCGCTTGCGCTTTTGTCGGCGCGTGGAAAAACCGGATGGACGTCACCGAGTTGGGTGCCCAGCGGCAACTGTCCCCATGCGAGATCGGCAAGAGCAAGTTTCTTGATGTCGCCAAGTCCCATCTGCGCCCAGATTTTGGCCGTCGCCTCGGGCATGACCGGGTGAGCCAGAGCGGTGGCAATCCGCAGAGCCTCCGCCGAAGTGTAGAGCACTGTGGCCAGCCGTGCCCGGCTTGCGTCGTCTCGCTTCTCGCCGAGCGACCAGGGCTCGTTTTCGACGATGTACTTGTCGACCGTCGCCACCAGGCCCCATGCCGTTTCCAGAGCACGCGAAAACTGGAATTGATCGAACCACGTGCCAAATTCGCGGATCGTTTTGCGGGCTGACTCGGCAACCGCATCATCGCCCGGGAGTTTGGACGCCGACGGGGATGGATTAGGAACCTCACCATTGAAATACCGGTGAATCATGGTCAGCGTGCGGCTCGCCAGATTTCCCAAGCCGTTCGCTAAATCAGAGTTGTAGCGTTGCACGAGAGCGTCGAAGGAGAACGATCCGTCCTGCCCAAAGACAACTTCGCGCAGCAGAAAGTAACGCAGCGCATCCGCGCCCAGCACGTCGAGAATCGTCTCAGTGCGCACAATGTTGCCGCGTGACTTCGACATCTTGCTCTCTTCAAATAGCAGCCATCCGTGCGCCACGATGGTCTTGGGCAGGGGCAGGCCCGCGGCCAGCAGGAATGCGGGCCAATAGACGCAATGGAAGCGGACGATTTCCTTGCCGATCATGTGGACGTCGGCCGGCCAGTACTTCTTGAAAGCTTCCTGCGCGCCCGCGTGGGTCGATCCGTAGCCAACCGCAGTGATGTAGTTGGCCAAGGCATCGAGCCACACATAGATCACGTGCTTGGGATCGTCTGGCACTGGAATGCCCCACGAAAATGTCGACCGGCTGATCGATTGGTCGCGCAGCCCCGAGCGGACGAATGAAATTACTTCGTTGCGCCGCGTTTCCGGCCGAATGAATTCTGGGTTGGCATAGAGTTCCAGTAGCTTGTCCTGAAACGCCGAGAGCTTGAAGAAGTAATTCTCTTCGTGGACGGTTTCGGTGATGCGCCCGCAGGTCGGACAGGGATCGCCCGGTTGCGCGCCATCGACGTAGAGTTCGTCTGATACGCAGTACTGGCCGGTGTAGGTGCCCTTGTAGATATAGCCGTTGTCGCGAATGCGACGAAACAGTTCCTGCATGCGCTTTATGTGGCGCTCTTCGGTGGTGCGGATGAAGTCGTCGTTGGAAATGCCCATCCGCTGCCAGAGCTTGCGGAACTCCGACGAAATCTCGTCAGCGTATTGCTGCGGAGTCTTTCCGGCAGCCTGCGCGGCGCGTTCGATCTTCTGGCCGTGCTCGTCGGTGCCGGTGAGGAAGAACGTGTCGGCGCCCAGCAGTCGTTGCCGCCGCGCAATGGTGTCGCAGGCGATCGTGGTGTAGGCGTGGCCGAGGTGCGGCCGCGCGTTCACGTAGTAAATCGGAGTCGTGATGTAGAACTTTCGAGTCATAGATCTCTTCGCAGAGTTGACAGTGGCTCACCGAGGACGCCTCTGTGTGTCCCGTGTCCTCTGTGGTTAATGCTTTTCGCCTTTCCCGAGATATTCTCGCGAGGCTTCCTGCATCACCGTCTTCAGGGGCACGTGGTGCTCAGCCGCGATGCGCCGACAGTCCTCATACTCAGGCGCGTAGTTGGTGACGGTTCCATTCATGCTGGCGATCTTGATGCGCACCTCGCCCCATGGGGTGCGTACATTTTCCCAGCGCCGCGCCAGCGTCTGCCGCATTTCGTCGCGGCGCCGCACGCCTAGAGTTGTGGTCTCGGTGAAGATCAATTGCGTCAGTTTGCTCGCATCTTCGGGCTGGCAGAGCACCGTGAGCAGAGTGCCGGGACGGTTCTTCTTCATCTGCACCGGCATGCCGAACACGTCCAGCGCGCCTTCTTCGAGCAGTCGGTCCATGACGTATCCGAACACCTGCGGATTCAGATCGTCGATGTTGGCTTCGAGCACGGCTACGATTTCTGAGGCGGTCTTGGAAGCCAAGGTTGAGGCGGGTTCGCCGATCGTCAATCGCACGACATTCGGCATGCCAGCGAAGTCACGCGTCCCTGCTCCGTAACCTGACTTTTCAACTTTCATTTCCGGGAACGCAGCAAAGCGCTGGGCGAGCGTTTTCACGATCGCGGCTCCGGTGGGAGTGACCAACTCTGCCTGCACACCAGATGAGTACACCGGCGCGCCTTTCAACAGTTCGACCGTGGCCGGGGCCGGAACCGGAAACGTGCCATGCGCGCACTGCACCGATCCGCCACCGACGTTGAGGGGAGAGCAGATGATCTCATCCACGCCCAGAGCTTCTGCTCCTACCGAGGCGCAGACGATGTCGACGATGGCGTCAACCGCGCCTACTTCGTGGAAGTGCACGTTCTCCATCGATGTGGCGTGAATCTTCGCTTCGGCTGCCCCCAGAGCTTTAAAAATAGCGATTGCCGTCTTCTTGGCCGTGTCGCTGATTCCGGCTTTGCTAATGACCTCGCGAATTTCGGTCAGTCCCCGGCCATGGGAATGGGAGTGTTTATGTGGCGCCGGCGCC
>DATDGW010000118.1:0-7786 GCA_036521895.1 Candidatus Sulfotelmatobacter sp. | reverse complement strand
CAGCTTAGACCTTGGCGGGAACTTCTTCCTTCACGGCCTCTCTGGCCGCGTAGTGCGAATCGACGTAGTCGTCGAGAATCTCAATGAACTCCGCGACGATGCGGTCACCCTTGAGCGTGGTGAAGAGCCGTCCGTCGACGTAGACCGGAGCCTTGGGTTCTTCGAAAGTGCCGGGCAGGGAAATGCCGATGTTGGCATGCTTCGACTCCCCGGGCCCGTTGACCACGCATCCCATGACCGCGAGCCTCATCTCTTCGACGCCAACGTAGCGCCCCTTCCAGCCCGGCATCTGCTCGCGTAGATAGGTCTGGATTTGCTCTGCCATCTCCTGGAAGAACGTGCTGGTGGTGCGTCCACAACCCGGGCACGCCGTTACCTGGGGCGTAAAGCTGCGAATTCCCATCGACTGCAGAATCTGTTGCGCCACCCGGACTTCTTCCGTGCGGTCGCCGCCCGGTGCAGGGGTCAGCGAAACGCGAATCGTATCGCCGATGCCTTCCTGCAGCACCACGCCCATGGCCGCGCTCGACGCAACCACACCCTTCGCGCCCATCCCAGCTTCTGTCAGCCCAAGATGCAGCGGATAATTGCAGCGTGCCGCCAGCGCGCGGTACACGTCGATCAAGTCCTGCACGCCGCTCACCTTCGCGCTCAGAATAATCTGGTCGGGGCGCAGCCCGAATTGCTCGGCCAGTTGTGCGGACGTCAGCGCGCTCACCACCATCGCTTCCATGGTTACTTCGCGCGCATCTTTCGGATCGTCCAAGCGCGAATTCTCGTCCATCATGCGGGTCAGCAGTGTCTGGTCCAGCGATCCCCAGTTCACGCCAATGCGCACCGGCTTCTGATACTTTACCGCGACTTCGATCATGGTGCGGAAATTCGAGTCACCGGTTTTGCCGATGCTGGCGTTGCCGGGATTGATGCGGTACTTGGCCAGATCGCGCGCGCACTCCGGATATTTCGTCAGCAGAACGTGCCCGTTGTAGTGGAAGTCGCCGATAATGGGCACGCGGATGCCCTGCTTGTCGAGTTGCTCGACAATATGCGGAACGGCCGCCGCCGCCTCGTCATTGTTCACGGTAACGCGCACCAGTTCCGACCCGCCGCCAGCCAGCGCTGCCACCTGCTGCACCGTGGAAGGAATATCGGCCGTATCGGTATTGGTCATGGATTGCACCACAATTGGTGCATCCGACCCCACGCGCACACCGCCAACCAGTGCGGTCACGGTCTTTCTGCGTTGAATGTTAGCCATAAGGGAAGTTTTATTTTATCACGCAGAATGCGGGTCCCGGAGGGCCTTTGGGGGCGCAGCGCTTCAAGCGCTGCGATAAAGTGGCAGCGAAAGAATGACGGCTTTTAGCCACCAGGCTGCAGGAAAGACGAGGGCCCAGTTTCCATTTTGCCGGCACGCAAATCCGCAAGCCCTCGCCTTCCTCGGAGACGGTCGAGCGTGATGCGAACGGCTGAACAAGAATCGGCATCTGGCCTCTTTCCTAGAACCAAAGTCGTACCCATGCAATGGCATTCCGAGTCCCAATCCTTTACGGATTTCGTAGCAGGAACCACTCCGGGTGGCCTAGAACCCCGCATCTTTCCCAAACTGGGATTTCCCCGCGACCCGCTGCTCCCGTTGTGCTTACCGCCACCGGGATCGCCAAGATCGAACCAAACGCTCCGGATTTTGTAACGGATTGTGTTGCTCCGCCGCCCATTAGATCATCGGGTCTAGCATTGGGGGCCCCTCTGTTGGGCAACGACCGAACCCGACCCCTGGTCGAAAGACGGGGCTGTAACGCGGCGCCCCGATGCCTCACTATACTCTGTCCGTAATGGAGGTTTTGTGTATGAGTCACCGCATCAAGGCAACTTCCACGGGTAAGAAACCCCTCGAAATACACCGCGACAATCCCGTCGCCCCCGCCTGGCCCAGCTATCAGGGCACTTCTGAGTTTGTAGGAACCAGTCCCAGTGGCCGAGTGAGCGTTTATGTTGACCCGTCGCTGGGACAGCCAGCGCTGCAAAATGCTGAAGATCTGGTCAACGACGCCGATCGCGTCGTGACCGCCAATGACGGTATCTTCGGCACTACCGGAGGACCCGTTAGCGTCATTGTCTTCGCGCTCGGCGGCGCTACGGACGGCACCGGCGGCGCCGACCACATGGGCTGCGACTACGTCACAGGAGCCGCCATCGAGTGCTGCGCTTCCTTTGGTAACTCGGCCCGCGTGTCGGCCCTGTTCGAGGCCGAACTAAGCGAGTGCTCCATGAACGGAAATCTGTGCGGCCTCAGCACTGGAGAAGCCCTGTCGCGCTGGTGCGCCACCGTGATCGGCAACAATGCTCTTGCCGATTTCGCAACTGCCCCGACGTGGGCGCAGGACGGTGAACCAGACTTCGTCAGCCAAACCGATCCGACCGACCAGAACGCCGACAGCACCGGCTGCGGCATGGCGTTCCTCTCCTGGCTGATCAGTCAGGGCTATGGTCTGGAGAAGATTGCGCCGACGATGGTGAGTCTGGGAGACGCCGGAACTCTGGCACAGCTCTACGCCAATCTGACGGGGGACTCCGCCAGCAACGCGTTTCCGAATTTCCAGACCGCCATCCAGAACCTGCCGAACGGCGTCACCACCGATGATCCCTTCGGTGGATTGGCCAAGCCATTGGCAATGGCACATCTGGCTCCCCGGACTGCGGAGTTGGTAGGCAGGATCTTCGCAGCCATGGTCGGTGACCTCGCCGCAGGGCAACCGCCGGAACAAATCATGGCCAACGTGCGCGCTGCCATGCTTCCCGTTTCGAATGCGAAGGCGCCCACGGTGTGTGCGCCCAAATCGAAGCGCTTGCTCCCGCCAGCCAAGGGAGTGTCTGGCACAACGGAACGCCGCACCACCAGGTCGGCATAAACCAGAGGACAGAAAAAACTAGGCCGGCGGCTGAGGAATCAGCCGCCGGTTTCAGTCCGTTTCTTACTGTGCCGTTATGTTCCTCGACTCCGAATAAGAGTTCCCACTCGCATCCCACGCCTTCACTGTGACCGAGTGCGATCCCGCCTTCACAGTCAATGCCGTGTCGACATACGTGGCGCCGCTCGTGTCGTTGTCGATCAGGCTGTTGTCGATGTCGACCCGTACTTGCCGTCATCTGCGCGCCCGAAGAAGCAGCGATCGCGAAGACATGCAGCGAGGTCGTCGTGGCTTCATTCTGTGTCCGCAAACAGACATTCCTGGTCCCGGTCGACGCCGAGCACGTTTCCCCCGGCGTGCCACTGTAGATTGTGATGTCGCGGTCCGAAACAAAATCTGCTCCCGATTCGTCCCAGGCTTTTGTCACCACGAAATGCGGCCCTTTCGACAAGGTCAACGGTTCGTTGAGCGAAGAGCTGGGCGAATTCACCAGCAACTTGTTATCCACATAAACCTGCATCGCGGTTACCGGATGACCGGTGCCACGAGAATCGGCAATTCACCGCACCGGAGAGTTGGAATGGAATAGATGAGATTCTGTGGCTCACAGATCGTCACCGACGGCGAAACCGTATTCGGAGTGCCACTAGCTCACGGGGTTGCGTTCAGGAATACTCCGACATCCAAGCTGTCCGGACTGCCTGCACCAAGCCCCGGGAAATCAATCTTGCCATCGCGGTTGAAGTCGCCGGCCACAAGGTCGCTCAGCCCGAGAATTCGGGACCAACCTGGGTGTGATTGGATGGCTTCCATCGGGATTTCAGAAGAAGATTACCAGATCGCAACTACCCAAACCGACAATGTCGTTGATGCCGTCCCCATTGATGTCGGGCAGCTCACGGTTTTGAGGTTCGAGCACCTGTAATAAGTCACCAGCAGATCGGTGAAGCCGTCCTGATTCACATCGACCGGGACGCCGAAGATCCCGTCTGGAGCGTCGGCGACTTTGACCGTTTTAAATGTGAAGTCGCGCGTATTGAAAAGCACGTAGAGGTTGTAATAGTCGCTGACGGAAAGGTCGGGTTTGCCATCGGCGTTGAAATCGCCCGTGCGAACCTGGGCCAGACCATTTTGCGAACCCGACAGTAATCGATGCTGCCTGACTGAACGTGCCATTGCCTGCTCCCTTGTAAATAAGCAGTTGCTGTGAGGCGAGAGCCAGGTCGAGTTTGCCGTCACCATTGAAGTCAGCCTTGGTGAGAGCACTGGCGCTCGTGTTCTTTTGCAGAATAATGGTTTGTCCGTTGGTGAAGGTGCCGTCGCCTTTGCCCAGGAGGATCTGGATTGCGTTCTGTTCGGTACCGGCATAGCCGGTCACGGCCACATCGAGCTTGGCATCGCGGTTGAAGTCGCCCAGGGTCATGGCGAATGTTCCAATGCCTTTCGCGAAGTTCAGCGCGTTTTGAAATCTGCTATCGCCTTACCGAGCAGTACAGAGATTCCGTAACCGCCGGTTCCTTCGTTGTTTCCCACAACGAGGTCGGGAATTCCATCGTTATTGAAGTCGCCCCGGTTCACGATCATCCCATCGAGGGCGGACGACGTGTAGTGAAACCTGAAGCTGTCTTGCGAGAATACGAGGGTGGAAGTAAGAACGAGCGCAAGCTCCAAGATAGCTGATTTTGAGCGCAGAAATGCGAAGGCACAGTTATCGGCGAGCATAGGGAAACTCTGCAGATGGGCTGAGAGCGGGTAGGCCGGTTTTCGCAGCATCAGATTCCGGCGACACCCAACAGGTTGATCAGGTTTTTCCAGTAGAATGGCCGCGCGGGGAGCCTCCGGATCCTCGAAAAACAGTAAAGGAGCCAGATCGGCTCCCTTACCTGGGCTCACGAGCAAGTTTAGGCGCGGGCTAAGGCAGCCTGTCCGCCAGCCCCGGAATCGTCTTCTTCAAATCGTTGTAGATCACCATTACCGCGAACAGCACCAGGAAGACGAAGGCGAACTGGTAGACGCGCTCCTTGATGTTCAAACTGATGTCGCGGCGCATCAGGCCCTCGATCAGCAGGAACAAGATCACCCCGCCATCGAGGATCGGAATCGGCAGCAGGTTGAAGATGCCAAGATTTAAGCTAATGGCCGCCGTCAGCCCCATCAGCGGAGTCCAGCCTTTCCGCCGGGCGGCTTCGCCCGCGGCCTGGCCAATCCGGATTGGTCCTTCAATCGATTGCATGGAGATTTTTCGCTGCGCCATCTTCTTGACCAGCTCCAGAATCAGCAGCGCGTTCTGCCGGTTCTCATGCAGTGATAGGTTCAGCGCAGCAGCGAAGGGCAGCGTCTTCACCTTCATCTGCATCGTCCCAATGCCGATGCGATAACGTTTTTCCAGGAGAACCGGCTGCAGCGTGAAGGTCTTTTCCTCGCCCTTCCGAAGCACCGTGAGCGTGATCGGCTTGTCCTTCGTCACTTCCAGGCTCTCGATCATCTCCGCCAGAGCCGGCACCGGCTTCCCGTCAAGCTTGAGGATCTTGTCGCCTTCCTTCAGCCCCGCCTTCTCCGCCGGCATGCCCTCTTGTAGATCAACGATCGTGACCGTATCTTCCTTCGGAGCCCAGCCCGCGTATCCGATCTGGTCGAGTCCCATCGCCTCCGGGACCACCGTCTTTTCCAACGTCTGCCCGTTGCGATCGACCGTGACCGCGAGCGGCTGCCCAGGGCTCAGCGCCTGCTTCAGATCGACCTGCTCCCAGGTGGGATTCTGCACATCGTCGATGCGCGTAATCCGGTCGCCAACCTGGAACCCTTCCTTCGCGGCGGGCGTATCTTTCGCTACCCATCCAATCACCGGCGCTTCGTCATAGACCGCCGGATATTCGTAATGCACCATGTACACAGTGGTGAGCAATACGATCGCGAGCAGAATGTTCATGGTCGGTCCGGCAATCGCGATCAGGAAGCGGTGCCAGCGGGAGTGGTTCATGAACTCGCGCGGATCGTCCGAGCGCTCGTCCATCGGATTCTCACCGCTCATCTTGACGTAGCCGCCAAGCGGAATCGCGTTGATGCGGTAGTCCGTCTCGCCCCTGCGGAAGCCGATCAGCCTCGTGCCAAAGCCGATGGCGAATTGCTCCACCCGCACGCCCAGCCACTTGGCCACCGCGTAATGGCCAAACTCGTGGATCAGGATCATGAAGCCTAATACCGCAACCACAGCGATGAGTGAAGTCAAAAAGTCAGACATAATCGAAGTACGTACTCTCCACCTGGTTAGATTCCGAAATTATGCGAAAGATGTTGCCCGGGGCTGTTCCTTTTTCTTCGCCTCTGCCACCCGCGCTTGGGCCAACCGGCGGGCCTCGGCGTCCGCTTCCAGCACTTTCCCAATGGACTCCGGTTTTCCAGACCCTGTTCCCGCCAGAACGTCTTCAATGATCCTGGGAATATCGTTGAAGCCGATGCTGCCTTGCAAAAACGCCGCCACAGCAACTTCATCCGCCGCATTCAGCGCCACTGTTTTTGCCCCGCCGGCCTCCGCTGCCTCGTAAGCCAAACGGAGACAAGGGAATTTTTTCAGGTCCGGCGGACAGAAGTCCAGATGACGCAAGTCACTCACCGCAAAGCGCATATCCGACTGAATCCGATCGGGGTATGTTAAGGCGTACAGGATCGGCAGCCGCATGTCGGTCATTGAGAATTGAGCAAGTATGCTGCCATCCACAAACTCCACCATCGAATGAATTGTCGACTGCGGATGGACAATTACTTCCACTTTTGCCGCCGGCATGTGAAATAATCTGCACGCCTCGATTACCTCAAACCCTTTGTTCATCAGGGTTGCCGAGTCGATCGTGATCCGCCGCCCCATCTTCCATGTGGGATGATTCAGTGCCTGCTCTACGGTGATGGACGCAAATTCCAACTGCGCCGTGTTGAGAAATGGCCCGCCCGAAGCCGTCAACCAGATGCGTTCGACTTCATCCATGCGCCCGCCGCGCAGACATTGATGCACGGCATTGTGCTCGCTGTCGATCGGAAGCAGCGGCTTGCCTTGTTTGCGAGCCTCGGCAGTGATCAACTCGCCGGCGGCGACCAGACACTCTTTATTAGCAAGACCCAGAAGCTTTCCGGCGCGTACCGCTTCGTACGTTGCCTCGAGCCCTGCTACTCCCACGATAGCGCTGACCACGAAATCCACGTCCGCATGCGTTGCGACCCGCACCGTCCCCGCGGCACCATGTACAACCTCGAGCTCACCCAGCCCCGCCTTTTTCAATTGGGCGCGGAGAGCGTCGGCATCGGCTTCGGCCGCCATCGAAATCACCCGCGGCCGCCATCTTTTCGCCTGCTCAAACGTCGCCTCCAGATTCGACCCGGCAGCCAGCGTCACAATCTGAAACCGATCTGGATAAGACTCAGCCACACTGAGCGTGCTGCGCCCAATCGAGCCCGTCGATCCTAGGATGGCGATACGTTTCATGGTCAATACAAACTATTCCGGCAGAGTTGGCACAGACTGCTTATTTTACGCGCTTCTGGCTGGCGCTGTTGGGGGAGGATGCGCAGAGCTTACTGCATCACGCGCCAAGCCGTATAAAACCATAATACCGGAGCGGCAAACAGCAGGGCGTCAATGCGGTCAAACATGCCACCATGCCCGGGAAGAATCGCTCCTGAATCCTTCACTCCTGCGCCCCGTTTGATCAGCGACTCCACCAGATCTCCCAACTGCGCGGCGATATTGAGTGCAAACGTCAACAGAATGACCGGCGTCATCGCCGGCTGCTCCAGCCCGAACAGCCCGTCGCGCCGTTCGATCAGCCGGACGCGCAGCAGAGCCGAACTTAACGGCAGCGCATAGTGAAACAGCAGCCATC
>DATDGW010000117.1:0-2298 GCA_036521895.1 Candidatus Sulfotelmatobacter sp. | reverse complement strand
ACGAATCACAGCGCATACCGGCAGAGACGCGTCGATGAATTCGCAGGGGATGGGGAAGATCAAATTGGTTTGGGTCAGAGTTGAGCCGGAAGCATTCAGATCCGGGATGGTCAGCCCGGTAACGGGATCGGTGAGAGGAGCTAAGGGTCTCCGCAAAAATAACTGCTATCGAGTTGTCGTCTCTCTTTCATAACAGCTCTTCTCTGCGCCGCTAGTCCTGACGATTTCGAATTGCCTGCTCCCCATGGGAAAAGGGGCTTCGGCCTACTTCCATGAGTAGTAGCGAAGACCTCTTTGTTTTGTTATAGTTCCGAATAGGAGGAATCGTTCCAGTCGGAACTATAACATTATGAGACCCCTCTCCTTTCGGCCCGATGAACTGCGCTCGCTCCTGCTTCGCAATCAGATCGCCACCCTCGACGAACTGAAACAAGCCCTTGGCACCCCCGTCGATGTCACCGTCTTCCGCAAACTCAAGCCGCTCGATTACCTCACCAGCTACTCCCATCGCGGCCGATACTATACCCTGCAGGAAATCGCCCGTTTCGACGACCACGGGCTGTGGTCGCAGGCGGGTGTCTGGTTCTCCCGTTTCGGCACGCTGCTGGCCACCGCTGAGGCCTTCGCCCATCGCTCTCCCTGTGGCTATTTCGCCGATGAACTGGCTCGCGCCTTGCACGTCGAGGTGCAGGACGCCCTGCATCAACTGGTTCAGCAAGGCCGCGTTTCCCGCCAGATCGTCTCCGGGTTATACCTGTACACGGCCATCGACCCCACTCTCCAACGCCACCAACTCGTGACGCGCCGCACGGTGGAAGCCGTTCCCACCGGCGTGGAGGCTTCTGTCCTGGAGGTTTCGGTGGAGGAATTGAAAGCGGCCATCCTCCTGTTTTACAGCTTGCTGGACGAGCAGCAGCGCCGCCTCTATGCCGGATTGGAGTCGCTCAAACTGGGTCGAGGCGGCGATCGCCAGTTGGCGGACTTCCTCGACCTCGATTCTCACACCGTCGCCCGCGGACGCCGACAGTTGTTAGCCCAGGACGTGGAAGTGGACCGCGCCCGTAGAAGGGGCGGCGGCCGCAAGCGCGTGGAAAAAAAACGCCCGAAATAGTCGAGGCCATCGAGATTCTTCTCGAGCACGATACCGCCGGAGACCCCGTCACCGGGCTGAAGTGGACCCGCAAGACCACCGAGAGGATCGCCCATCTGCTTCAGCAGATCGATATTCCGGTTTCGGCTAATACCGTCGCTCGCCTTCTCTACCAAATGGACTTCTCTCTGCGCGTCAACCGCAAGCAGATCGCGACCAACTCCAGTCCCTACCGCGATCAGCAATTCCAGTACATCTCTTTACTCCGCACTCGCTTCCAGCGACAAGGCCTTCCCCTAATCAGTGTCGATAGCAAGAAACGCGAACTGATCGGCAACTTCAAGAACTCCGGGGCCAAATGGGATCTGTCGCCGGTCCTGGTGAACGATCATGACTTCCGCTCGGACGCCAGCGGAGTGGGCATCTCCTACGGCATTTACGACCCGCCCAACAACCGCGGCACCGTCTGCGTCGGCCTCTCGCACGACACGCCAGCCTTTGCCGCCCACTCCATCGCCACTTGGTGGAAACGCGAGGGCTCCCGTCGCTATGGCCGCGCTCCCCAACTTTTGGTTCTGGCCGACTCGGGCGGCAGCAACAGTTGCAGTTCCTGGGCTTGGAAAACCGAAGTCCAAACTCAGTTGTGCAACCCCTTCCGCTTCACCGTTACCGTCGCTCACTACCCGACCGGCGCCTCCAAATGGAATCCCATCGAGCATCGGCTGTTCTCCGAAATCTCCAAGAACTGGGCTGCCGAGCCCCTGATCACCTATGAGAAGATGCTCAACTTCATTCGCACCACCCGAACCCAAACGGGCTTGGTGGTGACCGCGTACCTGGACCGCGCCGAGTATCCAACCGGCCTCAAACCCAACCCACAGATTGTCTCCTCGCTTCGCCTCAAACCTGGCAAGATCCTACCGCGATGGAACTACACCCTTGCCCCCGATCTGTGAAGTTAATTTTGCGCCGTCCCTAAGAGGACCTCAGAGGCCAACGAGCTTGCTTTCTTTGTGTTGTGCGGCACTCGGTGGTGAATTCTCCCGCGTTGTATTACTGAGTCTGGCGTAATCGAGCGACGAATGTACCCTCTCACCCGGCGCTTCGCGCCACCCTCTCCCAAGGGAGAGGGGGCGAGGGGGTTCACGTGTCACTCAATTCTGCGAGCTTCATGAGGACCTTAGCTGTAAAAGAGAGGAGTGCGTCAT
>DATDGW010000116.1:0-5901 GCA_036521895.1 Candidatus Sulfotelmatobacter sp. | reverse complement strand
GAGGCCGGGCGGACCCTACCTACCGGAGAAGAAATAGAAGAACCAGTTCTTTGTGGGCTTGACGCGTGCCCAGGCCCGATCTTCGGATTGCCCAACTCGCACCAACGAATAACTCTCGCCGTCCCTTTAGCTTATGGCGTTTTAATTACATGATTGTACGTATATATCTGCCCTAACAGGGAGCTTGCAGGAACATTGTGGAAATCGTCCTGGGGAACGCGCCCACTTACTCGTAGCGCAGGCTTTCGACGGGGTCGAGCTGCGAGGCACGGGTGGCGGGGACCGTTCCGAAGATGATCCCGACAACCGACGACACCACGATGGCAATGATCGCCGCCAATCCCGGGACCGGCATGCGATAGTCGGTGAGGAAGCGCACCGACCAGGGGATGGCCAGCCCGACCACGATACCCATGACGCCACCAGTTAGCGAGATCAGAATGGCTTCCGCCAGAAACTGGAAGCGGATGGCGCGGTTGGTGGCGCCGATGGCTTTGCGAATCCCGATCTCGCGGATGCGCGAGGTGACCGTCGCCAGCATGATGTTCATGATACCGATGCCGCTCACCAGCAGCGTGACGAACGAAACGAGCATGAGGATGAGGGTCATCGCGTCGGCGATGCGCCCGGCCACGGTGAGAAACTGCGTCAGGTTCTGCACGCTGTAGACAGATTCTGGGCGATGCCGCGACTGCAACACGCGCTTGATGGCCGCCGTCGCCGGGATGACGTCCTGCGGGCTGGCGGCGGAAAAATAAATCTGATAAACCGCCGCCGTCGGAACGAAGAAGCGGCTGACCGTGTAGGGGATCAGCATGGTGTCTTCCTGAATTTCCGATTGGCCAAAGGTGTCCACGCTCTCCTTGAACACTCCCACAATCGTGAACGGAAGACCGCCGCTCAATTTGATGATCTGGCCGACCGCTACCGGGCTGGAGCCGTAAAGCTTCTGCGCCAGCTTTTCGGTGATCACAGCGACCTTGTTCCGACCCGCCGAATCTTCGGGATCGAAGAAGCGTCCTGCGAGAACTTTCAGATTGCGCACCTGCAGATATGCGGGGTCGACGCCGAGAACAAGGATGTCGCTCTGCTTGCCGCCGCCGACGCTGATGTGATCTTCCAAAGCTACGGTGGGAGAAGCCGCTATCACATTAGGCACCTGCTCGCGAACGGCCTGCACATCCTCCACCGTCATGGGATCGGGCGTGGAGTCGAGCCGCTGCGCGCCGCCCTGGTAGTCGGCGTAGATCATATTGGTGCCGATGGATTGCAGCTGGCGCAGCATGTACTGCTTACCCGTGAGTCCGATGGTGGCTACGAGGATGACCGAGGCCGTGCCCACGGCCATGGCGAGCGAGGTCAGCGTAAATTGCAGCTTGTTGCTGCAGAAGGCGTCGTAGGCGAAATTCAGGATCTCGCTGAGCCCAATCGTGAAGCGGCGCTGAGTCGTAAGAGATAAAGCGGTCGCGTTCGCCATCGCCTATTTAGATGTTAACCCCCGCTCGCGAGACGCTGCAATGTAGCGCCGGCGTCCCGCCATCGCATGCGCGGGCAGGACGCCCCGCTACAGCCGCCGGGACAGCTGCGCTACGCGACAACATTCTGCTTCGGGCGTTCCACCACGGCCACGGCCGCGAGAACCACGATGAGCGGATCGACGGGACGAAGGTAATATGTCTCTGGATGCGAGAAGTAGTAGGTCAGCGGGAAAAAGAAAAGAACGATGGTAAAACGCATCGCCAGCGACCGATCAAATTGCCAGACGCGGCGCAGGCCCCAGAAGCCAAGAAGCGACATGGTCGTGTTGACGAAAACGTTGGGCGGATCGAGCGGCTCGTCTTTCAAATAAGCGGCGTCGAAGCTCCAGTAGCCGGTCCACATATATGCGATGCGGCGAAAGGTCATCCACGCGAACCATGCGGGATGGCTACGGATGTAGTCCTTCGCTTGCTGCATCTTGTGGTCCATGTAGGCAACCTCACCAACGCGCTCGTATTCGGAGAGCTCCGCATCACTATGGTTGGGATGCAGAGTGCGGTTGACCCAGTGCTCGGTGTAGCCGTTGTTGCCGATGTAGAGTTCGAGACCGTAGCCGCTGCGTACGGGAATGAATTTGTGGAAGAGCATGTAGTCGCGCACGAGCCAGGGCGAGAGCGTTGCGACCCCGGCGAGGGCGACGACGATCATCTGGGCTTTCCATGAACGTGCCAGCCGGTAGCGGCGGTAGAGAGTCCAGATTCCAAGCAGCGGAAGGACGGCCATCACGACCGGCTCGGTGAGTGCAGCCACGCCGCAGAGCGCGCCGAAGAGACTCCAGTCGCGCTTGCTTGCGGAGCCTTCCAGGCGCCACGCAAACAGAAACAAGCAGGTGAGTTCGAGCGTGACCAGGCAGGTTGACCACGCCCAGTCTGCTCCGTAGTAAACGCCGTAGGGAGAGAAGGCCCATCCCCAGCCCCCCCACTTGGCCACGCGATCGCCGAACGCCTGTCGCGCCAGAAGGAAAACCGGAATGCAGGTGAGAGCCGAAAATAAACTGTTCAGCGACAGGGCCGCGAGCACCGAGGCGCGAGTTTCGATCCCGAAGATCTTGAAGATGCCGGCGAGCAGGTAAGAGTACACGGGTGGCAGAAGGGCAGACGATCCGGTTTCGGCGAAGGGGCTGCCGAAGCCGTGGCCGGAGGCGATGGAGCGCGCGATCAGGCCGAACGCCCAGTGGGTAAGGACGAAGGGGTCCATCCATTCGCGGTAGGTGAAGGGGATGACGGCGAGACGGAGGGCAAGGGCAATGGCCACCATCAGGACGTAGGGTTGGGCGCGGTTTGGTGATGAAGAATCTGTTGGCATCCGCTCTTTGCGCTGGAGTGCGCGGGCGGGACGCCCCCGCGACAGCCGGCGAGACGCCGGCGCTACTCTCCGGCGCTCCGTTTTCAGTATAGACGGCACACTTGAAGCTGAGGGTTGCGATAAGGGCACGTCATTCCCTGGCTCTCTGGGTCGTGTGTCGAAGATGTCGATAGGACGACCCATGTCACGCCGAAGTCTAGCTTGAGGCGCTGGAAGTCTGCGGGCTGGAAATTCTGCCAACCCGACTGCGCGATTACTTCCTTGAGCCAGCGTGGGGCTAGGCCTGGGACCCGGGCGGCCATGCCTCCGTCTTTTTCGTAATCGGCGAGCACGCTGCGCTCGGCGAGGGCGCGGAAGCCGTGGTAGTCGTCGCCGGGCAAGGTCACGTAGTGGGGGTCGAGCGCGAACAGGCTGTCGACGGGAGTGTTTCGGCGGATCCAGGCGAAGGCTTGCAGCCATGAGTTCTGCGGCGCAGTGCCGGGTAGTTCCAGATGCGCGCTCGCGGGCAACATCTGGCGCTGGGTGTAGAACATGCCCACGCTTAAGGGAACAAAAAGCAGTAGCCAGCGGTAAATCTTGTGGTCGATAATATAGCCGCCTATCAGACCCCCGGCAATCAGGAAGAAGAGGAGGTAGAGCAGGTGCAAATAACGCATCGGCTCGAATGGCCGCAAGCGCTCGAGGCTGGGGGGGATCATGACAAGAAGACCGACGACAGTTTGGAAGACGCCGTAGTAGAGGAGGCTGTTAACGACGCTTGAAAGAGCGGAGGCGTCTCCCTCTTTGCGCTGCAGGAACTGCCGCAAGACATACAAAAGGATCAGCGGGGCGAAGACTCCCAGCCACTCGTACCACTCCCAGTGCGTCAGAAAATAAAAGCTTCGGGTGGAGGCCGCCTGGCGCCACGCATCGGAGGCGGGCTCGAAGATCCATCCCAGCGGAAGAAGCGCGGCTGCCACAGGAACGGAGGACATACGGCGCGGCGAAAAAGCACGCTGGTCACAGAGCAGAAAAGCGCAGAAGGAAATTCCAAAGCTGGCCATAATGGCGTGGATGGAGAACGCGACGGCCAGCAGCACTCCAGCAAGCCAGAGGCGACGGTCGAGGACGGCGACGATGGCCGCCAGAATTGCCGCCGTGGCCAGGGTGCGCGGGTGAAGGTACTGATCGGCAAGAGTGATGCCAACGCCGGACACGGGAAGCGTGAGCAAAACGGCAACGGTGGCCACTGCGGCCCACTGCGCGTGGGGCTGAGAGAAGCAGCGACGGCTGATCCGCCAGCAGCCGTGGAGCAGAAAAAAAATGGCGGCAACCTGCCACATCAATACTGTCCACGCCAACGATAGATGGCTGAGGCGGACCGACCATGCGATGAGCTTGTCGAAGATCGTCGCTTGAAACTGCAGCCGGAAGAATTCCGCGTCGTGCGGGAACAAGGCTGGATTCAGATTGCGCTTGATCGCGGCCAGGTAGAATGCGTCGTCCTCAAGGCCGGGATGGTAGCCCATGACCAGGAACGCAAACACGGTGAGCAAGACCAGCAGCAGCAGATTCGTGGGGGAGAAGTCGCCCGGGCCCGGTGGACGCGCGTGCGAGTTTACGGGAGACCCTGTCATTTCAGATATTTGGAGATCGAGGAGGACGTCAGATCTTTCGCCCCTCCGGGCGGGCTCATCTCGGACTTGCGCTTCCCCCGGCTTGCGCCGCTACGCCGCTGAAAAAGGCGGAACTGACCCTAGGCCGGGCGCGCAGTGTCCGTGCGGGCTGCGTAGTATGTCTCGCCGCCCGCGTCCAGTTTGCGGCCCTTGTTGCTGAATCGCGGGATGTGAATCAGGCCGATTCGCTGCAGCGCAAACTGCAAGGTCGTCTCCAGGACGCCGAAGCCGTATTCCACGCTGCGCCGGAAATTGATGGACGAAGCCTCTTCGAAGTACTTCGTGGGGCAGGAGACTTCTCCAATGCGAAAGCCGAAGTGCACGCACTGGGCCAGCATCTGATTGTCGAAGACGAAGTCGTCGGAATTTTCCAGCAGCGGCAGATCGGTAAGCACCTTGCGGCTGAAGGCACGGTATCCGGTGTGGTATTCGGAAAGTTTCACGCCCAGAAACAGATTTTCGAAAGCGGTAAGCAGGCGGTTCGCGATGTATTTGTAAATGGGCATGCCGCCGAGCAGGGCGCGGCCACCAATGATGCGCGATCCCAGGACGACGTCGTATACATAGTAGGCGACCATGCTGGCCATCGCGGTAATGAGCAGCGGCGTGTACTGATAGTCGGGATGCAGCATGATGACGACGTCGGCGCCCGCGTTCAGCGCCTCGCGATAACAGGTCTGCTGGTTGCGTCCGTAGCCGTAGTTGCAGTCGTGCTGGAAGACCAGCAAGCCCAGCTCGCGGGCGAGATCGACGGTCTTGTCGGAGCTATGGTCGTCGACCAGAATGCAGACGTCCACCGAGTCGGGGAGTTCTCCCACTGTGACCTGGAGGGTCTTTTCCGCGTTGTAGGCGGGCATGACGACCGCGATGCGTTTGCCGTTGATCATTGGACAGAGTCGAAGGGGGCCATGGATAGTTTACCTGAGATGGCGGGAGGCGAGTGGGGTCAATGACCGCTAAGGTTACAATAGTTGATGGCCTTGGATGAAGGACTGGCCACTTGAGTAGGACGCGTTCGTCGTCCAATCGGGTGGACACGCCGACTTAGGATTGACGCAAAAACAACGTTCCATGTGTAGTCGTACATATATCATTAAGAAAGAGTTCAAACACCCTCTGGTGCCGGAAGTTTAGTGTAAGTCGCCCCCTGTGCCCATTGGTGATGCTCGCCGTCAGATCCCTATTCTAGCGGAGCCGTTGTTTGTGTTATAGTTCCGAGTTTACCGTTAGTTTAATCGGAACTATAACATTATGCGAACCCTCACCTTCGACCCCCAAGTCCTTCACAAGCACTTGCTGCGCCACAAAATCGCTACTTTGCCGGAACTCAAAGACGTTCTCGGCACCACCGCTAACCTCACCGTCTTTCGCAAGCTCAAGCCGCTCGACTACCTTACCAGCT
>DATDGW010000115.1:0-3871 GCA_036521895.1 Candidatus Sulfotelmatobacter sp. | reverse complement strand
AAGTGCGTTTGGTTGCAGCCCGAGGCTGTCGCTCAGGTGGAATTCTTGGAGTGGACGGGAGCCGATAGGCTTCGTCATTCCAAGTTTGTAGCGCTGCGTGATGACAAGAATCCGCGAGCCATCGTTAAGGAAACGTAGGATGAGAGACTCATACGTCGCCGACGTCGGTGACTTCGGGAAGTACGCGCTGCTCAACACGCTCGCGGGCAATGACCTGCGGCTGGGAGTGCTCTGGTGCCGCAACTCGCTGGCAGACGCAACTCAAGATGGGCGATTCACTACATACCCAGAACTCAGAGCATGCGACCCCGAATCCCCGTGATCGCGCAGATGTCGTCCTGCTTCATGTGCAGCCGTAGGCACTGCTGGATCGTTCCCAGCTTGTCGTGCGTCAGCTTGACGTCTCTGCGTTGTTTGCGGGCCTTCTTCCTGATGGTTTCGGTCATCGGTGGTGCCTCAAATACTGGGTACATAGTTCGTTCTTTCCTTAACAACCAAATACCGCCAAATCTGCAATTCCTTAAATTCGTGAACTTTCGAGTTAGTAATCAGAAAGAGAAAAACGGCGCGATTCACGATAGCCGCGCCGTAAGGAAGGGAAATGTCTATGGCTGGTAAGCAAGTTACAGACGAGTTCGGCAATCTTACGACGGAGGAGTGGGTGCCGTATGTTGAGGGAGGCGTTAAGGGTCGCTGGTGTACCGTTCCGGTGCCTTGGGAGGAATGCCAGTGCGGATACCTGCCGCGAGAAGACCGCGATTTATGCACCAAGCATGGTAAGAACGCCAAGCCCCAGCCCCAATCGGACCCCGAACCCGAGACGCAGACCCAGCCCCGGCCCGTAGTCAGCGTCGCACGAACGCGCCCCCTCTATGACGCTACCGCTGGATCGTCAGCGCTCGACAAAATAGAAGACATCGTGAACCGGGCAATCATGGAGGGAGAGTTCACAATCCGGCAACGCGGCATCATGCGCTGGGCGCTTCGCAAGTGCCGCAGCATCATGACCGATATGCGTGAAGAGTTCGAGTTGTTCTGATTGCGGTAATGGACACTCGGCGATGATGGAGCCGTGGCGAGCAGTTGGAGGTGGAAGGCATGCTTAGGATCGACCGCACGTATGCATCTCGAAGAGTAGCCTGCGCTGGTTATCGTCAGATTCGATTTCCCGCCGCCCGTTGAAAGTGCGTCCTAAGCAGAACCCCAGATAGCCTCGACCATCTGCTGCATCTTCGCGCCGCGCTGCGGCTTGAGATAGCGCATCGTACTCGCCAAGTCGTCGTGCCCCATCCAATCCTGCACGGTGCGCAGATCAACGCCAGACCACAGGGCGCGGGTCGCGAACGTGGCGCGGAACTTGTGTAGCCAGACTTCGTCCTCCGGCAGGCCCGCACGGCGAGCGATAGCCTTCGCCATGTCGAGAAAGTCGAACTTCGGGAGACCGCTCGACGTGGGGAAAAGCAGACCGCCCCTGCCGCGACCGACCAGCTTCTTTTTTAGCTTCGCCATGAGCGAGGCGAGCACGGGGATGCAGCGTTCCTTGTACGCCTTCGGCAAAAAGTCGTACTGCGGGTTGTGCTTCACGCAGACCGTGCAAGCCTCGAAGTCGAGGCAGCGGTCTGTCGCGTAGATGACTTCCTGATCGCGCATCCCGGTCATGAGGAAGAACTCAAACAGCGTGCGCTCGTCCTCGTCGCACGCAGCAAAGAACTTGTCTAGGAAATCCTGCTCGAAAATCTCTGGCTCCTCCTCGACGTACTGGGGCCAGTCGTGTGCCGTGATCTTCAGGCTTTTTCCGGTGATGTCGTGTCGCTTGAGGAACGACATCACCGCCTCGAACTTGTTGTACGCGGAACGCGGCGCTTGGTCTTTCTCCTCGCGCAGGAACACCGCGAAGTCGAGTAAGTCGGCGCGGGTGATGTCCTTCATCGGCTTGTTGCCGACGCACTCGTAGAAGTATTTGAGCGCGACGCTGTAGGCGGCGTAGGTCTTGGGCTTGCGTCCCTTCTCGATTTCCGTGAGGTAGTCGTCCTTCGCCATGTCGAGCATCAGGACGGTCGGCTGCTTGGGAGCCTTGCGCGTCGGCAACAAGCCGCCTTCGATTTCCACCTGACGGCGGATGCGGAGCGTGGTCGCTTCGCTCAAGCTGGCAACGTCGAGCGTCTCCCACGTCGATCCGTAGCGCAGCACCCAGATGGTGCGTGCCGAGTAGCTTGCCTTGGGATTGTGCTTCTTGTACTGCCGGGAGCCGTGCTCCCTCGTGTACAGCGAGACTTTCATCGGTAACCTCTCAAGGCTTAATACCGATGAGCGGAGAGGATTCGGATTATCCCCGACTACAAAACGTAGCCGAAAACGTAGCCGGGTATATTCGGACGACCCTGACCGTCTAAGTCCCTTGTTATGTTACTATTAAGATACTGGCGGAGAGGGGGGGGATTATATTGCTCCAATTTTCGTAACTCTCTTTGTTTCTGTCACATCGCTCGTAATACCTGCCTTTTCTGTCGTTTATGGCCGAGTCTCAGCAGTCGCATCCGTCTCGGCAATGCCCTCCAGTCTCACCAATGGACATCGAAAGTGCCCAAAAAAAGTAACATGAGTAACAAACCCGGATTTCCAAGGGACTCCCTGGAATCCGACTCGCGGCATCCGTCGCCCAAAAGGGCAACCCGAAAGCACCGGTCTGCTAATTCTACCTGCCCGATTCGTACACACCGTTTTTCAGGTGTAGCGGCTTCTCAGCTGCGGAAGACGAATTCACCTTAAGACTCTACGCCACCCACTTCATCGTTAGTTTCTTGCGCTTTTTCGCACAGTCGAGAAGATAAAGGTCGATTAACTTTTGGTAAGGAAGTCCTGTCTCATCCGCCAGCCCTTTGAAATAGTCCACGACTTCCGGACTCAGGTTGATTCCCACGGCTTGTTTCTTGCCCGCGTACGGGTTCTTGAGTTCTTTCATCTTGGAAAAATCATATTCCTTCTTCATAAAATATAACCTCCTTCTTGGTTGCCTTCCGCGCGGAAATGATCCGAATCACTGAATCGGATTCTCTATAGCAGTGAACGACGACCAGAGGTCTTGCCGTTGAGCTCACTCCGATGAGGATAAACCGTTCCTCTTCCTCTGAATGTTCTGGATCATGGAAGAGGCGCGCATTCGGATCGCGGAAGGCGCTCTGAGCTTCTTCAAACCACACTCCATGCTTCATCCGATTGGCCGTATTTTTCCTCTCGTCCCAGTCGAAGCGGAGCATTTCTAGATATTATCTAGATGGAATGTAGATTGCAAGCCGGTGTGGCTACCGAAAATGCTATCCGGCGCGGATGCCTTTGAAAAATCAGCGAGATTCACATTTGCGGGAAGCACAACTCGGAACCCATCTAACCGGAACCGGCGGGTGTGCCATACCCTGTAGTTCGTCAAATCGTCGTGCACCACATTAAAAGAATTTCTTTCTCCTTGGCGGAGGTTCTTCGGTCTGGGATTGCATGCTGATTCGTCGATCCGCGAAATGCTCGCAGAGAACCTGGACTGTGTCTGGCCGGGTTCCAAAAAGGAATCTGGCTCTCAGAAAACAGCTCTTGAATCTACGCTGCCACCGCATAACGATGGTGCAGGCCACCGAGTCTCGGAAAGGATTGAATCTTCCTTTCACGCGCAGAGCGAATTTCTGTAGGCCGACCTGCTGGGGTGTCCTTCGCGAGTCCGAGGTGCGTCCGGTCCTCATGATAATAGAGCAGGTAGGAAGACATCAGCCGTTTGAGATGCCGCTCATTCAGGATGATCACATGGTCCAGCAAATCGCGTCGGCAACTTCCCACCCAGCGCTCCGCAACGCCGTTCTGCCACGGACTGCGAAAGGCCGTT
>DATDGW010000114.1:0-1953 GCA_036521895.1 Candidatus Sulfotelmatobacter sp. | reverse complement strand
GCCGAGGAAGCTCGCCTCAAACTGGGCCGCCCTTTATTGGTGATCGAAGGCCCACTTATGGCCGGCATGAGTGTAGTCGGTGACCTATTCGGCGCCGGAAAAATGTTTTTACCCCAGGTGGTCAAGTCTGCCCGCGTGATGAAGAAGGCCGTGGCGCACCTCACGCCCTTCATGGAGGCCGAGAAAGTTGCGATGGCTGCATCTGGCCAAGTGGTCAAGGCACAGGGAAAAATCGTGCTGGCGACGGTCAAAGGTGACGTTCACGACATTGGAAAGAACATCGTCGGAGTCGTCCTCGCCTGCAATAACTACGAGGTGATCGACATGGGGGTGATGGTCCCCTGCGAAAAGATCCTCGAACGCGCCAAGGCGGAAAAGGCGGACCTGATCGGACTCAGCGGGCTGATCACTCCGTCTCTGGACGAAATGGTGCACGTGGCCCGCGAGATGGAGCGTCAGGGCTTCAAGTTGCCGCTGCTTATCGGTGGCGCAACCACGAGCCGTGCGCACACCGCTGTTAAGATTGCGCCGCATTACAGCGAGCCAGTGGTTCACGTTCTGGATGCCAGCCGGGCGGTGCCCGTGACGACCAGCCTTCTGAGTGATGACGGAAAATCCGCGTTTGTGGCGCAGCATCGCGCCGATTATGAGGCGCTCCGCAAGGCCCACTCCGCGCCGCGCCTGACGGTCGTCTCCCTTGAGACGGCACGAAAAAGACGGACCCCTATCGAGTGGGCCGAAGACCTGCCGAGACCAGTGTTTACCGGTGTGCGCGTGCTGGACAACTTTCCGCTTGCGACGCTACGCGACTTCATAGACTGGACGCCGTTCTTCCACACCTGGGGACTAAAGGGGGTTTATCCCCGTATTCTTGAGCACGATGGACAAGGCATACAAGCGCGTCAGATCTTCACCGAAGCCAATGCTCTTCTGGATGTCATCATCGAGAAGAAGTTGATCACGGCGCGGGGCGTATACGGCTTCTTTCCCGCCAGCGCCGTGGGCGACGATGTCGAGTTGTACACGGACGACACACGCAATGAGGTCCTCGAACGATTCCACTTCCTCCGTCAACAATCAAACAAGGAAGGGAATGAGCAGTGCCGATCGCTCGCAGACTTCATCGCACCGAAGGAAACAGGGTTGCCCGATCATATCGGTGCTTTCGCGGTAACAAGCGGGATCTGCTTGAAGGAATTGTGCGACGGGTTCAGGGCCAAGCACGACGACTACAACGCGATCATGGCGGAGGCCATTGCCGATCGCCTGGCTGAAGCGTTCGCCGAATGCCTGCACAAGCGAGTGCGGGATGAATGGGGTTACGGTCGTGAAGAAGGCCTGAGCAACGCGGATCTCATCCAAGAGAAGTACCGTGGGATCAGGCCGGCGGCGGGGTACCCGGCGTGCCCGGATCACACGGAGAAGGGCACGCTTTGGCGTTTGCTCGATGTGCAGGCGAACACTGGCATGCTGATTACTGAGTCGTTTGCGATGTGGCCCGGATCGAGCGTGAGTGGGCTTTACTTTGCCCACCCGGAATCGCGCTATTTCAGCCTCGGCAAGATCGACCGCGATCAGGTCGCCGACTATCACGAACGCAAGGGGATGAGCTTGGCAGAAGTCGAGCGATGGCTAGGGCAAAATCTGAACTACGACCCTGCCGAATAGTATTTGGCCTCGTTGCTGCTGGCGGACATCGAAGGTTCCAGACACTAAAGGCTAGGTTGCGAAACAGTTCAGGACTGTTTCTGAATTTTTCCTGAGTTATGGGCAAACGTGAAGTAATCCCAAGGTCAGCCAACGCACTTTGTGGCTTACCTGCGAACTTCGCAGCCAGGGCCTTCTCCTAGAGACGGAGCAGCGATGACACAATTTGGCCAGGTGTCGATAGCATCTGCCTAGAGTGAGCGCAGAAAATCGATGGTTTCCTGTTGCTCCTGAACGGTCAGCTTA
>DATDGW010000113.1:0-16277 GCA_036521895.1 Candidatus Sulfotelmatobacter sp. | reverse complement strand
TTTCTCGATTTCCAGCAACTAATCTGTGCCTAAAGGGTTCTTACTAAGCAGGTTAACTCTGAGTCGTCTGGGGGAACCATGTTTTCACGCCACATCCAATGCATGCGGCGCGTATTTGGGACTTTGGTCGTGATGCTCCTGGTCTGCGCTTCGTTCGCAGGCGCCTCGGCCACCCTCCTTCTGGAAGAACCTTACGGCACGATGGGATTCTTTACCGCCACCGGACATGTCGCGGTGTATCTGTCTGGCGTCTGCGCCGACACTCCTCTCGTCCTCCGTCGCTGTGCCCCGGGAGAAACTGGAGTCGTGCTCAGCCGTTACGACGGCGTGGGTACATACGACTGGGTTGCGATTCCCCTGATCCCTTACCTCTACGCGGTGGAACGCGCGGAAGATGTGCCGCTCTTTGCCGATGCCAAGATGGCCGCTTTCCTCCGCGACCGCTACCGCCGCAAATACCTGGAGAACATTGCCTCCGACGTGAAGAACGGTGAAACTCCCGGCGGAAATTGGTACCAGCTTGTCGGTTCTTCTTACGACCGGACCATCTACGGCTTTGAGATTCAGACCACGCCGGAGCAGGACGATGCGCTGATTCGCAAATACAACTCGTCGCCCAACCGGTCTCATTTCCATCTTGTCTCCAACAACTGCGCCGACTTTGCCAAGGCTGTGCTCAATTTTTATTACCCGAAATCCTTGCACCGCAGCCTGATCGCCGATGTCGGCATTACGACGCCGAAGCAGATTTCGAAAATGCTGACGAAGTTCAGCGACCATCATCCCGAGCTGCAGTTCTCGCGGCTGATCATTGCGCAGGTGCCCGGCAGCATGCCCCGCAGCTCGACGGTGCACGGCGTGGTCGAATCTTTCTTTACTTCGAAGAAGTACATCGTCCCAAGTGCCGTAGTCAGCCCGATCTTTGCCGGATGCGTCGCCGCAGTTTATGTCGGTACGGGCGCGGGGCACTTCGAGCCGGCACGCAATGCGAGGGTGTTCGTCGTCGGCAACGATCCGGAGCGGCCGTTGGACCGCGAAGACCGGCGAGCCTATCAGCTGCAACTGAAGCATTTTCTGGCGGGTGCTTATCCTGAGAAGCCCGGACAGAACGCCGACAAGGTATGGGAGAGGCTGCAATCCAAAGCGCAGACGGGCGTCGATGAACAGGGCAGGCCTGTACTGCAGGTGCAGGTTGGGGACAGCGTTGTGCAGGTTGGAGTGGCGGCCGACAACGTTTTGAACGGGAATGCTCCGCCCCAACTGGTGCGTCAGCTCCTTGTGGCCCGCTTGCAGTCGGAACTGCGGCGCAGATCGTCGCAGGGCATTTCCGAAAGCGAAGTGGATCGTGACTGGAAACTGCTCCAGAAGAGCGTGGCTGCTTCGCCGCTTCCCGCGCACTCCGAGAATGTCCGCGGAAATCACCCTTGATGCTCAGTGAAGACGAGATGAGAAAAGAGGCCGCACGCTTGGGCGCGGCCTTCGGTTTATTGTTGCTGTTCTTGCGGTGGCCGCGGGGGCATGCCCGCGCCCGGAACCGGTGGTTGTCCCGGCGGTTGCTGCTGCTGCAGCATTAACTGCCTTTGCTGCATCTCCTGCAGCATTTCCTGAGGAGTCTTCACCGGAGGTTGCTCTCCGTTCGCCGGTGGCTGTTCCGCCTCAGCCGCCGCTTGGTCCGCATTGGCGTCATCGGTGTTCTCGTCGGTCGCGTCCGCGTCATTCGCATCGGGCCCCATTTCGGGCTGCGGTTGCCCTGGATTCGGCTGCACCATCCCAGGTTGCTGCTGTTCCGCCAGGGATGGGCCACTGGGCGGGCCCACATTCTCCGGCCCCGTTTTCGCCACCAGCACCACGCGCGTCAGCAGCGCGTCGTTCAACGGAGAACCGAGCAAGACATAGTTGAACCGCGATCCATTCAGCAGTTCCGCCATGACGTCCCGCGCGGGTCCGGGTCCTAGATGCGTGACGACCCGTTCCGGGGCTGACGGAACTTCGATCTCCGCTCCAGTCTGTTTCCTTACCGCTCGCAAAATGTCGCCCAGAGTCGAGTTCGGCGCAACGATGGTCAGTTGCTCGTTTTGATAACTCACTTGCGGAGGCACCGGCGCCATCGAATCCAGCGGAATCGGCTGGACTGGCCCCGTCGGCCCAGATGGCAGGGGCGGCAGCGGCACTGGTTTCTTCGTCTTCTTGTGGGTCTGCGCGGGCGCGGCGTCCGCGGCGTTCACGATCCCCGGACACACTGCAGCGATGCACAGGACAAGGCCTCCAACTGCCGTGGTGAATTTCCATCCTGTACTCATAACCGCTTTCCTCCCACAAATCTCTTTTCGGGGGACACCGCAAGGACGCCTTTACCGCAATTCTAGCACCGCGGCCGGCGTGCAGGGACCAGCAGGATAATCTCCCACCAGTAGAACGTCTTAACACTACTCTCTTGCACACGTTAGATGCTATGGCTCGAAGCGGGGCGACCGCCAACTCGATTACAGTCAACCATTTCCGGCCGTACGAAATCTTAACGGCCTAGGCTGAAGCAGGCGTAAACTGGGCAAGCCTTTTCCAACTCTATGAAAGTAAAGGCGGAAGCAAGATGAATTCGACGTCGAGCAGGCTCAACCTTGGTTTCTGGATTGCCCTGTCATGCCTGGCATTCTCGCCCCTGAGTGTCCGCGCGCAGAGCTGCCAGACGTCAAGCGATCTCGAAGAGGGCCCCCGAACCGCCATCACTGCGGCCGGCCAGCACTTGTTCAACATGGCCGCCAAGGGCGATGTCGCGTCCTTGCGGCAGAACGCCATCCCCAGCCTCGCCGCGGATTTCTCGGGAATCGAGACCACCGTCAAGGACCACCAGCAGGATCTCGCCGGAGCCCAGGGACTTGTGAAGGCCGTCTTTCTGCTCGACGGTACGACCCCGGTCCCGCACGCTGAGTTTTACTGCGGAGTCTTTGGTAAGAACGGCCAGACCACCGGCAGCGCGGTCTTCTATTTCGACAATTTGCCGGCGGGCAAGTATGGCGTCGTCCTCATGGATGCGACGTCGGCGAAAGGGAAGATGATGGTTTCGCTAATTCTCCAGCAGGCGGGAACCGACTGGAAGCTAGGCGGTCTCTACATGAAGGCCGCCCAGGTTGGCGGACATGACAGCGACTGGTTTCTGGCGCGTGCCCGCGAATACAAGGCAAAAGGGCAGACGCATAATGCGTATTTCTTCTATGCCGAGGCCCGGAGCCTGATTTCGCCCGTGCTTTTCATGGGTACGTTAGCCACCGACAAGCTCTACGACGAATCGCAAACCGTTCAGCCCGCCGACATCCCCACAAGCGGCAAGACCGTCGATCTTCCCGTGGGCACCGCTACCTACAAGCTCACTGCGGTCTATCCGGAAGTTGTGGGCAACGATCTGGACCTAATCGTGAAATATCAGGCCGCCGATGTTTCGAATACGAATCAGGCTTATCAGAACAACGTGGCCGTCATAAAAGCACTGGTCGGGAAATATCCGGAATTGCGGGAGGCCTTTGCCGGCGTCGTAGCCCGCGCCGTCGATCCCAGCGGCCGTGACTACGGCACGCTGCTGGCGATGAAGGACGTGAAGTAAGCAGAGGACCAGTAGAGCCGAAGGGTAAGCTAGACGCGAGCGTCTTCCAGCAAACATTCTTTCGGGTCTTTGTCGTCTCGCAATCCCAGGAACACCGGGGCACGCAGCTTCGGCCCGCTGCCCTCGCTAGTCCCGCCGGTCCACTCCGCATACTCAATCTCCGCCACCAACTCCGGCTTCACCCAGCTCACTTTGCGCAGCGCCTCGACTTCTCCGAAGAACGGATTTTTCTTCGTCTCTATTTTCTTTAGTACCTTCGAAATCTCGTCGAGCGATTTCTGATCGAACCCGCTGCCCGCCTGGCCCACGTGAATCAGCCGGCCCTCTTGGTCGTACAGACCCAGCACGAGGGAGCCAAAATGAGTGCGGCTGCCTTCAGGTACAGTGAATCCCCCGATGACGCACTCGATCCTGTGTCGGATCTTGATCTTGAGCCATTCGTGGCTGCGGCGTTCTTGGTAGAAGCTGGCGCGCTTCTTGGCGACGATGCCCTCCAGTCCCGTTTTCTGCGCCATCTCGAACAGTGCCTTCCCGCGTTCCTTGTAGTGATCGGAATACCGCACGGCGTCGCCCGCCACCAGCAACGACGCCAGTTTGCCCTTGCGTTCCTCCAGAGGCACGCGCCGCCAGTCGTAGCCATCGAGATACAGCAGGTCGAACGCGTAATACAGCACCGGCACGTCCGCATTCCCCGCCGCGCGTTTCCCGCCAGGACGGAATCCCGTGCGTTGCTGCATCAGACTGAACGACGCCTTCCCCTCCTCGTCGAGCGCGACCACCTCGCCGTCCAGAACAGCAGTCTTGGCATGGATGAGCTTGGCCATGTCCTTCAACTCGGGATACCGAGGCGTCAGGTCATTTTGATTGCGCGACACTAGCCGCACCTTGCCACCATCGATAAACGCGATCGCGCGGTATCCATCCCACTTGATCTCAAACAGCCACTCTGGCCCGTCAAACGGCTTCTCGACCGACTCCGCCAGCATGGGATGGATCTTCAGAGGCATCGGCCGCTTCGTGGGAGCAGAGATCAAAACCGCAGGGGGCGCAGAGGACAAAGAGGATTTTGTTTCGTTTGGTTCGGGCGGAGCCGTCGCCTGTGGCGGTAGGGATTTCTTGCCACGCGTGTTTCTTGCCTTGCCATTTCTCTCTGCATCCTCCGCGGTTTCCTTCTTCTTCTCGACCCGAGCCAGCGCATCGGCCAGCCAAGCGGCCTTCAGCTTCCCGCGGCCCGTCGGGCGGCTCTTCCACTCCGCCGATCCCGCGTCGCCTGCAACCTCGTCCAGAGTCCGCCCGCTCAGCACCGACTGGTCGATCGCCTCGATGTCGTATCCCTCCACGACCTGATCATCGTGCTTCTTGATCATCAGCCACTCGTTGCCCTTGCTCCCCGGACGTCGCCCGCGGATTTTGATCAGTGCGAAATCTCCCTTCAGCCGCTTCCCGTTCAAACGAAACTTCAGATCTCCTTTCGCCAGCATCGCCGCCGCTTCCGCCTCTGTACCGGGCGGATACTTCCCATTCACCGCTACAGGCGAGAGCGGTTGCCAGGTGCCCACATCCCACACGATCACGGTTCCGGCGCCGTAATTGTTCTCCGGTATGTTGCCCTCGAAATCGAAATAGGAAACCGGATGATCCTCGACCTGCACCGCCAGCCGCTTGTCGGCCGGATCGAGCGACGGCCCCTTCGGTACCGCCCACGATTTCAGCACGCCCTCCATCTGCAGCCGAAAGTCGTAATGCAGCCGCGTCGCATCGTGCATCTGCACGACGAAGCGATTCCCCGCCTTCGCCGCCACTTCCGGCGGAGGCTCCGGTGTCTCCTCAAACCGCCGTTTCCGCTTGTATTCCTCAAGCGCCATAGAGAACGCTATTTAACCACAGAGACTCGGAGTCCCACATAAAGCGGCGTCATCCCGAAGCCCAGCGCACTTCAGCTGGGCGAGATCCTTGACTGCGCCGGAAGAGCGGCTCCGTTCAGGATGACGCCGATTCTGGCAACACGAAAATAAACGAGCGCCATGGGTTAGAATCCTCGAGCGATGCAACGCGAATTCCCCGAAATCCCGCTGGTCGGCGTCGGCGCCATCATCATCGAGGACTCCCGCGTCCTGCTCGTCAAGCGAGCCCACCCGCCGCTGCAAGCCCAGTGGTCGATTCCCGGAGGTGTCCTCGAAGTCGGCGAACTCGTCCGCGAAGCCGCTATCCGCGAGGCCCGTGAAGAGACCGGACTGATCGTCGACCCAGGAGACCTGCTCGGGGTCTATGATCGCATCCTCCACAACGCCGAGAAGCGCGTGCAATACCACTACGTATTGATTGATTTCCTCTGCCGCCAGGTTGGCGGCGAACTCGCCGCCGCCAGCGACGCCGCGGAAGTTCGCTGGTTCACGCGCCAAGAGTTACCGGCACTCAAGCTGGCTCACGACACGCTGGACGTAATTCGCAAGGGATTCGCCACGCTTGGCATCAGCGAGTAAGAGGCGCCACCGTCTACGGCTTCGGGTGCGAAACGCTCAGCGGATAATAAGCCATCAGATATTTGGCCTGGTCGCTGTCGACCGGATCCATTTCAAATATCATCTGGCTCGGATCACCGAAGCTGCGCATCCGAAAGTAATAGACCTTCCCGGCTTCCGCGCTGAAATGTGTGAGCGCCAGCAGTATCCCCGCATACTTTGCAGACGGCTTCGGCAACAGTCGCGATTGCGGACTGGCGCACACATGATGCTCGCCTGGTTCCACCGAAACGGAGAAATAAGAATTGTGCTGATTGGCGCCCACCCATGCCCCGTCCACTCCAATCCGGGTCGTCATGCAGCCGCCGATGCAGTTCACCCCGCCGAACCCCGCCGATATCCTGGATGAAGGAAACCAGCGCCTTTCCCGCCTCGGGCTGCGCGGGCGTGTGCTGCGAGTCGTCCAGCTTCGCTTCGTACTTAACAGCTTTGGGACCACAGGCGGTTGCCACCGCAGATGCTTCCTGCTGAGCAAAAGCGGATAACGTTAAGAGCATCAAAATAAGAAAGGATTTCACATCTTCCTCCAGGCAGCTTGTTTCCGATTTTACGCTGCCCACTCGTCCGTTGACCTATTGGGTAATCGCGGTCTACGTCCTCGATAGACCAGATTTCAAGTATTTCGCCGCAGACGCTCTTCGTGGCATAGCCCGTGTGTTCCGGATATGCTTCATCGGATACTTCGGGTTTGCAGGCATCCGCTGGCTTCTTACGAACATTGACACCCGACGGTATGAACGCCCGGCGAATTGGAATTCCGTCCAAGGCAAAGTCATCACCACCCGGTTTCGGCGTATTTCGAACTGGGTTGAGATCTCATCCAGCTACTGTGCCGAAGGGGAACGCCAAGGGCTCTGCCGGGTTCAGGAGCACGGAGTAAGGATGAGAGGCAGGTACCAGGTAGACCCGGAATCCGCTCGGCAACACGACGCTGATGTTAAGAAAGACCTGGGAACGTATGCCAAGGATGACTCGGTTACGGTGAAATACACACCATCAAGGCCCGACGAATCAGTTTTGTGGTATGGACTGCCCGCGGTCGTGCTCATCCGGCCTCGAGTGGCTGGCCATTCTACGAACCTGACTCGCCCGCGCCGACATCGACCCCATCATCTTCCCACTCCGCATCGCAGGCATGGCATCTCCACGCCCGGCGGTGAAATGTAAACGGAACGCTGATTGCGGCGCTGAGATAAGCCGCCGGAGCCACCTCCTGGAAATTCACATCGAGCGACTGACACTTCGGGCATCGCGGCTGCTGATAAGCCCCAATACCCGCCACGTCAAAGTTTTCCGGGATCGGCTGAGAAGAATTTCTTCCGCTACTGCCGCGTCTTCCGGCTTCACCTGCAGCTTCACGCCGCCGAGCAGATTCGAAATAAACCAGTCGAGCCGCACCATGTTGTCATCGAGCAAAACGCACTCGATCCCTGCAGACTCCAGACTTCCCTTGGCGAACAAAGCCTCCGGCAGGTCTCGGAATTTGCGGATCGTCACCATTCCCTGTTCCTCGCCTTCATCCTGGTTCAATGTTTGGACGAGAGAAGGCTTTACCGGTGGGGCACCGGGTAGAGCCGGAGGAGCGTGAACGGCGCCAGCGTGTTCGGCAAGCGCGGTGAGCCCTCTGCGTGCCATCTCCGCCCGCAGCGCCTCTCGCGCCATGTCGGTGAGGTCGTCGGCCTGGCTCCAGACCTTCTCCAACTCCCCGTCCATCTGGTAAGCGTAGAACTCAGCCAGCCGCCGCCGTTCCTGCTCCGGATCAATCGTCGCCATGGCAGGGAATCATACCCCAGCCGGGGTCCTCCATTGTGGATACGCATGGTCCGGGGCGACTCCTGGATCCGAAACTCGCAGAGCAACCCGCGATCCCGTGTCTGGCGCAGACTGCCACACCAAGGGTGCTCCCAAGAAGAAGGCGCGAACCTAGCTGCCGAAGTTCGCGACGGGCGCCGCGAAAAATAGAACAGCCCGCAAGCACGAAGCTGGCGGGCTGCCCGGTGGACTGTTTGGGATTGACCAAGAGGTGGTCACTCTAACGTGGCCTCTACGGCAACTCCGGGTTCGTCGAATCGACGATTCCTGACCGACCTGCGTCAGGCGGAATACAATCCTTACTTCACCGGTAGTGTGCGGGCTGTAGCTCCCGGCGCGCCGATTCTGCTTGTCTGCGCCTGAAGCCCCGCTTAGAGCAACCGCTCTAAGTCTCAGCCACCTCACCTGGCCTTTGATAACCCCAACTACTGCCTTCAGAACTTGTCATCCGACCACCTCCTTTCCGGTGTAATTCGCACAGTAGTACGAAACCGCCCTCTGCGTCAACCGGCACGAAAGTGGCCCCGAAAGTGGGTATCGGAGGAGACAACAGGAGCCTATGCTTCTCTAGCGATTACCCAGAGTTGCAATTTCTCCCAGCCCCAACAGGTTGGCATCTGCGGTCACTAAAGTCAGATCAAGTACCTTCGCCGTCGCCGCAAGAAATCGGTCTGCGGGATCGCGCTGAGGCAGCGGGAGCATCCGCGAGATCATGACGATTTCGTGCGTAAGCGGAGCTTCGAGAAACGGTGCAGTGGAGTCAGCTACCCAGTCATCCAAGTCTCCCACCAGATGGATGCGTCCCTTTTCATGCAGAATCAAAGCCTCCCAAGTACTGATCGGGGACAGCCACAGCTCATTTTCCGGGTTACGCATCGCGTGGCGCACTCCCGTACCAAGGCGTCCGATCTCCCTCAAACTCCACAGCCAGATGTGAGTATCCAGCAGAAGCCTCAATCGCGCAGTACCTCCCAGTCGCTCTCGTCGCTGGCAGGGGAAACAATATCCCCCAGGATCTGGATCCGGTCCTTCATGGAACCCATCCAGTCCGCTGAGCGAACCGAACTGGCTGGCACGACTTCCGCGACTGGACGGCCGCGCCGCGTCACCCGAATCGGCTTCTTTGTCTTTTCTACCTGGGCGAGCAGAGCCAGGCACTTTGCTTTGAACTCAGAAATGGCCACTTCTCTCATAGCCACCTTATTAGATCATAGTCCAATGAAATGGTCCATTGCTTACAGATCGCTCTACGGTAACCCGAACGCATACACCGCGCTACCCGCCGCGATCGCCACATATTCTTTCCCGTCGACCGCAAACGCCATGGGTGCCGCGTAAACCGCGCCGCCCATCTGGAAGTGCCACAGCGGCTTGCCCGCTGCCGCGTCGAACGCGATGAAGTTTCCTTCCGCATCGCCCGTGAACACCAGCCCGCCCGCCGTCGAGAGTACTCCTGACCACGTGGGCGAAGTGTGCTCGAACTTCCACTTGACTTCTCCCGTCGCCGGATCGATCGCCTTCAGGAATCCGAGATATGGACGGGCCTCCTCCGAAGGAAAATACGCGCTGCCGTAATACGCATGCCCCGCCTCATAAGGCTGCGGTGCCGTGCTGAAAATGTCGCACTGATCGCGCGCCGTCACATAGAACAGCTGGGTCTGCGGGCTATAGGTCGGAGCCATGAAGTTCGTCGTCCCCAGCGCGCCGGGACAGACCGTGTGCCCCTCAAGCGTCGGCGACGCTTGTTTGTTGGCTATGGGTCGCCCCTCGGCATCCTTCGTATCGCTCCAGGTGATTTTGCCGTAGGCATTCGCCACCATCAGCTTGCCGGTCGTGCGATCGAGCACATAGAAGAATCCGTTGCGGTTGGCCTGCGCGATCAGATGCTTGCTGCCCGGGTCGATCATCACCGGAACTTGCGTCGCATCCCAGTCGTGCTCGTCGTGCTTGGTGAACTGGAAATACCAGTTCATCTTGCCGGTGTCGGCATTCAGTGCCAGCAGGGAATTGCTGTAGAGGTTGTCACCGGCGCGTCCCTCGCCACGATTCGACGGTGCAGGATTCCCCGTCGGCCAGAAAACCTGATTCGTAGCCGCGTCATACGTTCCCGTATTCCACGCCGGGGCACCGCCGACTTTCCACGAATCGCCTTCCCAACTGTCATGTCCGGGTTCACCCGGCCCCGGCACCGTAAAGAAGCGCCACTTGCGCTCGCCAGTGTCAGCGTCGTAAGCGTCGATGAACCCGCGCACTCCGTACTCTCCGCCAGAGATGCCGATCACGATCAGTCCCTTCACCGCCAGCGGCGCCACCGTGAAGCTATGTCCTGTGCGGTAATCCGCCGCACTCACATCCCACACCACCGCACCGGTTTTCGCATCGAGCGCGATCACGTGGGCATCGAGCGTGCCCATAAAAACCTTGTCCCGCAGAATCGCCAGCCCGCGATTCACGTGCCCGCAGCACGGACGAATATCTCCCGGAACCTGCCGCTGGTACATCCAGATCGGCCGCCCCGTGCGCGCATCGAGCGCAAACGCGCGGTTATCCTGCCCGGTCGCATACATAATGCCGTCGACCACCAGCGGCGTGGTCTCCAACTTCCCAGTCGCTCCGGTCTGATACACCCACTTCGCGACCATGGTTCGTGCGTTGGTAATGTTGATCTGATCGAGCCTGCTGAACCGCTTTCCGGTGTAGTCCCCCGAGTACGTCATCCAGTTCTGCGGTTCCTTCGCGGAATTCACCAACCGTTCGAACGTCACCTGCGCGAGCGCGTGGCTCGGAAAAAGGCCCGCCATTAAGCAGGTCGCCAGAAAACGTGCCGAAACCCTGACAACACCGTGGAAGAGCGGCCCTTTTAGGGCCGCGTTGCGGATCCGTGTAGAACAGGCCTTCAGGCCCTGAGCGCTCCTGGGGCTGAGGCCCTCTGATTTGAGAGCGTCTCGACGCGGCGCTGAAGCACCACTCTTCCACGGTTGCGCGGACACTTCCGCAGAGCCGCCGCGACTTCGCGTCCCCGTCTTATGCGTACCCCGCCCCCTCATTTCGCCCCCACGCTGACCAAGTAGGCCACAAGGTCCGCAAGATCCTTGTCGTTCAAAATGTCCGCGCCGTACTTCGGCATCGCCGACTGCCGGCTCTTCTGAAAAGACCGAAGCTTGTTCTTTTCCAGCAGATGAATCTGTTCGTTCGCGTCCATAATCTGCACGCTGAAGCTGTCTTCATTGAGCGTGACTCCCTTGATTTCTTTCCCGTCCGCGGTCATCACGGTGACGCTCTCATATTCTTGCGGAAATTCTTTCGTCGATTCCGTCAACCCCCAAGCCAGTCGCCTACTCGGATCGCGCACCGACTCAATGATCGCCTCCCGCGTCCGCGACCCGCCTACCGCGGTCAGCTCGGGTCCGAGTCTTCCGCCCTTGCCCTCAACCATGTGGCACAGCGAGCAATTCGCGTCACCGTAAAACAAATCCTTGCCGTGGGCAGGATTTCCCACAGCTGTAGCCGGAGCCTTCACTTCCAGGCTGCGAATGTAGGTGACGATCTGCCAGATCTCCTCATCGGTCATCCCGACGCCCTGCCCGTTGGTCCCGTTGGCCGGCATTGCTGTTCCGGGAATGCCGTTGCTGATCACCTGGAACATCTCTCCGTCGGCGTGCGTATGCTTCTTCACCGCCCGCGTCAGATCGGGCCCGCGCCCCCCTCCGTGCGCGCCCAGCCCGTGACACAGCGCGCAGTTGATGCGGAACTCATACTCCCCCGCCTTCGCCGCCTTGGCATCGCCCGCGAACGGATTGTGATCGTCCGCCGAGCACACTCCAATCCCCAGCGCCACAAGCGGGATCAATCCCATGCACCATCGTCTCGACATGAATTCACCTTCCGGGAATTTGCCGAATTCTACGCCATCGAATCGCGAATGCAGCTTTGAAAATCTCGGCAGATTTGACACCGCGAACGATTTCCCCACCCGTACATGTCCAGCGGGCATCTTGGGACCGGCACCTTCGGCTCTCTACACTGAAATCCTGCCCTCATGCTGCCGATCTTCCGGAGGGGGAGCAGGGATTTTCCCTAGGCGTCCAAGTGATTGATCCGTCAGCCTTTCCAGCGAAAGGCGTCGGGCTGGGGAAGGCCCAGATGAGCCAGCACGCGATAAGCGAATTCGCGCGCCATCTCATCTAATGAAGAAGGGCCGTAATAGAAGGCCGGGATCAGCGGGAAGACGGTGGCTCCGGCGTCGGCGGCCCGGAACATGTTGCGGATGTGGATTTTATTGAGCGGCGTCTCGCGCACGCACAGCACGAGCGGACGCTTCTCTTTGATCGAAACGTCGGCCGCGCGCTCGATCAGTTGCGAGGCGACGCCATTGGCGATGCGGGCCAGAGTGCCCACGCTGCATGGCATGACGATCATGGCGTCGGCGGGATAAGAGCCGCTGGCCACGTTCGCCCCGATGTCAGCGTTCGATTGCTCTTTAATTTTGGAAACTTGCGTTTTGTGCGAGGCGGGGCTGCCGGGACTGCGCATGGACGTTGCGAGAATCTGGCCGACGAGGTTGGACCGGCCCTTCAGGCCCAACTCTTCAGCCATTACGCGCAGCGCGCTGTCGGAAGCAATGAAGTTGACCGTGTCGATGCGCTCGTCGCGTTCAACGGCCAGAAGAAGATGCCGCAAGAAAATGGCCCCGCTGGCCCCGGTGGTCGCGATGGTCAGATTCTGCGGCGGATGGTTCGGCAAAACGCCTCCGTACGAAACATCAAAAGCGGTGCCCGATTCTGGAGCATAGGGAGTCGGTGAAGTGGAAGTCAAGATGAACGAAGCTAGAAGCTAGAAGCGATCATGTCCTCGACCGCCAATCTTCGGTCCCGCCGCAGCGCGGCGCAACTGCACGCGCTGGCGGGAGTGGAGCGCGAAATCCGCGCCCAGGATTCGCACAATCGCCGCAAATATCTTCGTGAGTTCAACGAGGCTTATCTCAGCTACGAATCAGTCCTCGATTTGCAACAGGTCCAGACCGCTCTGCATTCCGCCGATGTCGTCCTTATCGGCGACTACCATGCCCTGCCCGCCGCACAACGCTACGCCGCGTCGCTGATCGAACAGCGTGCACTGGCCGGAGACCGTCCAGTGGTGCTCGGAGTCGAAACCATCTTTGCCCGCGACCAGCACATTCTCGACGAATGGTGGCGCCGCGAAATCGACGAGAGCGAACTTCGTCAGCGCATTCGCTTCGACCTCGACTGGGGATACGACTGGGCCCCATTTCACGAATTGCTGGTCAGCGCGCGCGATCATGCGGAAGCCGTCTACGGACTCGACTGCATGCCGCGCGAAGATCTGCGCAAGATCGGAGCCCGCGACCGCCACGCCGCCGCCAAGATCGCCGAAATCCGCCAGCGCCATCCCAACGCGGTCATCTTCGTCCTGTTCGGCGAGTCCCACCTGGCTCCCGGACATCTGCCCCGTGCGTTACTAGAGCAACTCCCTGGCGCGAGGGTCCTCACCGTATTGCAGAACCTCGACGCGCTCTACTGGCGCGCCGCTGGAGAGCGTGCCGACAAAGTGGAAGGCGTACGCGTCAACGACGAAGTCATTTGCGTCTTCAACGCCACACCGCTCGAGAAATATGAAAGCTACCGCCTGTTTCTCGACCAGTGGAGCCGATGTGAAGACGGTCCCGACTTCGCTCCGACGATCTACAATCTGATCGACAGTCTTGCGCGTTTCCTCGAAATCAACCGATACTCGCCGCACAACGGCACGCAGCCAAAGTTTCTGGTCGACATGCTCCCGGAAGTTTACGGCGGATCGTCTGACGCGATGCTGCGCCGCTTGTTGTCACGCAAAGGCATCGCCGAGCAGGAACGCGAATCGATGCTTACCAGTGTCGAGGAGCAAGGCAGCGCTTACTTGCCGCAGGTGAACGCGTTCTACGTCCGCGAATTCCAGATGATCCATGCCGCCGAAGATGCCACTCGCTTCCTGCATCAGGCGTGTCAAGGGTTGCCGCAGCGGCTCAACGGCCATGCGGAACAGGGAAGTTGCGCAAACGGAAATGACCAACGCGAACGCAGCCCGATCGACACGTTTTATGCCCGCGTAATCGAACACGCGGTCGCCTATTTTGGCTCACGCGTCCTCGATCCGTCACGGCCCGCTCCCGAGGATGCCTCCCCGATCTCGCGAGCCGCATGCGAAAAAGCGGCGCAAGCCGCCATACGCACCGAAGCCAGCAAATCCGAGTCCACCGCGCAAGCCCTCGGCTACCGCATCGGAAGCCAGATCTACGACGCCTATCTCTCTGGCAAAGTCGCCCCCAGCGGATTGCGCCGCCTTTTCCTGGCGCACCTCGATGAGCCTGGGCTGGCCCGTAAAGTCTGCGCAGCTGTGATTGCCAAACTCCGCACGGTCTCCAATGCAAAGGCGCGCGCCGCCCACGCCTGAACTCCGGCGCCTGAACTCAGTGACCTCGAAGTGCTAATCTAAACTTCGGCCGGCTGAATGCCGAGTGCTGAATGCTGGGTGCCTCTTGAACGCCGAATCCATCCGCCAGCTTTTCGAGCAAGTCCGCAAGGGCACGCTCACGCCCGACGACGCCGTTTCTCGCCTGCGCCATCTGCCATTTGAAGATCTCGGCTTCGCCAAAGTCGATCATCACCGCGCTCTGCGAAACGGCATGCCTGAGATCATCCTCGGAGACGGCAAGACGCCCGCCCAGGTCGCCGGAATTTTTGCCCGCCTCGCGAAACACGGTGGCAACATCCTGGCCACGCGCGCCAGCGAAAAACAATTTGCCGCCGTGAAGAGAAAAGCTCGCTCCGCGGAGTATCGCGACATCGCCCGTGCCATCGTCCTGCAGCGCGATCCCACCATATACGGCAAAGGAATCATCGCCGTCGTCTCCGCCGGAACCAGCGACATTCCCGTCGCCGAAGAAGCTGTCGTCACCGCCGAACTCATGGGCAACGAGGTCCAGCATTTCTACGACGTCGGTGTCGCCGGCATTCACCGTCTGCTAGCCAACCGCGAAGCTCTCACCCGCGCCCGAGTCGTGATCGTCTGTGCCGGTATGGAGGGTGCCCTGCCCAGCGTCGTCGGCGGCCTCGTCGGAGTTCCCGTCATCGCTGTGCCCACCAGCGTCGGCTATGGCGCTGCATTCAAAGGACTAGCCGCGCTGCTCGGCATGCTGAACTCGTGCGCCTCGAACGTCAGCGTAGTGAACATTGATAACGGATTTGGCGCGGGATATGTCGCATCGCTAATCAATCGCTTACCATAAGCCCTCTAGGAGTCGATCATGCCCACCGCTCTCTCCCCCGACGTGGAAGCAACTCATCGACCGGCCCAACTTCGCTCACCTCGCCACGCTCATGCCCGACGGGCCTCCACAGTCCGTCCCGGTATGGGTTGGCCGCGAAGGCGATCGGCTGATCATCTGCACTGGAGAAAACTCGCTCAAGGGTAAGAACACGCGCCGCGATCCGCGTGTAGCGATGTCGATCGTCGATTTCAAGAATGCTTACGAAGAAGCGCAGATCCGCGGGCGCGTCGTCGAGCGCCGCCCCGATCCCGACCTGAAGACCAGGGATCCCATCTCCCCCAGACACACTGGCAAGCCCTTCCCGTTCCGTGCTCGGGAAGGGCGAGTCGCTCTAATCCTTGAAGTAGAGAAGCTGCGCTACACCAAGCTCCCCTTCGAGCACACGCCGCCGAAATAGATGCAGCTCACGAAACAGGCATCCTGCGCCTCTGCCGAATGACCTGCATCAGTCGAAGCACCAGCGCTGAGCAGCTGATTGCAAGCCAGAATGTGCTCCAGACTGCTAAGGGGTCTGCTCCCCCGAACAGGAATGCGCCCCCAGCTCTCACGAACTCGGAAAAACCAGTAGCGCAAAGGCCAGATCGTCGTTGTATTTCTTGGGTAATACTCCACTGCGACGCCCCCCACGGCGTCATCCACCAATCGCCCGACCATAACCAGCACAGGATCCCCACCATCCAGAACCCGAAGAACCTGAAGTTAATGCTCATCCACGCTTGCCCACTCCGAGCAGCAAATTCTGCAGGCACGACTACGGCTACTGCCGGAAGATTGATACCCTGGGCGAAGTCAAGCGCATCGACGATGTTGTTAGCTCCCGGACTAAGGGTCCAGGTCCTGATTTCTCTGCCGTCACGGAGAACGATATCGAGTTTGTGCGCTTCTGGCGACCACGGTGCCCACCCAAGCAAGAGCATCGCGACGGTTGGAATCAAGGGCAGCCAGAATCGGAACCGCATGGCGTCAGATTAGAACACATGGTACAGAACAGAAAAGGCGCGGCGTTCGCCGCGCCCGC
>DATDGW010000112.1:0-5835 GCA_036521895.1 Candidatus Sulfotelmatobacter sp. | reverse complement strand
CACCACGTTGGGTGATGCCATTGTCCAAGCGAAATCACACATCGGAGATCCTGACGTCCGCCGGACGTTCATCCTGTTCGGCGATCCTGCCATGCAGGTAAAGCAGTCGTCCGCAACCGCCGCAGGTCACTGAATTGGAAGAGACTCGCATTGCTCGGTGAATCAATGGCGGGCGGTTTGGGCGGTGGCTGCCGGCTTTACGTCAACACCGATCAGGGGGCTCACCCGCGGGCTGGCGAATTGCCGATCCAAGTGATTCCTGGACGGATGGGTCACTCGGGACTGTCGGCCTTCCGCAATCAATCGTTCATACGCTTCACCCCATGCGGGGATGGGATCTCCCGTCGGGGCCCAGTGCGCGTAGGCCGCCTCATTGCACCATTCCGCCAGCCGCGGCATCACGCGGGCGTGAGCTCCCGAGCCGCGGAACGCCTTCATGGCCTGTTCGTTCTCCCACACGGTCAGAGTCCAGAATGTCAGGCCTGAGTCGATAAGGAGTCGGCCACCGAAAAATCCAGGCGCGCGCTCAACTTGACGTTGAGTCAGAAACGTACGCCACAAGAACGCTGGCACGAACCTCAGAGCGCGGATTCGCAGCCGTGTAACGGATGCATGCATACCTTTTTGATGTTCAAGCGCGCCTTGCGACGCAAATAGGCATGAATCTTCCGTTCAGGTTAGCGTTGGACATTTCCGCTGTCGGCCGCAAAACCGGATCGTCGAAGCTCGTCGGGCTCTACGATGCGGCCGACACCGCCGCCGGCAAACTGGCAGTCTGCCGCAGTGGCTCTGCCAGTGAGCGCATGACCTTGCCGAATCCCGCGAAGTCAAGCGACTGAGGACCATCCGACAACGCGCGTTCCGGACACGGATGCACCTCGATGATCAGACCATCTGCGCCCACGGCAACTGCCGCACGCGACACTGCCGCAATCAGGCTCTGTTTGCCGGTTCCGTGCGACGGATCGGCGATCACCGGCAGGTGCGACAAATCGCGTGCTAGCGCCACCGCCGCAAGGTCGATTGTGTTGCGCATCTCGGTCTCGAAGGTCCTGATGCCGCGCTCGCACAACACGACCTGCTGGTTGCCTCCGGACAGCAGGTACTCAGCGGCCAACAGCCACTCCTTCACCGTGGCAGAGGGTCCACGCTTCAGCAAGACTGGCTTATTCACGGTCGCCAGCCGCCGCAGCAGCGCGAAATTCTGCATGTTGCGCGCTCCCACTTGCAGCATGTCGACGTGCTCGCAGATCACGTCCACATCCTCGGTGCTCATCACTTCGGTGACCACTGGCAGCCCTGTTTCTTCGCGCGCGTCTCGCAAAATCTTGAGCGCCTCGAGCCCCAGACCCTGAAAATCATACGGCGAGGTGCGCGGCTTGTATGCTCCGCCGCGTAGCATGGCGGCGCCGGCGCGCTTTACAGCGTGCGCCGTGTCCAACAACTGCGTTCGTGACTCGACAGAGCACGGCCCCGCAATAACCACGACGCCGGGGCCGCCAATGGCCACACCGTTGATCTTTACGATGGTGCGCTCCGGCTTGACCTGGCGGCTGACCAGCTTGAAGGGCTGGGCAATCGCGACGACGTTGTCCACTCCCGGCGCAACCTGCAGCGCTTCGATCTCGTGACGGCGGCCGCTGCCGACGGCGGCGACGATGGTGCGCTCCGTGCCGCGCGTAATATGCGGCTGATATCCGGCTTCGCGGACACGCTCAATGATATGGTTGATTTCCTGCTCGGTGGCCTTCTCGGACATGTTCACAATCATGGGGCTGGTTCTCCTTGTATGTTTTGTGCCTAAAACAAAAGCCGCGATCCGGAGATCGCGGCTTGCGGGAAGCTTGTTTAGTTTAGGTGGCCTTTAGTGGCTCATCCTCACCCCAAGCTGCTCCGCAGCCGCTGCTCCTGGAAACCAGAAGTAAGCGGTAAATGCGGCGCCTAGAGTAAATCGTGTCATAGACTCTTCTTTTCGATGCAAATGAGACGAAGAGGGCTATCGAAACCTTGGAAATATGATCTATTGGAGAGAGCTTGCTACGTTTGAAAACGCAGTGTTGGCATTCGATCCGATCAAGCGCACCGTTCCCACCACCAGAACGAGGATAACTGCCAACATTACCGCGTATTCGGCAATGTCTTGTCCCTCATCTTCCGACCAAAGCCGATGCATCAGTTTCAACATTTTCTCTCCTCCAGGCTGCTGTCAGTTCCTCGAGAGGGAAGGACTGAGCCCTAAACTCGGTGCACACATGATGCACGCGGGCGAAGCTTCTTGTCAATGCGCGTCTTAGAATGCGCGTTCTAAGATTTTCAGGAAACCAATCAATGCTCCGGAATGGCCGCTGGAAGCGGCGTTTGCGGGGCAGTCGCGGCAACCGGAGCTGGTGCTTGCGGTCGCAGTTCTTGAGCGGACGCGCGCGCGTATTGCAGAACGCGGTCCGGTAGAATTCCGAGGTAAAGGGTGGCCACAATGCTGACCGCGAGTGCGACTCCCAGTCCAAAGGGGACCAGAGTGACTGGAACCTCTTTGCGCGATTCCCGCATGTACATCACGACGATGATACGGAGGTAGTAATAGGCTCCAATGGCACTGTTGACGACGCCGATCATCGTCAACCAAATCAGATTCGCCTTCACCGCAGCGCTGAACACATAGAACTTGGCGAAGAACCCGCCGGTCATGGGAATGCCGATCAATGACAGCAGGAAAACGGTGAGTGTGGCGGCGAGTAGCGGGGAGGTACGCCCCAAACCGTCGTAGTCTTCGAGTGTCACGTAACGCTCGCCTGCGTTAGCGAAGTGGCTGACCACGGCGAACGCGCCCACGTTCATGGCGGCATAGGACGCCGTGTAGAACATGGCTGCGGAAATGCCAGCAACTGAGTTTTCCGAGGCGGTCATCGCGAAGGCCACGAGCAGATATCCTGCGTGAGCGATGGAAGAATAGGCCAGCAAGCGCTTGACGTTGGCCTGCACGAGAGCGCCCACATTGCCGAGGGTCATGGAAAGGGCCGCAGCCACCCAGATGAGCCAGAAGCGGCCGGGCGCGTTAATCGTGAACACTACTCGCAGCAGCACCGCGAATGCCGCGGCTTTCGGCGCCGTGGACATGAAACCGACGATGGGTGCGGGGGCCCCTTCGTAGACGTCAGGAGTCCAAATATGGAAGGGCGCAGCGGCGACTTTGAAGCCCAGGCCTACGAACATTAGCGCCATGGCCACGTAGACCAGCAATTGGACTGGCCCAGTCTGCAGTTTCTGACTAATGATGCCGATGTTGGTCGATCCGGTCGCGCCGAACATCAAGGCCACGCCATACAGGAAAAACGCAGTCGCGAAGGACCCCAGAAGGAAATACTTCAGCGACGATTCGCTGCTCGAGGCGTCGTTGCGCCGGAATCCCGTCAGGATGTAAGTGGAGATCGAGGAAATCTCAAGCGCGATGAAAATCAGCACTAGCTCTACGGCTGAGGACATCAGCGCCATGCCCACTACGCCGAACAGAATGAGAGCGTAATATTCCCCGGCGCGAATCCGTTGCACCGCCATGTACTCGAATGAACTGAGAATGACCACTGCGGCGATTGCGATCACCAGGAAGTGGAAGAACACGCTGAAGCCGTCCACCTTCACCATGTCTGAGAAGGCAAGGCCGGGCGACTGCGCCATATACCACGTAGCAATAAGGCCGGCGATAGTGCCGCCGAGCGCAATAAGGCCCAGCAGTCTCTGGCTCTTTTCCTCATCCACCAGGGGATCAAGCAGCATCACGAGAATGCCGAAGGCAGACAGAATCAGCTCGGGCAGGATACGAATGTAATCGACGCCTTGAGGAATCGCTTGCGAAATGGTCTGCAACAACACGGCTGGAACTGGGACAGTCATCATTGTCCCACCACCTTGCTGACCATTTGCGTGAACGGAGTCAAGGCGGCCTGCACGGCGGGATCAATCGTGCCCAACCATAGAATGGGTGCCACGCCCATGACCAACGCGGCGACCGCGCACGGCCAGACGGCAGCCTTCTCAAAAGCAGACAAATCGAACAGCGAGTTGTTCACCGCCTTGGTCACTTTTCCGAAAAACACTCTCTGATACATCCACAGTAGATAGCCCGCACTCCAGATCACTCCGGTAGCCGCCAGCACTCCATAGATCGGTTTCGCTTGGAATGCACCGCTCAGCACCAGAAACTCTCCGATAAATCCGTTGAGCAAGGGCAGGCCTACCGAAGCCAGCACAATAAACAGATATGAGGCCGCGTAAACGGGCATCGGAGTGGCGAGGCCGCCAAACTCGGAGATCTCATAGGTGTGCCGGCGCTCATGCAGAATTCCCGCGAGCATGAACAAGCCGCCGGTGGAAATTCCGTGGGCCAGCATCACGAACATCGCGCCGTTCAATCCTGCCGTGGTGAAGCTGAAAATACCCAGCACCACAAAGCCCAGGTGGCTGACCGACGAGTAGGCGATCAGCTTTTTCATGTTCGGTTGCACCATGGCCACGAGCGCCCCGTAGATGATGCCGATCAAGGCCAGCGTCATGATCCAGGGAGCATTGTGGCGGGCTGGCTCAGGGAACAAGCCGAGATTGAAGCGCAGCATGCCGTACGTGCCCATCTTCAGCAGAACCCCAGCCAGAAGGACAGATCCGGCGGTCGGAGCTTCCACGTGGGCGTCCGGCAACCACGTGTGGAACGGGAACAGCGGCACCTTCACCGCGAAAGCCAGGAAGAAGCCGAGGAATAGCCACTGTGCGGCTGCCGAGAAGTTAGGTACTTTGCCGCTCGCGATCAAATCGCGAAGGGTCACGAAATCGAAGCTACCCGTGTGGGCATAGAGCCAAAGAATCGCCGCCAGCATGAACACCGAGGCGATCATGGTGTACATGAAGAACTTTACCGCGGCATAGATCTTTCGCCCGTGTCCGAATACGCCGATCAGCAACGCCATCGGAATCAGCGTGGCTTCCCAGAAGAAATAGAAGAGGAACAGATCGAGCGAAGTGAAGACGCCGATCAGAGCGGTCTCCATGATCAGCAGGAGGATGAAAAATTCCTTCACGCGATCATGTACCGACTTCCACGAGATCAGCACGCACAGCGGTGTGAGGAACGTGGTCAGCACCACCAGCCACATGGAGATGCCGTCCATCCCCATGTGGTAGTGAATGTTGGGCGTCGAGATCCACTGCCGGTCAATTTCGTATTGGAATCCTGCCACGCCGCGATGGAAGTGCACGGGCAGATGCAGCGACAGAAGAAATGTCAGCAGCGAAAACACCAGTGCGAAGATTCGGATGTCGCGATCGCGCCGGGGAAACATCACCAGCAGCAATGCGCCCACCAGCGGGGCGAAGGTCACGAACGTCAGGATGTATGGGCTCCAGCTATCGGTGCTCATCGCACTCCCATCCAAATCATGTAGGCGATCACCACGGCCGAGCCGGCTGCAATCCATCCGGCATAGGACCGCAGGTTGCCTGACTGCATGTGGCGGACTTCGTCCGACAGGTGGCGTGCTCCATCGGCGGCGTTGTTCACCGTATCGTCAATGACCTTGCGGTCTATCCCCTGCCACAGAATGCTCGTCGATCCATCGATCAGTGGCTTGACGAAGAGCTTCGTGTACAGTTCGTCCACGTAGTACTTGTCCAGGACCGCCTGGTAGAGATCACCGAGAGAGTCGGCAATCTTCTGCGGGAGGTACGGCTTGCTGACGTAAAGCACGTACGCGAGGATGAAGCCCAGAACTGCGACGGTTACCGAAACGCCCCCGAGCAACACTTCCGTGCCCCGGCCCGCGGCCTCCCCCGCGGCTTCTGCTGCGGCTC
>DATDGW010000111.1:0-12469 GCA_036521895.1 Candidatus Sulfotelmatobacter sp. | reverse complement strand
CAGCGCCGCAACCGTGGCGGCTCACGCTCCTGCGCAGGTTGCGGTGCGCACTTTCATCGTCAAGTGAATGAGTCAGGGTTCAGGAATCGCGAAATTCACACTTGACATCGATAGAAAAGCCACTACCATATGGTTGTGGATCGTCTCGGCACAACATTTGCGGCTTTGTCTGATCCAACCCGTCGGGCGATGATCGAACGGCTTTCACGTGGACCTGCCTCTGTGCATGGATTGACGAAACCGTTTGCACTCTCGCAGCAGATGATTTCAAAACATATTGCCTACCTGGTGCGGGCGCGGATTGTGATCAAGACGAAGCGTGGACGAGAGAGTATTTGCACGCTTAGGCCGGAGGCGATAAAGACAATCAGCGACTGGGCGATTGGCTATCGCCAATTCTGGGAAGAGAGTTTCGACAAGCTGGATGCAGTTGTGAATCAAATGAAAAAAGCGGAGGGTGGGGATGACAAAAAACATGGGTAACGAGACAGAGCGGATGGTTGTCACTAGAGTTTTTGATGCCCCGCGCGAATTGGTTTGGAAGGCGTGGACAGACCCGAAATATGTGATGCAGTGGTGGGGGCCGAAGGGTTGCACTGCGCTTGTTTGCAAGATAGATTTTCGCGTGGGAGGAAAATTTCTCTACTGCACGAGAACGCCGGATGGACAGGAGTTCTGGCATGGCGGTGAATACCATGAGATTGTTCCGCACGAGAAGATCGTTTCCTCCATGTACTTTTCCGACTCGGAGGGAAACAAGGTTGAGCCTGCGCAATTAGGAATAGAACATGAGGCTATAGAAGGTGCGCACGACGTGATTCTGTTTGAGGATATTGGAAACGGCCAGACGAAACTCACCTTCAGTGGAAATGAAACCATGGAAGACGCAATCAAGAGCGGTCAAGTGGAGGGCATGAACCAGATGCTCGATAAAGCTGCTGCAGTTGTTGCGGGGCTGACGCAGACGAAATAAGAAGTTCAAGCCTGGATGATCGTCATGCGCGAGATAATGAACGCAAAGCAAACGCAGGTCCATCCCTGCAACCCCAGCCAGGGGTGGCTGCGGAGGCTTAGTTCAATCGCGCGCGTTTGGCATACCAACGTAAGGTTTGCGACAACGTAGAGTCCGCAAAAAAAAGATAAACGCCCAAGGGGGGCGAGATACATGTCATTTTTCCGCGATTTAAGACTTGCGTTCCACTCGTTGATGCACAGCAAAAGCCTCGCGGCCATTGTGATCCTCACGCTGGCGCTGGGAATCGGGGCCAACTCGGCCATCTTCACGCTGGTCCGGGGCGTGCTGCTGAAGCCGCTGGTCAACCGTGACGAGAACCGGCTCGTGTATATCCGCCAGAGCGCCCCCAGCGGCGGACAGGACAACACGACGTTTTCCGTGCCCGAAATCAAGGATATCGTGGGTGGCGTGCGCTCCGTGAGCGAATTCGGCGATTTCTCGACGATGGACTTTACGATGGTTGGACTCGGCGAACCTCGCGTGGTTCACGGTGGCGTCGTCAGCGGGAACTACTTTGACGTGATGGGTCTGCGTCCTGTTCTCGGCCGTCTGGTCGGACCTCAAGACGCGGGCGCTGACGCCCCTGGCGTCATCGTGCTGACGTATCGTTTCTGGTCCACCGTTTACAAAAAAGACCCGAATGTGATCGGCAAGAGCGTTCGGCTCAGCAGCCTTGGCGATCGTTCCGCTACGGTCATCGGCGTCCTTGAACCCTCGGTGCCGTATCCCGCCGACACCCAGATTATCGGTAACCTCGTCATCAGCCCGCATCATCTTTCCGCCACGATGGTCACCGGCCGCATCCATCGCATGACCGAACTTTTCGGTAAGCTTGCTCCCGGCGCCACTCTTGAACAGGCACGCAACGAGTTGCGCACGGTGTACGCCTCCATGGAGAAGGACCATCCCGATGCTTATCCCAATAACTTCGGCTACCGAATTGACGCCAGGATGCTCCGGGATGAGATTACTTCCGGCGCGCGCACCGTCTTGCTCGTACTTCTCGCGGCTTCCGGACTGGTCTTCATCATCGCCTGCTCGAACGTGGCTAACCTGATTCTGGCGCGGACGGTTCGCCGCGAGGGCGAACTCGCGATCCGCGCCGCGATGGGCGCCGACACTTGGGCGCTGCGCCGCATGTTGTTAGCCGAAAGCCTTCTGCTTTGCTGCGCCGGCGCGGCCATCGGCGTAATCATCGCACAGCCATTGGTCACCATCCTGGCTCGATACGCCTCGCGCTTCTCCGTTCGCGCGCTGGATTTGACGGTTGATTTCAGCATGCTCTGGGTGGGAGTGGCGCTGGCCATCGTCGCCGCGGTGATTCTGGCATTTGTGCCGCGCCTGCCGTCGGTGAACTCATCGAATGGCATGAACCTGTCGAGCGGCAGCGTCCGCATCACCAGCAGCACCGGTCGCCGCCAGCGCATCTTCGCCGTCACCCAAATCGCCGCGTCTTTCGTACTGCTCGCGGGCGCCAGCGTGTTGATCACTACGCTGGTCGCGTTGCAAAGGACCCAGACCGGCTTCGATACGCGCCGCGTCCTGGTCGTCGACGTTCCGGCGCCGTCCGATGGAAGAACGCCGCAGCAAGTCGTCCATTTTTACAAGGAATCGGTGCGTCAAATCGACGCGCTACCCGGAGTTACCGACACGGCTGTAGGCATGATCGCTCCTTGGCGTGATGCGGGTGGCGGCTTCGGCATCGGTTTGCAATTTTCTGGTGATGGTCACGTCCATGACAAAGACGATCCTCGCGCGCTGTGGCGCACGATTTCTCCCGGCTTTTTCATTTCGCTCGGCGTTCCGATCATTGCCGGGCGGGACTTCAACGCGCTCGATGACCAGAATGCGGAGCCGGTCGTCATCGTTAGCGCGACTTTAGCTCGGCAAATGTTTCCCGGTCAGGATCCGATCAATCGGCATGTGTATTGGACCGATCCCGTGCTCGAATTCGCTACCGGCACTGCCGCCGAAAAGGCGCGACTTACGTCGCCGCACCGAATTATTGGGGTCGCCGCCGACATGGACGACGAACACATCGTTCCGGTGCCCACCGCCACCATTTATGGCGCATTGGCAGACGGCGGAATGTTCGGCGGTCACGTCTTCATCCACACCACAGGAAATCCTTATTCGCTGGTGACGCCGGTCACGAAAATTATTCGGGATATGGCCGCCGATGAACCGGTGGAGAACGCCGCCACGCTGGAAGATATTCGCGCCAAGGTGCTGGCTCCAGACCGCTTGAATTCGCTGGTCTTTGGCGTGTTCGCGGCGGTCGCGTTACTGATTGCGATCGTTGGCGTCGCCGGAGTGCTGGCGTTTTCGGTCAGCGCTCGCACACGCGAATTCGGCATCCGCATGGCGCTTGGCTCGCAACCGCAAAATATTCTCAAAAGTGTGGTCAGCGAGGGCGTGCTGATGGCTGCTGCTGGCGTGGTGGCCGGCGCAGCGTTCGGGCTAGTCGTGGTGCGCGTGGCGGGGAGTTATTTCGGCGATCTAAAGATGCCGGGCGCGGGGCCGGTGATCGTTTCCGCATGCATGCTGTTAGCCGCCGCGGTCATCGCTTCGATGCTGCCGGCGGCACGCGCCGCCCGCGTCGACGCCATGCAGGCGCTGCGCTCGGAATAGTCGAGGGAGGATGTTTATGAAGTACATCTGTTTGGGTTATCTCGAGCCCGGCAAGTTCGAAAATATGTCGAAGAGCCAGCGCAACACCGTGCTGGACGAATGTTTCAGCTACAACGACGAACTGCGCAAGAACGGAAATTTGGTTGGCGAGGAGCCGCTGCAGCCCGCGAGCACGGCGGTGACCGTGAGTTGGAAAAACTGTGCTTCGCCACAATGTCATGCACGCCAAAAATAGCGCGATTCTTGCTAGGCACAGCGTGAACCCGGAGTCCGCACTCGACCGAGGAATGCTTTCGGGAGCGCGAAGGCTCTCTTAGGCGGGAACCTCCGCGCGTGTGCGGCGCACGTATACATTAGGTGCGCCGCCAATCTTCGAGGACGCTCGACACAGGTGCGCGAGAAAAGCATCCTGAACGCGCGTGGCAAACCTCCCCTTCAAAATGACGGCGCCAATGGTTCGCGGTGAAACGCGCTTGTGGTGATAAAAGGGGTCAACTCCCGGGTTGTCGGCTTAACCGGCCAATCTCTGCCCGTTTTCAGGGCGTCGCGAGCGTGCGCGCTTCGGTAACGATTTTGGTAAGCCGGTTGGAGAGCCGGTCGAGGCGGCGGCGAGAAGTACCGTTTGGCAGCGTCCGGCGAAACATTTCGAGCACATGTTGAGCAGCGAGCAAGGAATCGAGCAGGCCATCGAGGCCTGCTCGGGAAGTGAACGGCGTCTTCGGCTGCGGAACGAGATGTCGGGATTTTGAGCGAGCCAGCTCGAATTCCCGCTGGAGGTCATTCAGCGCCACGTCGAGATAGCGCATGGTCATCTCGGGAGAGGTGTGACCAAGTAATTTCATCACGGCGGGAAAGCCGACACCGGCTCGAAGCATCTCAGTGGCATATGTGTGACGACACTGGTGGGGGACGATGCGGGTGGAAAAACTGAGCGCGTGGCAGACCTGATGCAAGTAATCGCGGAGTTGACGAACGAGTGCTTCTTTAGTGCGCGGCCGGGCCAGGAGCCGTCCATCGGCAGGCAGCGGATCCAGGGAACGAAAGAATTGGAGGCGTCGGACGAGTTCACACACAAAGGGATCCACGGGGACCATACGTTCTGTTTTGAGTTTGCCGAGCGGCACGTGAACCGCCCATTGATTCGGGGCGGTAGAGCGAAGACAGTCGAAGCACAGGTCGGCACATTCGCCGATGCGCATGCCGGTGTGGCGAATCAATAAAAAGGCATTGCCGCCCAGGTCATTGCGGCGGAGGAATTCCTGCTGCAGGAGTTCATCCTGCTCTGCCGTGAGTGGACGTGGAAGTCTTTGTGGGAGGCGTGGAATGTCCTCGCGGCGGATCAGATGGGCGAGTTCAGAAAGCGGTTCGGTCCAAGTCAGCTCGTTGAAGATGCCGCGCAAAGCGATAAGCAGGTTGATACAGGATGCGGTGGTGAGCGCCGGTGCTTGGGAACGCAGGCGAGTCATCCAGCCGAGAATGTGGGGTTCACGACGCAATTGGTTCAGGCGCTGCACCTCCGGATGATCAGCGCCGAGATAGCTCAAGAAATTGCGGGCGGTCCCACGGTAGTGACGAGTGGTGTCGGGACTGAGCGAAGCGCCGAGGGAATCGACCGCGCGGTCGAAGACCGAAGTGAGGGGATGTTGAAGCGGAGGGCGTCGCGCACGGGTCATGAGGAGGTCACCGGAAGGGGGCGAATGTGCTGAGCCACGGCACGTGCATACTCAAGGTAGACGTCTTGTGGAGTGACTTGCACGTAGAGCAGCGTAGTTTGGATATCAGCGTGACCCATCAGCTGCATAAGCGCGGGCAGGCTCATACCGGCGCGGATCATGTCCGAGGCAAAGGTGTGGCGGCTATGTCTTCAGCAACATAGTCGCCACTATCTACCCTTCCTGACTATGTCGGGTAGCCCGAGTGTGTTTGCAGACATGATGCGAAACTACAGTTCAAATCGTGCAGAGTCCTATCCAATCACCCGACATAGTCTTCTGGGTGCTACAGGCTGTTGAGGAAGCCCAATAGTTGATCACCGGGTTGATATCGCCCCGGTCTGCCGTGTGGTGGCGTCGTTTTCGCTAGCGCCTGTTCCTTCATGGTGAGTGTTGCCTCGAGATAAATTTGTGTGGTTTCAACGCTTTCATGTCCAAGCCACAATGCAATCACGGAACGATCAACGCCCTCTTGTAGAAGATCCATGGCCATGGTGTGTCTCAAGCGGTGGACAGTGACGCGCTTTTGTTGCAACGAAGGGCACACCTTGGAGGCCGCCGTGCGATGCTTGTTCAGCAGGTACTGCACGCCATGGACGCTCAGACGTTCACCTTTAGCGCTGGGAAACAGCACGTGACTGTCACCTCGTTGCGGCTCTCGCAGCCAGGCTTTCAACACCGCGAGTGTGGACTTGGCGATGGGTGTGCAGCGTTCCTTGCGGCCCTTGCCGATCACCCGTACGTGCGCCCCGGTTCTGAGGAAGAGATCCTCGCGTTTGAGCCCGGTCATCTCAGACAAGCGCAGACCCGTCTGTACAGCCACCAGAACAAACGCGTGATCGCGCCGGCCAAACCAGGTGCGCTGATTCGGAGCGGCAAGCAAAGCATCGACTTCGGGACGCGTGAGAAAGTTGACCAAAGTGCGGGTGAAGCGCTTGCTGGGAATAGCGAGCACACGCTGGATCTGGGCGGAATGAGCTGGTGCCTCGAAGGCGGCGTAACGAAAGAAGGAATGAATCGCGGTGAGGCGCAGATTACGACTGCGAATGCTTATGCCTTGGCGCTTCTCCAGATCATCCAAGAACGCCACGATCAGAGGGGCATCGATCTGCTCGAAGCTCAGGCATGACGGTAGCTTGTGTAACCGCTGCTGAACGAACTTCAGGAATTGCCGGAATGTGTCGCGATAGGAACAGATGGTGTGAGGGCTTGCCGCACGCTGCTGCATCAAGCGCTGGGTAAAGAAACGTTCCAACAGAGCAGCAAAGTTGGTGGGAGTAGTCATGGCCGATCCTCCCAGTTGTGCTCGAGCCGGCGCATCGCCTCGCGCATCAACTCCGGAGAGCCACTTAAATACCACTGCGTATCCGCGACGTGCACATGGCCGAGGTAGGCGGATAAGATAGGCAGGCGGCGCTCTGGGTCCTGGTTTGATCTATACCAGTGCACGAGTGTGTTGGTTGCGAATCGGTGTCTCATATCGTGCAGACGCGGTCCATGACTGTCGGACATTCCGCGCAGACCGATCTCCCGAGACAACGCGTAGAAAGTTCGATGAATCGCTCCGACATCCAAACGATTGCCCCAGCTGGAGACGAACAAATAATGGGACACCGGCCGTCCCGCCCAATGGCGCCGGCGTCTGGCGATGTAGCCTGCGAGCACTTTGCAGGTCGAGGCATGCAAAGGCACGAGGCGAGTCTTGCCGAACTTGGCGCCACGGATCGTCAACACTGCTGCCTTCAAATCGACATCTTGAAGCTCGAGGTTGCGCGCTTCGCCGAGGCGTAGGCCTGTGACGCTCAATAGCCCGAATAGGCAATAGTAGACCCGAGGCTGCAGTTCACCGCCTCTATGGCGGCAGGGTATTCTGAGAGCGGCACGCAGTAAGCTGCGGATCTCATCATCCGAGTACAGGTACGGTCTCGCCCGCTTCGGGTGGAATGGCAACAAGCCCTGTGACGGAATCTGCGTGCGGGGATCGGTCGCGCTGCGATAACGCGCAAATCCGCGTACGAAGCGCAGCCGTCGTGCCCAGTGCACTGGTTGAACGTTCACAGGCTGTTGCGCCCAGCCCAGAGCCAATGCCTGCGTGATATAGGAAGCGTGGCGCTGCTGCATGAACGCGGCGAAATCGAGCAATGCTTTGCCATCCTCCTGCAGCTTGAATCCCAGATCGCGCCGTAGGCTCAGATACTCCTGAACGGCCTGCTGGAGCGTGTTCATCGCGCACCCCCTGGCCACGGCAAAGCAAGCGTACGCAAAGCTTTCAGATCGACCATGGTGTAGATCTTCGTGGTCTGCGGATGGCGATGACCCAACAATTCGCCGATCTCGCTGAGCGATGCGCCCCGGCGCAACATCTGAGTGGCCAACCCATGACGAAACTGATGTGCTCCCTTGGTGGGAGCATCAATGCCGGCGCGCTGGAGCGAATGCCGAACGATTGACCCAACACCACTCGCCCCTCGAAAGCCTCGGATTGGGGCTCTGGCGCGCAAAAATACGCGACGACTGGTGCTGCGCGGTCGCCCACGCCGCAGATACGCGGCGATCGCTTCGCCGACTTGCGTGGGTAAGGGTAGCTCGTTGCGCTGGCCACACTTGCCGCACACCCTCAATTGGCCCACGTTCCAGTCAATATCATCGAGGTTGAGAAATACCACTTCACCGGAACGCAAACCTAGTCGAGCGAGCAGAAGCAAGATGGCGTAGTCGCGACGCCCTATCGCGGTGCGCCGATCAATACTGGCCAGTAACTTCCGGACTTGATCCGCCGCAATCGCACGCGGGATCGACGTCATCGACCAGTTGGCCACGACTGGAACAGCGGGGGCCAGATCCAGCGTAATGTCGCCGCGATAGCGCACGTAGTGCAGAAAGGAGCGCAGCGCTGCGGTCATGAGCTTCGCCCGCTTCCGATGCAGACGCAGTGCTTGGCGCTGTACAAATCGCACGACATCGCCGGCACCCAGGCGTGAGAGCGTGACTCGTCCATCGCCGAAACGATCTTTGAGAAAATTGCGGATGAACGGCACGTAGCTGACGATCGTTGCCCCAGCCAACATGCGCGCTTCGCGCAAGTACTGCTCGTACGCTTGTATACGCTGCTCAATCGGGGTCAGTCGGCGTGTTGCTATCTTCTCGGCGGGAACCACGTTCTCGCGGCGCAGGAAGTCTATCAGGTGTCCGAGGGCGGCAGCATCACCCCGGTCAGGCCGGAGGTATCGAGCGCGATATCGTAAATACCGCGCCGAATGATCGGAGGTGATGCTGCGCAGTCCCACCCCTTCTTGTCCAAGCCATTGGCTAAAACCCGCAGCAATCAAAACCTGCCGTTGAATCGAAACTAGGGCATAACCCTCTGCACTCAGCGACTCTGCAAACAAGCCGAGGTAGGCCGCAATTGGTCCTTCCGGTGTTCTCGACAGAACCACTTGGCTATTGATGATGAACTGCATTGTGGACTCCTTCTCCCACTCAAGGGTTGACGGAAAGAGTCCAGACTATCTCTTTCAGGGCCCCACGAAATTGCCGGGAAACCTAAGCTGTCGCAGAGTTACAAGACATAGTCGGGAAGAGTAGATAGTGGCGAAGCTGATGTGGGACGATGCGGGTGGAAAGGCCGAGCGAATGGCAGACTTGATGCAGATAATCACGAAAGTGACGAAGGAGCGTGTCTTTGGCGCCCGGACGGACCAGGAGCCGTTCATCGGGAGGCAGCGGATCCAGAAAACGAAAGAAGCGGAGGCGTTGGACGAGTTCGCACACAAAGGGATCTACAGGGACCATGCGTTCCGTTTTGAGTTTGCCCAGCGGCACGTGAATCGCCCATTGACCTGGGCCGGTGGAGCGCAGGCAGTCGAAGGACAGATCGGCACACTCACCGATGCGCATGCCGGTGTGGCGGATGAGCAGAAAGACGTTGCCGCCCAGATCATTGCGCAAGCGGAACTCCTGCTGCAGCAGTTCGTCCTGCTCTGCCGTGAGTGGGCGTGGAAGTCTTTGCGGGAGGCGCGGAAGGTCCTCGCGGCGGATCAGGTGAGCGAGTTCAGAAAGCTGTTCGGTCCAAGCCAGCTCGTTGAAGATGGATCGTAGAGCGATAAGCCGATTGATATAGGACGCAGTTGACAGCCGCGGCGCTTGCGAGTGCAGGCAGGAAATCCAGCCGAGGATGTGGGGTTCACGACGTAAGTGGTCCAGGCGCTGCACCTCCGGATGATCAGTGCCGAGATAGGCCAGGAAGTTGCGGGCAGTCCCGCGGTGGTGACGAGTGGTTTCGGGACTGAGTGCAGTACTGAGGGAGTCGACTGCGCGGTCGAAGACCGGTGCCAGAGGATGTTCGAGCGGAGGGCGTCGCGCACGGTTCATGAGGAGGTCACCGGAAGAGGACGAATGTGCTGCGCCACGGCCCGCGCATATTGAAGATAGACGTCTTGTGGGGTGACTTGCACATACAGCAGCGTGGTCTGGATATCGGCGTGACCCATCAGCTGCATGAGCGCGGGAAGACTCATACCGGCACGGATCATGTCCGAGGCAAAGGTGTGTCGAAATCGATGGGGGTTGGCGAGCTGGATGCCGGTGCCCTGGCGATGGTAGCGGAATAGAGATCGTAATCCCGCCGGGGTCATGCGTGTTCCGCGCGCGCATCCTTTGAGTGAGACGAAGAGTGCGGCGGAGCAGGGATTGGGCCGTTCCAGTCGCAGATAGTGTTCGAGCAGTTGTACCGTTTCTGGCGCCAGAGGCAGGAAGCGAAATTTATTGCCTTTGCCACGAACGCGAAGCTGTGCTTCGGAGAGCAACGCGTCATCGCGATTCAAAGCCAATACTTCGGCGGACCGCAGCCCTTGCAGTAACATCAAGCCCACGATGGCCAAGTCGCGCGAAGTGTGGAAACTCGACCAGAAGCGCGTTACTTCATCCACCGAGAGCGGCACGATGTTGCGTTTGGGCACCTTCACGCGCAACCGGCTGATCGCTACTCGCGGCCGGCCAAGACCCATCGGCCTTCGCCGCAAAAAAGCTTGATGAAAGCCGCGGGCGATCTGGCAGGGAGCATCGGGGAACTCGTTGCGGATGGCGCGCTCGGCGACGGCCACGCGGTCATTGATGGTGGAAGGAGAAGGCCGAGGTTGTTGGCTGGACTGGAAGCGCAGATAATCCAGGAGCGTTGACTCGGTAAGGTCACCTTCCCTAACGTCGCCCAGGTGATGAACACGCTCCCACCAGCGAACAAAGTACAGCAGGTTGTGAGCGTAGATGCGCAGAGTGGTGTTCGCTAGGCGGCGGACATATTCGCGATCCAGGTAACGATTGATCCAGCCGATTCCTCGGCCAGTGGTCTGCTCGACGACACGAACCGGACTTTGTGCGTTGTGGGAGGTCTGCTGGTAGTGCACACAGAACTTCATGGCTGAGCAGCCTCCAGGAGAGATTGAAACTGTCCTGCGTCACCGCCCTGGACGAAAAAGGAGTTCGGATCATGGCCCTCGGGCAGGAGAACGCGGCGAGCGGCGATGCCTTGCACGTGCAGACGCTGTGCAAGCTGGTGCGAGGCTTGTTGTCCGCTACCGTTGGCGTCGACATCGAAGGTGAGATAAACGGTGCGCGGATGGTCGCACAACTGTTGAAACTGGTCAGCGTTGAGATGGGTGCCCAACGAACAGGTGGCGTGGCGAAAACCGGCGTGCCACAACACCGCGAGATCGAACAGACCTTCAACCAGAATCACCGCGCGAAACTGGCGAACCGATTCCCAGGCGAACAAGCCGCCCTTGGAGCCGGGGAGGAATCGATGTGCGAAGGCGGCAGCGATGCTGCGGCCGTAGAGGTTGACGACGCGGCCGCCTTGGCAGCACGGGAAGATGACGCGCCGGTAGAAGGCGTCGCAGCCTGGTGGGTTGAGCAGGCCGAGACGTTGCAGGAGATCGCAAGAATAGCCTTGAGCCGCGAGATGTCGGCGCAAGCTCCCGCCGGGGGCATAACCGATCCGCAGTTCTTTGATCAGGACGGGATCGCGCAGCCCTCGTTGCTCGAGATAGCGCAGTGCCTCGGGGTAGCGATGAAGTTGCTGTTGATAGAAAGTGGCGGCTTGCTCTAGCACGGCGGCAGGGTCAGCTGTAAGAGCGCTTTGCTGCTGGAGGTAGGCGAGACTTTGGCGGAAGGACAGATGACGGGACAGCTGGACAAAGCGAAGGAGATCGCCGCCCTGTCCGCAACCGTGACAGTAAAAGAGATTTTTGCGGGCGTTGACATAGAACGAAGGGCGGGTTTCTGGATGCAGGGGACAGAGTCCGACGAACTCGTCGCCGTGAGCGGCGGGCCGGGCGGTCCAATGCTGCTGTCGCAGAAAATCGAGCAGCGAAAGACGCTGTTTCAGTTTTCCGACGTCCTCGCCCACGGCGCAGTTTCCCTCTGGATGCGAACGTAGGAGAAGGCCGCCAGCATTCCCAGGCAAGGATGGTGGGCAGGAGGAAATTTTCTCAGAGCCGCAAGGGCCAAAGAATTTGCAGAACCGGAATCAGCCCAGACAAAGGCCCAGCTTGGTGATTGGGCGGATCACCAAGCGCCAACCAGTGAGCCATGCGGGCGAGCGTTTGGTGGAGAAAGGAAAGTGCCGGTTGGGAGCGGTCCAATCCGTGGGCCCAGCGGCGAAGTGTGGAAGGATCGGTCACGCGATTCGGGTCTTTGAGCGTAGGCATTGCCTCTTCCCAGGAGCAGTGTTCCGCGAAGTGTCGCCGCAACGCCTGACAGCGAGCCAGCAAACTGTAGTGCGTGTACGGAAGAGAAAGTAACGGCAGGAAGGTGAAGGTTTTCCCGCAACCGGGGCAGCGACCGCGCCGGATGCCAATCCAGTCGTGATGCTCATCGTGCGCCTGCTTGCGGCGGCGTCCGTGGCCGATGATCGAATCGTGTTCACAAGCGGGACATCGCCGCAGAATGACCTCGGCGCAGCCTGCGGGCCAATCCGTTTCGAGCTTGTACGGCGGCACGGAAAGTGGGATAAACAGAATCGTAGCGTATTGGGGCTCTGCCCTCCGGCGTTGACCCGCCAAGATCGCAGCCGGAAGCGGAGCTCCTTCCTCCTGAAACAAAAATCAACCTGAAA
>DATDGW010000110.1:0-2945 GCA_036521895.1 Candidatus Sulfotelmatobacter sp. | reverse complement strand
AAGGACGGGCTGTCCTATCTCATCACTGCCGGCGGGGCGCAAAGGGTGTCGGGCAACGGTTTCGTCGATCCCACGGGCAAGCTGACGATCCTCGTCCAGACAATCGACGCGGTATCAGCGACAGCCACCCTCGCGATCTTTCTAACGGGCGCATAGGCGGCGGGCCACGCCCGACGATAATGCAGAGGATTTTAAGCAGGGTGCCAAGATAGGCAAAACCACAGTTAGTCGAGGAGGGTGCGTGGGCACCTTGCTTAAAATCCCGTTGTGCTAAGCCGCTGCAGAATGCCTCAAGCTATGTGTTTTGGACGATCAGCTATTGGAAAGGAAGCCGAGAAAGTACCTGCGATTGGTAGGAATGGAAACGGGAGAAGCACGCTGGATGCGTTTTGCAAGGTGCCAAGCCGAGAGGAAACGGCATCTCCATAGCGAGACAGACACCCTTTGCGCCGCTGAAACCCCTTCGAGACAGACTTCTGCACAGGCCCGGGCGACAGAAAGACTCGGCCAGTAGTGGCACAACTGATAGCGTCGCTCACGAACTGTCCCATGCGGCGGTTGCGGCGCCGGCCGGGAGAACACCGATCCGCCGCATCTGACCTTGCTTGCACTGCGGGCATTGCAACAGATCCTGTCCAGTGAGTTGTCGGTGGCGCTCGCGATAGTCCTGGGGTGGCGGTGCCACGGGAGCAGAAACACCGAGGAGTTCTCGGCAGCGGGTCAGGTTGTCTGCACGATGCCGGTTGCTGAAAAGACCATAGTGGCGAATCCGCTGGAAGCCCTCCGGTAGTACGTGCAGCAGAAACCGCCTCAGAAACTCGTCGGCCGACAAAGTCATGACCTTCTGCTGTTGTTCGTCTTTGTAGTCCTTATAAGCAAACGTGACTCGTCCGTCTTGTAGTTTTTGGAGACGGTGGTTGGAGATAGCGACCCGGTGGGTGTACCGACCTAGATAATCTAATACCTTTTCCGGCCCACCGAACGGTGGCTTGGCGTAGACTACCCATTTGGTTTTTCGCAGCGGAGCCAGGTAGCGAGCGAAGCTGGCCGGGTCGGACAAGTGTTGTAGCTGGCCGTGAAAGCGCAGCTTTCCAGCCCGGTAGGCCTGCTCAAGATAACGAAGGTAGAGCCGGCGAAAGCGGCACGAGAGCACGCGCACGGGCAACAGGAAGCGTGGACGGCAGGCCACCCAACGGCTGCCATCCAGCGAGATGCCACCACCCGGGACGACACAATGCAGATGCGGATGAATGGTGAGCGTCTGTCCCCAGGTGTGTAGGATGCAGAAGAAGCCGAGCCGGACACCCAGTCGCTTTGGATCGGCTGCGATGGATTGAAGAGTTTCGGCCGTAGCCCGAAACAACAGACCATATATCTGTCGTTTGTTTTGCAGAGCCAGAGCCGCGAGTGGTTCAGGCAGAGTGAAAATCACATGGAAGTAATCGCATGGCAGCAGTTCGGCCTGACGCTTCTCCAGCCACTTCGCCCGAGCCAGCGACTGGCACTTGGGACAATGCCGATCGGCGCACGAGTTGTAGGCATTCCGTTCGTGGCCGCATTGGTCACAGTGTTCCAGATGACCGCCGAGCGCCGCGGTGCGACATGATTCGATCGAGCGCAGCACCCGCTTCTGTTGTCTGGACAGAGAAGTAGCACGCGCTTGGCGAAACTCGGCGCCGTGGGCGCGCACGATGTCGGCGACTTCCAGTGCTGGCCGCATGCAGAGGCGGCTAGGATTGTGGATTAACGATGGGCAGCGGGAGAAGATCCAAGGGACTGGTGGTGGCGCAAACTGTGGTCGTGGCCAGACGGAGATAGCGGGCCGTGGTAGATAGACTGCGATGGCCCAGCAGAAGCTGGATCTTGCGTATGTCGGTTCCGGCTTCCAGTAAGTGCACGGCGTAGGCGTGACGAAACGAGTGCGGGCTGATGTGCTTCTTCAGACCAGCGCGCTGGCTGGCTCGAGCGATGGCATCCCGGACGGCCTCTCGTCTCAGGGGTTGGTTGGGAAACTGTCCGGGGAACAGCCATGGCTGCGGTCGTAGTTTCCGCCAGTAAGTGCGCAGCAGTTCCAGCAGCTTGGGAGAGAGTGGGACGTAGCGGTCTCTATGACCCTTGCCTTGCTCGATCCGTATCATCATGCGTTGGCTGTCGAGGTCGGAAACTCGCAGATGCAGGGCCTCGCTCACGCGCAACCCAGTGCCGTACATGGTGCTGAAAATCACATGGTGAGTCAAGGAGGGAGCGGCTTCCAGAAGTCGCAGGACCTCCTCCGGGCTAACGATCACGGGCAACGGGTATTCTTGCTTGGGGAACGGGATCATTTCGATGATCCGATCCTGTTTCAAAGTGACGTGGTAGAGAAACCGCAGGGCGCTGACCGCCACTGTCCGGCTGCTGATCCCCACCTTCCTCTCCTTGGCCAAGTAGATCTGGTAGCTGCGGATCTCTTCCAGGCCTAAGCGGTCGGGTGATTTGCCAAAATGCTGAGCAAAGTAGCTGACCTGTTTCAAGTAGCAAAGTATGGTGTTCGGTGCGAAGTTGCGCACCGTCATGTCATCGATCATCCGCTGGCGCAATGGAGAAATCTTGCGGGCGGCCAGGATGGGGTTGTTAACTGATGTTGTGTTGCTCATGGTGAGCAACAATACCGAACATCTCGCCTCCAGACTACCGATACTCGATCTGCCGTAAGAAGAAGGTCGTGGCAACCGAACTCCCGCAAAGCGGGTTAGTGCAATAGTAGTTCAGCATGCCACCCAGGCGCTGGCGGCGCTGAACCTCACCGGCGTTGTCGAGGTGGCCAGGTTCTGGGCTGATGAGTTGGTTCGCCAAACCTTGGTGATTACGTTCGCTGTGATAATGAGCGACGAAGTTTTGAATGGCTGTTCGCAACGACTCCTCCCCGAAGAAGATCATGCGATCCAGGCAGGACTCCTTGATGC
>DATDGW010000109.1:0-1521 GCA_036521895.1 Candidatus Sulfotelmatobacter sp. | reverse complement strand
CATATCTGCCGTTAGATCGGTTTTCCAGGGCCCGTTTTCAGCCAGTTTGATCGGAACCTCTGCATTTTCGGATCGGACGGAGTGTTCGGTAACCACAGGTGCTCAAAGTCTTCGCCTGGCCTGGTCAGCAGGAGCCAGAGGAGATCAAGGCAGAGACGCGGTCCCCGATCTTCCGGGAGCGGCGAAGCATATTCGAAAAGACGGTAGGACTGGTTCCCACGCTGAGAGTTGCTCTCCAGCCTTTTGCAAACAAAATAGCCTGCGCCTTCGTGTACGGCTCGATAGCGCGCCGCGAAGAACATGCAACGAGCGATGTTGACCTTATGGTCATTGGAACCGTAGGTTTGTGGGACCTGGCGCCATCTCTTCGAAAAGCGGAGGAGCGCCTAGGCCGGGAAGTGAATGTGACAAACTACTCAGTGGATGAATTTTGCATTCCGCGCTATTTTCACAATATGATAATCGAAAATAGCGAGATTAGCTATTTGCACGGGTGAAAGGGTGACGTCAAGCGACTTGTGTAAATAGGTTGAGGGTGCGGGATTTCCATTCCAGGTTGAATCTCTGGAAGATGGAGTAGATGATGCGGTCCACGCTTTCCACGTTCACAAAGCACACCATGGGGCGAGTGCGGCGGCGCACTTCCACGAAGCAGCGCTCGATCACGTGGGTGGTGCGCAGCTTCTTCCACAGGTGCCGGGGGAATGCAAAGAACGACAGCAGCTCCGGTAAGTCTTGCCCAAGCCGCTTCACCACCGTCGGGTAGCGATCCCGCCAGCGGGCGCGAAACCTACGGAATGCGGCTTCGGCCTGGCCTCGGCTCTCGGCCAGGTAGATGGCCTGAGCTCCGGCTTTGACTTCGTCGTAATCGCACTTGCGAGCCTTCTCCAAAATGTTGCGCATCTTGTGCACCCAGCAGCGCTGATGCCGCACCCGCGGATAGACGGTGCGCATCGCCGCCGCCAATCCAGCACAGCCGTCGGTCAGAATCAACTGCAGCGCTCGGCCTTCCAGTCCGCGTCGATACAGGTCCTGCAACAGCGCTTCCCAGTCCGCCTGCCCTTCGCCCTGGCTGCGCAGAAAACCCAACAAGTGCCGAGTGCCGTCCTGCCGGATACCATAGGCCACCAGCATCTGCACCCGCTTGCGTCCCGCCGGCCGGCGCACCCGCAGGCTCACTCCATCGAGAAACAGAGAGACGTAGTCGTCGTTCAACCGCGCCTGATGAAACTGCCGCACCGCCTCGTCCAGATCGCGGGTCAACTTCGATACCGTCTGCGCGCTCACCGTCTCGCCCGTGATCGTGGCCACCACCCGCCCCACCTGCCGCGTCGAGATCCCCCGCAAAAACGCCTCGCGGATCAGTAGCGATACTTCCTCGGCGCGTCGCTGAAATCGCCGCAGTCCCACGGGCAGAAAACTCTTCTCTCGGGTCCGCGCGATGCGCAAGCGGATCGTCCCGAAGCGGGTCACGAAATCCCGCTCGTAGTAGCCGTTGCGGTAGTGGCGCCGCTTCCCCCG
>DATDGW010000108.1:0-1786 GCA_036521895.1 Candidatus Sulfotelmatobacter sp. | reverse complement strand
AATTGGAACGGCCCGCCCGGTGGCCTACTCCATGCACAGCAACTCTTGGCCCAGATTTGGCTAGGCTCGTGCGGCGCCGCCTGCCAGCGATCTCGCCGCCCCTAGCGCGGACTCATAGTTGGGGTGGTCGGCCACTTCCTTGACGTATTCGACGTAGCGGATGGTGTTGCCGGAATCCACCACGAAGATGGCGCGGCTCATGATGCGCAGATCTTTGATCAAGGTTCCATAGGCTTCCCCGAAAGAACCCTCGCGATGATCCGAAATCATCTTGACACGGTCCACGCCGAAGGCCCCGCACCAGCGTTTTTGCGCGAAGGGCAGATCCATGCTGATGGTGTAAATGCTGACGTTCGGTAATTTGCCGGCCTCTTCGTTGAAGCGCTTGGTTTGAGCGTCGCATACCGGCGTGTCGAGCGAAGGCACCACGCTGAACACGCGCACTCCGTGGCCCGTGGCGGCAAGATCCACCGGTTTCAAGCCGTCGTCGACGGCGTGAAAATCGGGGGCCCGGTCACCGGCCTCGAGTTGGGGGCCTAAAACGGTCAGCGGATTTCCTCTTAGTGTCGTTGCTCCTGGTCTTTCCATAGGGACCATTGTAGCGGGAGTCCGAAATCCGTCGATAAGTCAGCCAGCGAATGCCGATTCTCCGAATTGCCAACCTCACGCGCGGAACCCTGCTCGCCGACCGCGCCGATTTCGCGGATACCGGGGCAAAGGCCCGTACCGGTTTGCTGAAACACTCCGGGTTGGAGCCTGGGGAGGGATTGTGGATCGCTCCGTGCGAGGCCGTTCACACGTTCCTCATGCGCTTTCCGATCGACGTAGTGTTTCTGGACAAGAAGAAGAAAGTGGTCAAGATGCGCGCCCACCTCGTCCCGCGGCGAATCGCATTCGCCGTTCGCGCATTTTCCGTATTGGAGCTGCCCGCGGGACGCCTGGCCGAGACGGAAACGCAATGCGGGGACCAGTTTGAATTTGAGAAGGTCAAGGACTCGCAGTAAGCCATCAGCCATCAGTCTGTCAGCCAGCATCGTGAAAGATTTCCACCAACTGAAGGTCTGGCAGAAGGCGCATGAGATGACGCTGGTGGTGTACCAGGTCACGGCCGCTTTCCCGCGCGAAGAACTGTATGGGCTCACCAGTCGATTGCGGCGATCGTGTGCCTCGATACCAGCGAGACTCGCCGAGGTTGCGGAAGGAACGGGGATGCGGAATTCGCCCGCTTCTGCTCCATCGCGATGGGATCGGCGAGCGAACTGGAGTACCACCTGCTGCTGGCCAAGGATCTGAAGATGATCGAGCCCGGGGATCTCGCGGTACTGTCTCTTTAACGCGCACAACGCATTCGCTGTGCGCTTGCCGCAGCGTGCGACCGAGTTGAAAAGGATGTTCACCGCGCTGCTTCAAAAGCTGAGCGCTGATCGCTGAAGGCTGAAAGCTCTTTTAGATCGCCAGCACAATTTCGACTTCGACGGGCCGATCGCCTCGTTTTGCGGGCCGAAACACCCAATTCTCCAACATCGCCAACAGCGGTTTGCCGAGTTGGGAAACGCCCAAGATCGAGAGGTCTCGAAGACGGCCTTCCGTCGTGACGAAACCGTGCACCAAAATGACGTCTCCTAGACTCTGCGCCGACTTAGGGACCACGGTCAGGCTGGGATAGGGCGCAGCGATGTCGTCGGCATCCAGGTTGACGACAGGGCCGGCGCCGGATGGAACGGAGAATTCGAGGGCGGTCATCCGGGGCAGGCCGACATCGAGGTAGACCACGTAGACCGTCCCA
>DATDGW010000107.1:0-3483 GCA_036521895.1 Candidatus Sulfotelmatobacter sp. | reverse complement strand
CGGCGAGAAAAGCCCGCATTGGCCGGCCCAAATAGTCGCCATGAAGACCAGGCCGCGCCAGCGTATAAGGCTCATTACCTTCTTCTTTGGGATAGCTTCTTTTCAGATACGAATCCACGGAGTTCAGATCGGCAGTGGCCTGCGCCGGAGTGACTCCCGGCTTCAGATGGCCCACCAGCTCAAACATCCAATGGTCCCCGCGCGCGTTCAAGATCTTCTCGCCGGATAACTGCTCATGGTTCACGATGGGCACGAAGATATCCGAAGCGAAAAACAAGACGGTCCCCTGGAACCCTGGAGGCGCCACGCCAAGGATGGTGATTGGATGCTTGTTGAGCCGAACAACGCGGCCCACCACGCCGCGATCGTCCTGAAAATGGCTGTGCCAATATGCGTAGGAGAGCACGACATAAGGCGCGCTGTTTGGGCCGTGCTCATCGGAAGCGTGGAAGAAACGGCCAAGGTACGGGTGAATCCGCAATACGTCGAAGTAGTTTCCGCTGGTTTCGTATTCCCAGACATTGGATGGATCTTTGCCCGTGTCCAGCCCTGCCTGAGAGATGGCCCAAGCAGCCACATCGTCGAAGCTGCGATTGCGCTGGCGAAGATCGAGATAATCGGGATAGGAGTGGGACCCGACGTCGCTTCCATGTTGGACAATGAAAAGGCTTTCTGCCTGAGGCACATTAAGCGGGCTCAGAATTAACGCATTCAATACTCCAAAGACGAGGGCATTGGCGCCGATGGCCAGCGCTAGCGTTACTACAGCGGCGATGGTGAAGCCGGGAGACTTGCGCAACATGCGGAGGGCGAAGCGCGCATCCCGCACCAAATTCTCGATCAATAGTAATCCTCGCTCGGCGCGATAGTCTTCTTTCATCGCTTCCACGCCCCCGAACTTCAGCATGGCTTGGCGTCGTGCTTCAATCGGCGATAAACCGGCGCGAAGCTTTTCTTCGGTTTGCAGAGCGATGTGCTCGTCAATCTCTTCCCGCAATCGCTCGTCTTGTGTCCGCCGACTCGCCGTGTTGAACAACCGCGCGAAGAACCGCCGCAGAGATTTCATGACAAATCCTCCGCCTTCACTTCGAAGAACCGCCCGATGATCGCCGCTGTTTGTTCCCAATCTTGCGTCTCGGCCTGCAACTGCTTGCGTCCTGCCGGTGTCAGTCGATAGAAACGCGCCCTGCGATTGTTCTCCGAGGCGCCCCACTCGGAGGCGATCGCCCCTTCCTGCTCCAGCTTCAGCAGCACGGGATAGAGAGTGCCTTGATTCACGGCCAGCAGATCTCCGCTGATCTGCTCGATGCGCCGCGCGATGCCATAACCGTGCAGCGGTCCCAGGACGTCGAGGGTCTTGAGCAGCATCAACGCCAGCGTGCCTTGGAGAACGTCCGCCTTTTGTTTCATAGTACCGCCGTTTTGGTTTCCAACAGGAAGGATGGCATATTTCCTTTGGGAAAACAACAGGTAAGTGGTCGGGGGTGCACCCCATAGAAGTGAGAACTGCGTGAGAATAGGGTGGTAAGAAGGTATTCTTACGGCTATTATAGCCGTAAGGAGGAACCATGCCCGATTCTCGCGAAGTTCCAGAACGTATTCGTGATCTCGCTACGCAGCTGGCGCAAGCTAAGCCCATGCGCCGAGGCTCGCTCTCGGAACGTTACGTCAAGTGCAGTAAGCCAGGCTGTCCCTGTGCCAGCGACCCCGACGCACGCCACGGCCCGTACTTCAGTCTCACCCGAGGAGTCGGGGGGCGAACCGAATCTCGCTTTGTTTCTGCCGCCCAGGCTGAATTGGTGCGCCGTCAGGTCCAGGCCGGCCAACATTTCCGACGTCAAGTGGAAGCTTTCTGGGAAGCTTGCGAGCAATGGGCCAATGCCCAACTCGAAGGTCCGGCGGCTTCCGAGGCCGCCCAAAAAAGGGGCTCCAGACAGCGTTGGAAGCCGAAGTCGCCCAAGAAGTCGAAGCCCTCTTAGGTCGGGAAGCCCTCGCGGAGCTGGATTTCGAGGCTCTGGAAGTCGCTTTGCGCCAGCGTACTCTGCGGCTCGCCGCCCACGCTATTGAGCAGCGTCTCAACGCCGATCTTTCCGATGAAGCCAGTACACGCCTTCGTTGTCCTTGTGGGCAGGAAGCGCGCTATGTCGCACGCCGGACCAAGAACTTCGTAAGCGTACTGGGCCCTTTGCGACTGGAACGTGCCTACTATCATTGCTCCAGGTGCGGCCACGGCTTCTATCCTCGTGATCAACATATGGGGATAGAAAACACCTCCCAGTCTCCTGCACTCACACGCATGATTGGCACCGTGGGGGCCATGGTCAGCTTTCAGGAAGGCAGTGAGTTGTTGCAGGAACTGGCGGGCGTGGCGGTGGATGCCCAGCAGGTGGAAAGAACCGCAGAAGCTCTAGGAAAAGAGCTCGCTGAAGATGAACGCTTGCACACCGAACCTTTGGATTCTCTTCCTCTGCCGCAGACTCTGTATCTCGGTATGGACGGAACAGGGATTCCTTTACGCGCAGAGGAACTCGCCGGCCGTATCGGCAAGCAGCCAGACGGATCGGCCAAAACCGGCGAGGTGAAACTCTGCACCATTTGGAGCGCGGAATCGCTCGATGCAGAAGGCACTCCCATCCGCGATGAAGGATCGGTCACCTATTCAGCGGCCTTGGAGAGTGCCTGTGTGTTGGATACCGCTGTGGGACGTTCTCCCTTTGCCCAACGCGCCTGGCGCGAAGCCACGCGCCGCCGCTTCGGCCAAGCGCCACGCAGAGTCGTGCTCGGAGATGGGGCTCTTTGGATTTGGAACATCGCCGACGATCAATTTCCGGATGCCACGCAGATCGTCGACCGCTATCATGCCAAGCAGCACCTGAGCGATCTCGGAAAAGAACTCTACGGTCCCACCAACCCACGAGCTGCTCAGTGGGCAGAACGCCGGAAAGAAGAACTCGACACCGGAAAATTCCGGGCGCTACTCACCGCCATCCGGCGCCAGGTATCTCGTTCTGAAGAGGCCCGCCGCTGCCTCCACTATTTCCAGACTAACCGAGAACGCATGCGCTATCCGGAGTTCCACGCTCAAGGTTTATGTACTTCCACTGGAGTGGTGGAGGCCGGGTGCAAGGTGGCCATCGGCACACGTCTCAAACGCGCCGGGATGCACTGGACCGTCCCTGGCTCCAACGCCATCATCGCTCTCCGTTGTGCCAAGCTTAGTGGTCGCTTTCAGGACTTCTGGGAACGCAGAACGGAACGTAGGGCCGCATGACTCATCACTTTCTTGGGGTGCACCCAACTCTAACCAGCCGTGCTGCAGTTGTTCACTTTCCTCCCTTGAAGCCGGGCGTGTGCCTTTTTCACAATAGGGGGTTGTTTATCAAGATACAAAGCGCGCCATCCCCAGCTTCGCCAACGAGGACGGCAATGGCGGGGGACCTGTGTCCTGCATGGTGGGAAGCATCTAAGTCTCTCGGTCGATCC
>DATDGW010000106.1:0-6354 GCA_036521895.1 Candidatus Sulfotelmatobacter sp. | reverse complement strand
CTGGGTACTCGCTTGTCGTTGTAGTCGGTGCACATGCTGACCTTGAACGGCACCAGCCGCGCGGGGCGCAGAAAGGCGCAGAGGATGACCTCTTCGCTCTCGGCGAATCCGCGTTGAATGTGCGCCCGGTAGCAGGAGTTGCACAGCGGCTCACTGACCTGCGGCCTTCCATTTCGATGACGACGCTCATACGTGCTTTCTAACCGGCTTCTGCCGAAGTTGCGAAAATTGAAATCAATCAGCCGGGGAATCAGCGACAAAGGTATTAGGTGCTCTACCACTGAGCTACACGGGCACAAATTCCCGTGACAGGATTCGAACCTGCGACCACCCGCTTAAGAGGCGAAGGAACCCTCGTCTTCACCACCGGCCGAACGTAACGGCTTCTCTGCCAGACCCTCAGGGCTAAAGCCCCCATTGATTTGAGACGCCTTACGCGGCCCTTCAAGGGCCGCTCTTCCACGTCCCGCGCAACGCGCGGTGGCAAATCGCCGGGGAACCCGCGAGAAAAGATTCGACTCGAGGCCGGTCTCTGCGACAACCCTGAGCTTCGGGACGACGCCCCCAGATCCTTGCGGATCCCGGCGTTGCCGCAGATCAGCACCTCGGCAGGGTTCGCTTCCCCGCAACGTCGATCGTTGGGCGCGAAGTAACTCTTCTTTTCACCACCGGCGAAACCTTTACTGCTAAACCAAGAACACCACGTTGCGCATAGCATGCGAGAGATGTTCGGTGTTGCTGAAGACCTCATGCCATCCGTCCAGAACAACGGTCGCGTGATCAGGATGGCGCACGCGCCCGCGAACATAGACCCTGGGATTGCGATGCATCACGCGCAACTCCAGCGACTCCTTTCACCGTCGGACAGAGCGCGGTATTCGTCATCCGTCAGGCCGTTCGGAGCACCAGGGCTGACGTACACCGTCTCCCCACCGAAGCGATAGAGTTGCTCGCACATGTGCGGCTTACCGCCACGGCTGCGCACCCAACGGTTCGTTCCGCAAGAGCAAAAGCGGATTCATCGCCACATTCGTAGCAGGTACGAAAAACCATTCTCCTCGTCGAACGCGAGCCGCGTTCCGGCGACGATCCCGTTCCCGCAAGCGCACGCGACTTTCACTGGCACCACGGCTTCGGGCTTCAAGGCCAGCCTCGCGTCACGCACGCGGCTCACAGGCGTTGCTTCCGGAATGCTGGCAACAAACCAATGACGCTCGTCGTGACCGAGCAGGAAGCGATGCTTCTCCCCCTCTCCCTGCTCATCAGGACAAGATGACGATCGCGAGGCTGCACGTCGAGAACGATCAGTTCCTCCACCGCTTCACGGTCCCGGGAAATCAGGCAGTACTCACCCTTGTCGTCATTGCGAACGTCCAGCGCGAGATTCGGCCGGACCCGTCGTCCACCCATCCAGCGCGTTTTTGCGCCTTCGAATTTCACTCGCGCGCCTAGCTTGGCGAAGGCACTCTCCAAGACATCCATTTTCGTTTCCGATCTAAGGGGCTCAGTCCCGGTTGAGGCGCAGGCGATATCGCCTGCGCCAATTGACGGACAACAGCCAGGGAACTGGAATCACGGTTGAGGGCTCGAACCCCGGCCTCGTAACAGGCACGCCACGAAGTTGCCGTGAACTTCACCACTGACTGAATAGGTCGCGCGCGAACTCTCTTCGCGCCCGTCTTACAACTGGCGATACGAGGTCAGGGAATGTTCGGCGACGGAGAGGGCTTGCGCCCATGAGGGGTCGAACCTCACAGCCTGGAAATCCAGGACTGTTCTGCCAAGAGAAGTATCCGTAACCTTTCACCACTGACCGTCTTGCGCGCACTCATCGAGCTGCGGTCGAGTTGCGCTCGAGGGAACGGACGATTGCATCCGTCCCTGCGCAAGGAATCCTTTGCCGGGGGAATGAGCGACCGCGGCCATGGTCGATGTTCAGTCGAAGGAACCGCGGGCGTGCGCCACCCGGCGAGTGGCATTTCGTTAATTGTTTTGTTAGCTTTGCGTTAAACGGCGCCGAGGATCAATTAGCGCGATCGGACGACGCCCTAAAGCTGACTCGGCATGCCATTGGCCGATACAGCCCGCTTAGCGATTTGTGCGTAGAATCTGACAAATTTGGGCGTCCTTTCGTTTGAGGATGATTGAAGATGCCATAACTTTGAGTTTTGTGCAAGAGGAAAAATGAGATTTTCGAGAAGATTTTTAATCCGCATCACTCGATCACAAATGCAGCAGATTGTATGAGAGTTGCCTTCGACACTTCATCTTGAATTCGGATGTCGAGCCGGTAAGAATCGGGGTTCAAGTTCGTTATTGGAAGAGACTTCTTCAGCGTCATCACGTCTGACGAATCCGTTTGAGAATGATCGTGGGAAGACTGCGGCCTTGGTGGCGAGGTCGAAGATGTCACAAGCGATGGTTACCGAACGTTTAGGGTTCGTCGCGCCGATCGCGAAGCCCCAGACTTGGATCCATGTCGTAATTGGTGCAGCGTGGTGGATACGCACCTCGCCGGGAATGATACCCAGGTATGGGCGAACGTAAGAGGAGCCGATTCGGAAGAAGCCATTCACGTCTACCTCGCGTGCTACTCGATCAACACGTTCGACCCACACCAACGACGACGTGCAGTGATTCGCTTGGCTGTAGGCAGGCACCACGAGGGCACGACACCAAATTCCTTTTCGATCCGCGTTCACATCTTTTACGGCTATCTCAAGACGATGGCCACCACTGTGTAATGCTAGGGTCACGACGGGGAGTGTTTTGCCCTCTGCTGGCGAGGCCGAATCGCGGAGAAGATAGCTGCGAGAAGGGCCCAGACCGAGGCCGACGAGGAATCCGAAGGAGCGGTTGAAGAGTTTTTCGGCTGTGGTGGGTTCTCGAAAGGTGAGGAGGGAGGAACTCAGGTTCCAATTATAGTTTGTGCCATTGGTTGAAAAGTTGCGTGCCGTCCCTCGGGATTTTTTCCTCGCTGTGTGTACCTACCCGGGGCTAAAGCGCTGGGCTAAATTGTTACCCGCTTCGCCGCTGGAATCGACACCATCACTTCTGGAGTATCCCTCTTGCGAAGGACTAAATCCTCACAAAGCGCAGCGAGGCGGAGTTCATGCAGTAGCGAAGATGCGTTGGTTCGGGGCCGTCGTCGAAGACATGGCCCAGGTGCGCGTCGCATTCGGTGCAGGCGACCTCGGTCCGGACCATGCCGAAGGTGGTGTCGCGGATTTCAGTGACGTTTTCGGCAGCGATGGGCACCCAGAAGCTGGGCCATCCGGTACCAGATTCGAATTTTGTGGCGGAGTCGAACAGAGCGTTGTCGCAGCAGATGCAACGGTAGATGCCTTTGTCGTGCAGGTTCCAGTATTTCCCGGTGAAGGCGATTTCGGTGTCGGCGTTGCGAGTGATGTCGAAGACTCCGGGGCCGAGCTGCTGGCGCCATTGGTCGGGAGTCTGGATGACCTTCGCGACTTGGACTTTTTTCAGGCGCTGTCCGGAGTCGGAGAAGAGAACGACGGTGACGTCTTTGGGTTCGGGGCCTGCGGCGGGCGCGGCGTTTAATATGGCGGGGCGCTTCCATTGCCACAGAGCGAGGCCGCCGAGGGCGGCCACGGCGCTCGCGAGGAATGCGCGGCGGCGCGGGTTTGTGGCGCCTTCGTAAGTCGGTTCGCGGTTGAGATCGGAAGCCAACATCATCATCGTTCTCCCTCGAATTGTTGCTTTCGCCCCTCCGGGGCTTGCCCTCTTCCGTTTGCCTGACCCACGGCTTACATCGTGGGCTGCATTCTTGTGCCGCTTCGCGGCTGATGTCTACTTAACCGTGTACAGGTCGGGGAATTCCTGCCGCAGGCGCTCGACCTTGGGAGCGTCGTTGAAGACGATGTAGGGCTGATTCGGATGCAGGGCGGCGTAATTCTGGTGATACGCCTCGGCCGGATAGAACGTCTGCAACGGCACAACCTGAGTAACGATCGGGCGTGGGAATACTTTTGCTTGGTCGAGTTGGGCGACGTAAGCCTCGGCGATGCGCTTTTGTTCGTCGGTGCTGTAGAAAATCGAGGAGCGATATTGCGTGCCCTCGTCTGGGCCCTGGCGATTGAGTTGCGTGGGATCGTGCGCGACTGAGAAGAAGACGCGCAACAGTTCTCCGTACGTGATCTGCGAGGCATCGTAAACGATCTGCACGGACTCGGCGTGTCCGGTTTCGCCGGTGCTGACGATTTCGTACTCGGCGGTCTTAGCAGAGCCTCCAGAGTAGCCGGAGGTCGCGCTGATCACCCCCTTCACATGTTGGAAGACTGCCTGGACTCCCCAGAAACATCCGCCGGAAACCACCGCGGTTTGCTTGCCCGGTGTGGCTGCGCGAGCGGCGTCTTGGGCGGCCGCGGGCACTGGACCAGCGGCGGGGCTGGCTTTCGCGTTGCAGGCGGTGGCGGCCAGGAGCGCGGCTGCGAGAGTCAGAACTAGGGTCGTGGATGATTGCATCTGGTCCCCCTTTTTTAGTACGAGACTTCTGGGCTGCCAGATTGGAGTTGCGGGCGGGGAAAAAGTTTCAGGGGTGGAAGGTTGGAGGATAACCACATCAGCAGGGATCATTACCAGATCAAAAGCCGGCGCCCGATACACCCAGGCAGCCTGGCCGGACGAATGCGTCCCTCCCCACCTGAGCCCGTCCCCACGAGCGCACTCCCTTCCCCAAGCGCGCGCACTTCGTGCTTGCTTTTCGCCTTCTGTTCGCCAATAATGGCGGCATGGCCATCACACGCAGACAGCGGGAAGTGTATGACTTCATTTCGCGCTTCGTGGCGGAGCACGGGTATTCTCCGTCGTTTGAGGAGATTGGCAAAGGGTTGGAGCTGACTTCTCTGGCGACGGTGCACAAGCACGTCACGAACCTGGAAAAAAAGGGACTGCTGACGCGCGACTACAACCGCAGCCGCTCGATTGACTTGCTGCCGCCTAAGGGACGGCTGAAGCAGGCGATGAGCGTGAACACCGGCCTTGTGCTGCCGCTGATGGGTCGCATCGCGGCCGGGCAACCGATCGAAGCGGTCGAGAATCCGGAGACGATTTCGCTGGCGGATTTTGTGCGCTCGAAAGAAGTGTTTGTGCTCGAGGTGCGGGGTGACTCGATGCAGGATGAGGCCATTCTCGACGGCGATTATGTTCTGGTGGAGAAGGCGCGCACAGCGCACAACGGAGATATCGTGGTCGCGCTGGTGGATCAGAGCGATGCGACGTTGAAGCGGTTTTACCGCGAGGGAGACAGCATTCGGCTGCAACCTTCGAATGTCACCATGAAGCCGATCCTTGTGCCGGCGGCTTCGGTGGATGTGCAGGGACGGGTGATTGGTGTGCTGAGGAAGTATTAGCGGTACTCTGTTTCAAATTCCGATCCGGCGGTCCCGTTCTTTTCAGTAGAGGTGGAAATCTACTTCCCCTGCGGTCTCGGCACGTACAGGCTGGTCCATTGCGGGAACAAGAAGACGCCCGGAATAGTTTCCGGGCGTTGGGTGTGCTGAAATGTTGCGAACTGCGAATTAGCCGATGTGTTTGTTCAGGGCCTGGGCGATGGCGTCTTTGGGGCGATAGCCGACGAGTTGTTCGACGACCTGGCCTCCCTTGAACACCAGTAGAGTGGGGATGCCGGTGACTTTGTAGCGCATGGGGGTGGCGCTGTTGGAGTCGACATCCATTTTGCCGATTTTGATTTTGCCCTGAAACTCGGTGGCCAGCTCTTCGACTATGGGAGCGATCGCGCGGCAAGGGCCGCACCATGTTGCCCAGAAGTCGACTAGAACGGGCTTATCCGATTTCAAAACATCCTGGTCGAAGTTCGCATCGGTAACTTCGACGATTCCGTTACCTGCCATTTTCTTTCTCCTCGTTGTAAACGTCGCGCTGTCGGCGAGACGCTCCATCGGGCGGCGCTGCCGGGCCTGCGATCGGAATGAGTGCGTCCCCTGCCGGGAACCGAACTTACTATCGTAACACCAGCATTGGATGCCTGGGGAGGTAGGAAAGTCGCAAGACCTGGCGGCCTCAGGGATTGGGCATTTTCGCATCCGTGGCGCCCGGCGGGGTCGTGGCACCGAGTGACTTGATGAAGCGAACCAACTGCCAGCGCTGGGGTTCGGGGAGCTTGGACCACACAGGCATGCCGCGGCGGACCACGCCGTTGGTCAACAGCCAGAACAGCGCGCCGGGGGCGGCTTGTTGCACTTCGTCGGCTCGCAGGCTGGGAGCCTTTTTGCTGCCGTCCGCGGTCTCCCCGTGGCACTCGACACAATGTTGAGTGAAGAGTTTGCCGCCGGCTGCGACGGCATCAGGATCGGCGGCCAGAGGATTGCGACG
>DATDGW010000105.1:0-2661 GCA_036521895.1 Candidatus Sulfotelmatobacter sp. | reverse complement strand
GCTTTTCGTAGATTGGCTCGGAACGGCCACCCATTTCACCCCTAGTTGCTTGGCTTGAGCCTCATTGGCTGCCGAAAAGAATCCCGTATCCGCCGCCGCCAGGCGGGGAGCGTGCCCGAACTGTTGGATGTGCTTTTCGATGGAAGGCGTCAATAACTCCGCATCGCTGGGACGCTGATCGTATACCTCATAATGCGTCACGATCTGGTCTTCGGCTTCTTGGATCTTCACCAACTTGCCGAATTCGTTGGGCTTGCTGGCCTTGCCTTTGCGAATGACCTCCGTCTCCGGTTCAAAAAGACTGACGATCTTGCCTTCCGCCCGGGTATTGCCGCGCAGCACGCGTTGCCGCGTTTGCCGCATGACTTGCTGAACGCGCGGAATCATTTCATCCAGTTCTTGCTTGGCCCGCCGCAACACGGCTCGTCTCTTGTGGACCAGTTCCGCAGAAAACCTCTTGGCTTGCCCCACCACACGACTGCTGATATCCAGTAATTTACGATAGGCCGCGGTGAGTTTCCGTTGACCTTTCTCGCTCTTGTCGCGGCTGGCGCGCGCGATCTCCAGAATGCGGCGTTGTACGCTTCGTGTCCGGTCGCGGAGGGACGTCACCAGCGCTCCCGCCACTTTTGTAACCTTCTTCATCACGCGCGTTAGTACGCGGACACCATCGTTGAGTAGGGTGCTGTCGGTAGGGTAGTGAATGTTTGTCTCCACAACCGATCCAGCCACATAATGCGTATGATTTCGAGACCGTAACAATCTACTACCGATGGCATCCGCTCTTCGGTTTGTCCGTACCTGTTCGAAGGCGACGCAAAGACCGCGACGGCGAACGCATCTATTGCGAGTCAGACGGCAAAATATATCCCCTTCCGAGTTGGATGCTGAGTCCGGAGTGCTCGCAATTCTCGCTCGGCCCTGCGCTGCTTTCAACAGAAGCACTTTCTGGTTCCTGTCCCGAAAGTGCAATTAGCGCTCAGCTGGTAGTGGTAGGCGGGCGCAGCAGTGATAGATCGCCGCGATAAAGGTCTCAGCGGTTCGAAACCCGAACGACCGATGGCTAATGGACTTGATCTTGTTGTTCATTCCCTCAACGGCGCCGTTTGAGACACGGTGCTTGGTCCAACTCAAAATCCCATCGAGATGCCCACGCAGCATGCGGACGAATCTCTTGAACGGCTCCAGTCGAGAGCGCATGGCCGAACGCATCCATTTCTCCAAGTGGTCACCGGCCCTCTTGGGCTGCCGGTAAAACCAGAATAGTTGAAACGCTTCTTTGAGGTAGTAGGCGCGTACGATCGGCAGGTTCCACTGTACCAGCGTCGACAGCCGATCTTTCTGACCGTTGCTGAGGTTCCAAGGATTCTTCAGCAGCAACCAGCGGCTGCGCTTGAATGGAACCTTCTCTTTCTGACTCAGACGGCGCATTTCACTACGCCGCACTTCTTCGACCGCTTCGTTGAGATGCTTGACGATGTGGAATCGGTCGAACAGGATCTGCGCCTGAGGCGCGTGCTCTTTTACCAGATTGGCGTAGGCCGCCCACATGTCCATGCAGATGACGCGCAGCGTATGGCAACGCCGCGCACCCATCTCTCTGGTGAAGAACGGTTTCACCGCCTCCTCGGTCCGGTCGTCGCCGACCCACAGCAGAACCCGCCGCTCCAGATCGTAAACCACCGTCAGATAGACTTGACCCTTCCGTCGGCTCACCTCATCGATGCCAATGACATGCACTGGCGCACGGACTCGATGAGCCAGTCCATATGACACCGCGCGTTTCACGATCGTTGCCACGCTCTTCCAGTTCAATCCGTACTGGCGGGCCGTTCCCTGCCAACTCAACTCCCGAGCCAGTCTCGCCACCGCATTCGACAGTGCCGTGGTCACTCGCGCCCAAGGATCCGCCCAAGGAAAGTCCTCCACCCGCAAACCGCACCGAGGGCATTCGACCCGACGGGGCCGGTAGCGCAGTTTCAACGACATTTTCCGCATCGACAGATCGCGCCATTCCCGTAGTTTGCGCACACTGTGCACCCTCCGACATCGCTGCCGGCAGACCCCGCACCGCAGCAACCGACGCCCCAGTCGGTCGATGTGGACGATCATGTAGCGCTCGGTCTCCTCTACCTTCGTCACCGTATGCGCCTGTAACCCCAGTTGCTTTCTCAGAAACGTTTCGACGAGCACCTCGATCTCTTCCTTTCGGTGGCTGTCAACAACAGCTCTCGAAAGATTAGATGTATCGGGGATTCAGGCCCGCCCACTCCGCCAGCAACCTGCTGTATCCAAAACTCTTCACCGTCAATTGCACTCTTGGGATAGGAACCGTTGGAAGGTCGCGCCTTCGAGATCGGGGACTACATCAACGCTTGGCCCTCGAAGAAACACGATATCTTCCTCATCCCGAACGGCACAGTCCACTGCAGCGGCAGCAGCAATTTGGTGCTCGAAGTCAGCGCTACGCCCTACATATACACGTTTAAGATCTATGATTATCTGCGTCCTAACCTGAATGGCCAACTCCGCCAGCTCTACATCGACTGTGCCGAGCGCAACGCGTGCCCAGAACGCACGGCAAGCTGGGTTCGCGCGAATCTAATTCCACGCCCCAAGTTACTCAACCAAGGCAGTGATTGGCAGGAATACGTTGTGTCC
>DATDGW010000104.1:0-17531 GCA_036521895.1 Candidatus Sulfotelmatobacter sp. | reverse complement strand
CCACCACATGGCGCGAAACCATAGCGGTAAGGGAGTCCGCGTATCTTGGAAGATTGTTCCGGCGGTCCCCGAAGTCTGGCATCCACACCCGCCGCACTCCCACAGTCCTCGAACCCGCCATGCCTTCCCCGATCCACAGCGGGGACAGCGGAAACCCGCCGGCCACCGGAGTCGGGCCAGATATGTCCGGCATGCCTCATCGGTACGGAAGTTCGTTTCCAATTTCGTCAAATTTCGAGGATATTCTTCCGCCATCCCCGTACACTATATATTGGGGCTACCTGAGTCAAGCAGATACCCCTCTCGATCTATTCTGCGCACAGCTCATGGTGGGGAAGCGTGCTGCTACGGTGGGGTCGATATCCCCTGAAAGATTCGTCGGATCAACTCTCGGGGGGCGGATGTTCGATCGCGTTTGATGCGCATCCTTTATGATCAAAGGCTAATCAAAGAGGCAGACTACAACTGCGAGGATAATCATGCGTTCTGGAGCCAGCACAATCGTCTCGGCTGTTCTGTTGTCCATGCTTTCGATTGCCGTATTGCAGGCGGACGATAAACCATTTCATGACGCGCCGGCCTCGGCAAAAGCTCAGAAGAATCCATTTGAGGGACAGCAAGCCGCGACGGATGCGGGGAAAGCGCTCTATGCGCGGAACTGTCTGGCTTGCCATGGCAAGATGCTGCAGGGTACGGGCAACGTGCCATCTCTGGTGGACGGCAAACTAAAAGGAGTGACTGCGGGCGAAGTGTTCTGGTTCGTGACCAAGGGAGACAAAGAGAACGGGATGCCGTCGTGGGCGCTTTTGCCGGAAGAGAAACGATGGCAGGTTGTGACCTACCTGGAAGAGATGGCGTCGGCGAAGCCAGCGGCTGGTCCGACGTCGGCCCCAGTGGCGGAAGTAACGGGGACGAAGGTGAAGGGTGCGCCGCCGGCCCCGCCATTCACGGACTTCCGCTTTGAGAAGCCGGGTGTAACTCGCAAGATTACCGCGAAAGATCTTCCGCAACCCTATGCGACGGATTCAGCGCAGAACGGCGCCCAGTTGGTGGCGCGTCCAGAGAACGCCTGGCCGGTGGCGCCTGCCGGATTCAAGGTGGAACTGTTCGCGGCGGGATTGGAGAATCCGCGATTGCTGCGGACTGCGCCGAATGGCGACATTTTTCTGGCGGAGAGCGAGCCCGGGCGAATTCGGGTGTTCCGCGGGATGACCAGCGACGGCAAGCCGGAGCAGATGCAGGTTTTCGCGAGCGGCTTGAAGCGGCCGTATGGGATTGCGTTTTATCCGCCGGGGCCGGATCCGCAGTGGATTTACGTGGGCAACACCAACGAGGTGATTCGCTTCCCGTATCACAATGGAGATTTAAAGGCGAGCGGCGAGTCGCAGCACATCGCCGACTTGCCGTCGGGCGGCGGGCACTGGACGCGGGCTCTTGATTTTTCTGCAGATGGCAAGGAGATGTTTGTGGCGGTGGGTTCGGCGTCAAATGATGATGATGTCGATACACATCCGGGTGAGAAGGATCGCGCCGACATTCTCGTGTGCGATCCAGCGAATTGCCAATTGAAAGTGTATGCGTACGGAATTCGCAATGCCGGTGGTGGGATTGCGGTGAATCCGCAGACGGACGAGCTGTGGTGCTCGACCAATGAGCGCGACGCCCTGGGCGACAATCTCGTGCCCGACTACATCACGCACGTTGAGGAAGGTGGATTCTATGGTTGGCCGTGGTGGTACATCGGAGCGCATCAGGATCCGCGGCAGCAGGGAAAGCATCCGGAACTGAAGGACAAGGTGATCGTACCGGACGTGCTGCTGCAGCCGCACAATGCTTCGCTGGAATTCACGTTTTATGGCGCAGACAAATTTCCCGCGGAGTACAAGGGCGACATATTTGCTTCGGAACACGGATCCTGGAACAAGGCGGTGCGCGTCGGTTATGAAGTGATCCGCGTGCCGCTGCATCAGACGGGGCATGCCACGGGCGAGTATCAGGATTTCCTGACTGGATTCGTGCTGCCGGACGGGCATGTGTGGGGGCGTCCGGTGGGAATCGCGGTTGCGCCGGACGGGTCGCTGCTGGTGAGCGACGATGGGTCGAACTCGATCTGGAGAGTGAGCTATACGGGGAAGTAAGGATGGTGTCGATAGGCGGAATGCGGTGGTTTCTAGTGTCTACCTGCGGCACCAAGCAGTTTGAATCATCGCGCTGATCACGACCGAAGTCACAAGAACGCGCAGCAGGATGTGCCGACGTCCTGTGCGTTTTGGTTATAGACTCGTTGGTAAAGTCGTCGTCTTCTGAATCTTTAATTCCGGATGCACGGAGATCTCTCCGATTGTAGTGCTCCACGAGGGTTCCGATTTCAATCAAGCGATTTGTGATGGCATGCAATTCGTAGGCAATCGCGAGAAGCACGAAGAAGATCAAAACAAGGGCAGCGACAAGCATTGGAGTTTAAATTACTTGCGTGTCCGCCCTTTGTGCCTACCGCTTCCACCGCCATGGGCGTGGAATGCAAGTTTAGGAAGGTGTCCGGCTCCCGCTTCTTCGGGAGTAGGCCGTATTACGCGACACTCTACGCCGCAGTGCGGACACCCATAGCGCTCAGCATCGGGGGTGGCGAGTCCCGTAGACCCCCGGATCGATCGGAATCTGAGAATAGATTCCTCCACCGCCCGCGGGATTACTCGTCGCTGGTGGGCACAAACCGACTGCGGTGGCGGCTGATCGTCGAATTCTGCGAGGCGGACGCGCCGCATGCGGCGAGCGAGAGAACAACCGAACCCACCATGCAACCACAGACGTGACGACGATGGAATGCTTGTTCCGACGATTCACGGGACAACATCCCGACCTCAAATTGTCGTGCTTTCAATCCCGGGTGGTCACTCCGCCTTCATCTCCCGCTCCATCACCCGGCGCAGCGCCGCGTTAATCCGCGTCTGGTACCGGCGTCCGTCCCGCTTGAACCACGCCAGCACATCCGCGTCCAGCCGCAGCGTGACCGGCTTCTTGATCGGCTTGTAGAACTCCAGTACGTCTTCCATCGACGCGGACGGTCGCGGCGACGATCCCACCGAAGCGTGCAGACTGATTCCCTTGCGCCGTCCGGGCTTCCGCCGTGCTCCCGTGGTCGAAGTCCGTTTGCCGCCCTTCGTAACTCGTTGTCGATGTTTCATATAAGCCACTCTACTTATAAGATTGTACGTACACAACTGTAATAAAAATGTTCCTGCAGGAACATCGTGGAAATCTTTCCTCGCTGGCCTCTAACCCCTTCATCCGGCGACAGTTTCATCGAGCGGAACATCTTCATCCTGCATGAACCCAAGCACTTCCTGCGGCACCGGATTATGCCACACCGGTGCGAACGACTGCCGGTGCAGCGGCGTCGGGCCAAACTCACGCAGCGCGGCGAGATGCTTCGGCGTGCTGTATCCCTTATGCGAAGCCAGTCCATAGCCAGGAAAAACCGCGTCCCACTCGCACATCATGCGGTCACGTTCGACCTTCGCTAGAATCGACGCCGCCGCAATCGAGGCCGACAGCGCATCGCCGTGAATAATAGGAATTTGCGGCTGTTCGCAGTCGAGTCGTAGCGCGTCAACGAGCAGATGATCCGCAGCAGGCGAGAGACGAAGAACGGCTTCGCGCATCGCCGCTCGCGACGCATGATAGATGTTGATCTGGTCGATGCGAGCCGCGTCGACCGCGGCTACGGCCCAGGCGACGGCATGTTCTCGAATGCGTTCGGCCAGCACCTCGCGCCGCTCCGGCGGCAGCAGCTTGGAATCGCGCAACCCACGCACCCGGTAGGCCGGATCAAGAATCACCGCCGCAGCCACTACGCATCCGAATAGCGAGCCCCGCCCCACTTCATCCACGCCCGCCACCATCCGCGCCCCAGTCGCCCAGGCTTTTTTTTCGTAGCGCAGCGTGCAGTGTAATGTCTTGAGCAACCGCAGCTTAGCCGCGGATGCAGAGAGCGTTCGTGCGGACGTTGACTTCATCACCGAAAAGGAATTGTCCACCATCTTCGTCGAGAGCACGCATTCCCGCAAGTCGTATTCCGTCCTCGCCTTGTCAACACCCATGGCACCCTCAGGCCATGCCTTAGGCCACCCGGTGATACCGCTTGGTAACCATGCTGCGGATTACTGGCGTACATTGTCCGACCGGACATGTACTGGTAACTTCGTCTCAGCTGAACCAAGAGCGAGAAGCATCGTGGAAACCAAACTCAACGCGTCGCCAGAGGACGGCCTGCTCACCGGCAAGGTCGTGCACTTGGCGCTTCCGGTTCGCTGGAGCCTCATCGGCCAAGAGGGCCGCGGGACAGCGGAAATGGCGTGCACGTATGACATCCACCCGCACGGCGCGCGGCTGCTCAGCGCGCGCTCGGTCAGCGTAGGCGACCTGGTGTTGGTGGAACGCGGGCGCAACAAAGCAATCTGTCAGGTGGTCTGGTCCGGCGATCCGTCGTCGCCTCTGCGCGGCCAATTCTCCGTGCAATGCGTCGAAGGCAAGACGCCCTGGGATGAAGAACTGCGGCAAATGGAAGAGCAGTACCAACCCGTCATTCTCGACGGCCTGCAGTACGGCACGGCCGGTGGCTTGGGGCGGCCTGAAGCCAACCGACGGCGTCGTCCGCGTTTCTTCGTCGAGGGCGAAGCGGAAGTGATCGACGGCGTACAGCGTGTCACGGGCGAGGTGCAGCAGATTTCGGAGTACGGCGCGCGCATCTCATCCAAGGAAATGCTGCGCCCGGGCCAGGACTTCCGGCTCATGCTGAACATGTTTGACATCAGCGTCGCGGTGAAGGCGCAGGTGAAGTATCTCGTCGACAATCTTGGCGTGGGAGTGGAGTTCCAAGAGATCCGCCGGGGCGACCGCCCCCTGCTCAGCTACGTGCTGAGCAAGCTGCGCAAGAGAAGGGTCGAAGAATTCGTTGAGGTGGAAGTGGTACGGGAGTTGGCGGTGGCTGGCTAGTTCGGGGATAGCACGGGTGGGAACGTCCACGCGGCGCTCCTGCGCCGCGATTCCGTTTGTGGCACCAACGCGTGAAGCTGCCTCTGGCCTAAGCCGGCGCTCAGGCTCGGCTGGACCGGGTAGTCGACTCCGCTCAGGGCAAAGCTAAGACCCGGTCCCACGCGAGCACTCTTAGTTCTTTTCCACGTCGCGCAAGCGGGCAGCTTTGCCCCGCAGTCCGCGGAGGTAGAACAGGCGCGCGCGGCGCACCTTGGACGAGCGCAGCAGTTCTACCTTGTCGATCACTTTGGAGTGAACGGGGAAAATGCGCTCGACGCCCTGTCCGAAGCTAATCTTGCGCACCGTGAAGCTGGCCTGCGGGCCGTTGTCGCGCTTGATGACCACGCCTTCGAAGGCCTGCACGCGTTCCTTGTCGCCTTCCTTGATCTTCACGTGGACGCGAACGGTATCGCCGGGACGGAACCCGGGGATGTCGGTGCGTTGCGATTTGGCCAGCAGCTTTTCAATGATTAAGTTTGACATTGTCGTTTCTTCCTTCGTGGTTCGATTCCTTGAAAGTTCTTATTAGCCCTTGTCGTGCTTCAGCCGGGCCAAAATCTTTGTGTCCTCGTCGCTGAGCGTCACGCCTTCCAATAAATCCGGGCGGTTACGCAGCGTCTTTTCCAGAGCCTGCTGCCGTCGCCAGCGGCGGATCTCTTGGTGGTCGCCATTCAGCAGAACCTCCGGGACAGGCATCCCGCGAAAATCCGCGGGACGCGTGTAGTGCGGATAGTCGAGCAATCCGCCGGACCCGCACGTCGAATCCGCGGCACCTTGCTCCATCGGCGCGTGCGCGCTAAACGATTCCTGCCGCGTCGAAGCTTCATTGCCGACCGCACCCGGGAGCAACCGCGTGACCGCTTCAATGATCACCGCTGCACCCAACTCGCCGCCGCTGAGCACATAGTCGCCGATCGACAACTCGCGGTCGGCGAGAAAATCGGCTACGCGCTCGTCCACGCCTTCATAGCGTCCGCAGACCAGAACGATGCGGTCGAGCCCCGCCAGTTCCGCCGCGACCTGCTGCGTGAAGCGATGGCCTTGCGCCGAAAGCAAAGTCACCGACTGCTTCGCGCGTCGGGCGACTCGGTCTTCACGAGACGTTAACTGCAGTGTCTCCAGACATTCAAAGAGCGGTTCCGGCTTCAGCACCATGCCTTCGCCGCCGCCGAAAGGGCGGTCATCCACGGTGCGGTGCTTGTCGTGCGTAAATTGCCGCAGGTCGTGGACTTCGATTTTCACCAGCCCCATCTCGCAGGCCCGGCGGGTAATTCCGTGATCCAGCGGTCCTTGGAAGAAGCCGGGGAAAATCGTCAGGATATCGGCTTTCATTCGGACCTGAACCTAAACCCTTTAACCACAGAGGACACCGAGGTCACAGAGGAACCTCAGCGCTTCTTCTTTCTTTCGGGCTGCTGTTCCTGCTTGTCTTCTGCCGTGACCGGGCCATTGATTTCCAGCATGCCCTCGGGAAGGTTCATGCACACTTGCCGCTGCGCTGTGTCCACGCCTTCCAGGTACGCTTCGGCGAACGGTACATCAAACTTCTTGCCCGCGCTGTTTGCAACAATCAGCAGCGGGGCTTCGCCGGCCCCGAACTGAACATCTTCAATACGGCCGATTTCGCGGGCGTGATCGAGAACCGCACAGCCGATCAGATCGCTGACATAATTCCAGCCTGGCTCCAGGTCCGCGCGCTCGGCCTTCGGAACCTGCAATTCCGACCCGATCAGCAACTCGGCGTCGTTCATCGAATCAACGCCGCGAAACTTCAGGACCACGAGGCGCTTGTGCGGCCACAAATCTTCCACTTCCAGCTCGCGCCGCGCCCGCTCCGACTTCGGCAGAGCGAACAGCTTCATGCCTGCGGCGAAGCGTTCCGGAACGTCGCTGTGCACTTCCGCTGCGACCTCGCCGTGCCGGCCCTGCGTCTTCACGACCCGGGCCAGCGTAATGAACTCGCCGTTTGGTTCAGGACTCACGGTCCACGCTACTCACGACCCAGCTACTCGATGATCTCGAGCGTGTAGCGCTTGTGCGCCCGGTGGCCAGCGGCGCTCAGCAGGGCGCGTAGGGCGCGAGCGGTGCGGCCCTGGCGTCCGATGACCTTGCCTACATCGCTCTCGGCGACTTCCAGTTCGATCACGTCATCGTCAAATTTTTCGACGAAGACTTCGTCGGGCGTGTCGACTAGCGATTTCGCAATCAGCTCAACGAGAGCGCGCACATCTCCAGAGGTCTCAGTCATAAGCCTGCATTCTCACGGTGGAAACGAAGCAACGTATCGCAGGGGCTAAAGCCCGAATGATGGCCACCCACTTAGGCGGCGGAGCCGGCGGTAACCGGGGCGGGAGTCTTGGTGAACAGCTTGTTCACGCGCTCCGACATCTGAGCGCCCTTCGACACCCAGTACTCGACGCGATCGCGCTTCAGTTCGACACTGGCGGGATTGGTGCGGGGATTGTAGGTCCCGACCACTTCCACCGGACGGCCGTTGCGGGCGCGCTCCTTCTCAATCACCACGATACGATAGTACGGTTGTTTGCGCGCACCACGGCGCGCCAGACGAATCATTAACACGGGTCTTATATCCTTGTGTCCGGAAGAGTCCGGTGAGATCGAGGCAAACTCTTATTATGCCGGAGGTTAGGCGGAATGGCAAGGGCCTGCCTCCAGCAGCTCCAGCAGGGCGCGCGACCAGGAAAAGGCATCTAGCGGTTTTCCCTTTTTTTGTGCCATCTTTCTGAGCGTCTATATACGTACAGACTAGATGCGATACAGAAAGGAGATCCCGATGTCGGACGATCTGGCTACTTTGGAAACCCAACGCTCCAAGCTCCTCGAGGAGTTCCTCGCCTTGGGGGATCTGCGACCCGGTTCCATCACCGCCGTAACCCGTCGTTGTGGCAAGTCTTCCTGCCACTGCGCCAAACACAACGACCCCGGACATGATCCGCAATTTCGCCTCACCCGTCGCGTCGCGGGCAAGACGGTGACGGAGAGCTTTCCCAACCCCATCGCCCTGCGCAAAGCCCAGCAGGAAGTCGCCGAGTTTCACCGCTTCCAGCAACTCAGTCAGAACCTGGTCGCCCTCAACGAGCAGATCTGTCGACTCCGTCCGGTGACCCAAGAACGCGGGGGCTGGACGGAGCAGGAAAAAAAACGGCTGCTGCGATCCATCAGGAGGTGGCGCGGGAAGTAAACCAACTGCTCGGGCGAGTCTTTGCGCAACGCCGGAAGGGTGGCCGTACCGATCTGGAAGCGGTCGAGTCCGCTTTGCGAGCCGCTCTCCACCACGCCGGTGCCGCCGCCTTAACTCAACTGCTGCAATTCCCAGCCCCGGCGACCGACCAGCGTCAGTTACCGTGCTCCTGTGGAGATCACGCCCGCTACCAGGAAATGCGCTCCAAACCTCTGTTGACGATCGTCGGTCCGGTGCGCCTCTCCCGCCCCTACTACTTGTGCTCGCACTGTCACGTTGGCCAGTTTCCGGTAGATGTCGAACTGGACATCGAAAACACCGAGTTTTCGCCCGGCGTGCGGCGCATGCATGCTCTGGTCGGTCAGCAGGTCCCCTTCGATCACGGCCGTGAGCAGATGCAGGTGCTGGCCGGTTTGACGGTGACCACCAAATCGGTGGAGCGTATCGCCGAGAGCATCGGCGACGATCTCGCCCGGCGCGAGCCAGCCGAGAGGCAGGCGCATGCCCGGAACTTTAAACTCTTCTCCTGCTAGACTCAAGCGTTTGGAGGTGCCGGTTTGCAGGGGATCTATCTTCTTTCCGGAGTGCGGACGCCGATTGGGAAGTTTGGCGGGGCGATGGCTTCGCTGACCGCGGCCGACATGGGTGTGGTCGCGGCGAAGACCGCAATGGAACGCGCCGGCGTCGAGCCTGCGCAGGTCGACGAGACCATCATTGGCTGCGCGCGGCAGGCGGGGGGCGGGCCCAATGTAGCGCGCCAGATTTCCGTGCGCAGCGGCGTGCCGCAGGAAGTTCCCGCATTCACCGTCAACAACGCTTGCGCGTCGGGGCTGAAGTCGATCGCGCTGGCCTACCAGTCCATCCTGCTTGGCGACGCGAACTGCATTCTCGCGGGCGGCACCGAGTCGATGTCGCGCGTTCCTTATTATCTCGACGGTGCGCGCTGGGGATACCGGCTGGGCAATCAGGAAATGGTCGACGGCATGTATCGCGACGGATTTTTCTGTCCGCTGGCGAAGATGGTGATGGGTGAGACCGCCGAAGTTCTGGCCGAGCAGTACAAGATCACGCGCGAAGAGCAGGATGAATTCGCGCTGCTGTCCCAGGGGCGGGCGGCCCGGGCGATTGCAGCGGGACGGTTCGACGCCGAGATCGTTCCAGTGCCGATCGAAGGGAAAAAGGGTGCCACCACGTTTGCCCGCGACGAACATCCATTCACCGATGCAAGCATGGAGAAGCTGGGGAAACTGGCCCCCGTGTTCTCGAAGACCGGGACCATCACCGCCGGGAATTCTTCGGGCGTCACAGACGGGGCCGCCGCGGTCGTGGTGGCCAATGAACACTTCGTAAAGCAGAACAATCTGAAGCCCCTGGCGCGCATCACCGCGGTCACTTCAGCGGGAGTCGATCCGCGGACCATGGGGATTGGTCCGGTTCCGGCTCTGCGCAAACTGGAGGACAAGCACAATCTCCGGCTGCACGAGTTCGGGCTGATCGAGTTGAACGAAGCCTTCGCCGCGCAGGTACTGGCTTGTGACCGAACGCTGAACATAAACCGGGACCGGCTCAACGTGAATGGCGGCGCGATCGCCATCGGGCATCCCATCGGCTGCACCGGGACCCGCATAACCGTAACGCTGCTGCACGAGATGGTGAAGCGCAACACAAAGCGCGGCGTGGCCACGCTTTGCGTGAGCGGCGGCATGGGGATGGCGCTGGCGCTGGAGAACGTGGTTTAGACGCGAAGAGAAACGCAACAATGCAGAACGCCCCGCAGTTTCGCTTGGCGGTCAAGTCCGACGCCGACACCCTTCTCAAATTCATGCAGGAGTATTACGCCTTCGACGGCCACGGCTTCGACCGCGAAAAGGCGCGTACAGCATTAACGGCTCTGCTGCGCGACGCCAACCTCGGCCTCGCATGGCTCATTCTTGAGGGTGACACGGCCGTGGGTTACATCGTGTTGTGCTTTGGCTACAGCCTCGAGTGGCTGGGGCGGGATGCCCTCGTCGACGAGTTCTATCTCCGCGGGGAATACCGCGGACGCGGCTGGGGTCGTCAGACCATGGCGTTTTTGGAAGAAGCCGCGCGGGCCGCCGGGATTCGCACCCTACACCTTGAGGTCGTGCAGGAAAACACCTCCGCTCTGCGGTTGTACCGGAGGCTGGGATTTACCGAGCACCACAGCACATTCTTGTCAAAATGGATTGCGCAAGACTTCTCCAAGCCTCGGGGCCGGACCGGACTCTGAACGGGCAAACGCACGTCCATCGGCGTCTACTTCTGATATTCTTTCCCCGCTCTTTCCCCCGGATATCGCCATCACGCTGAAGGAGACTGACATGCTTCGATCGATGATTCAAAGGACGATCCAAACTACGACGCGGACTTCCTGCCTGATCGCGTTGCTACTGTCCGCGAGCTTTGCGCTCGCGCAGACCGAGTTTTGTGGCGAGATGTTCGATTCGCAGAAAGGCAGCAACGGGAAAATCTACTTCTCCAAGGACAAGGTGCGGTTTGAGTCAGCAAACAAGGACCCCCGAAGCGGAGGCGTGGTCATCATGAATCTGGCGACGCAAACCACAACCGTGCTGATGAATCAACAGCACATGTACATGGAAATGTCCCAGCAAATGGCGAGCCAGCGCACGGCCTACAACTTCTTCCGCACGGGCGACGTGGAGTCCGCCTGCTCCGATTGGATGCAACTGCCGCAAAACAAGGGCGGAAGTTGCCGCAAAGTCGGCAATGAGACGGTCAACGGACGCAGCACGGTCAAGTACGAAGGCACGAACGCGAAGGGCGAAACCGGCGACGTTTGGGTTGATCCCAAGCTGCGCTTTCCCGTGAAATGGGAAGGGAAGAACGGAAGCTGGGAACTGCGCAACATCCAGGAAGGCACGCAGCCGGCGAGCTTGTTTGAGATTCCCGCTGACTACAAGAAATTCGACGTGGGCAATATGGGCGGGATGATGCAGCGGCCGCAGTAAGCAGAAGCGTTCACCACAGAGGACGCAGAGTAGACCGGTCGAGCTTCGCTCGATTGACAGCGGGTGCGGCTGTCCCTACCTGCGTTGCGGTGGAGAAATCTGGCCACTATACTCAGCTCAGTGGTTCTCTCGAAGTTTCGGAGACTTGATGCCTTTATCCGCAGTAATCGTGGACGACGAGCAACTCGCCCGTGACGAACTCGCCTACCTGCTGAAGAATGCCGAAGATGTGAACGTCGTCGCCCAGGGCAAGAATGGGCTGGAAGCCGTCAACCTCATCAAGGAACACAATCCTGATCTGGTTTTTCTCGACGTGCAGATGCCGGGACTGGATGGATTCGGCGTCATTAAGAAGCTGCTCGACAAGAAGATCCCCCTGCCTAAGATCGTGTTCGCCACCGCGTTCGACCAGTATGCGGTGAAGGCGTTCGAAGTGAACGCGGTCGACTACCTGCTGAAACCATTCGACAAAAAGCGCGTGGCGCAGGCGATCCAGAAAGCGCGAGCCAAACAGGAGGCGAGCGCACTCCCGGCTGACAAGATCGAGACGCTGGTGCGGATGATCGAGTCGCAGAAGCAGCCGGCCGCGAAGATTCTGCTGAAAACGGTCGGGCGCATGTTTCTGGTGGATCAACGCGACATCTGTTATGCCTGGATCGAAGACGGGGTGATCACCGTCGTGACCGGCGGCCCGGCAGGCATGGAAGGACAATCCAACTGCCGCACGCTGGAGGAACTGCTCGACAGCTTAGACACAAATCTTTTCTGGCGCGCCCACCGTTCCTACCTGGTGAATATCAACCGCATTCGCGAAGTTGTTCCCTGGTTCAAGAGTTCGTACCAGCTGCGCATGGACGACAAGAAGCAGACCGAGGTACCCGTGAGCCGGGCTCAGACCAAGCGACTGCGAGAATTGTTCGGACTCTGAGATCTCCCGGCTGCAGCCACAGTCGTTCGCCGTCGGCTCCGCGCCTGGGCTGTGGGTGATTGACGGGCGCGCGCTTGACATCTGCGTGCCGGGTGGAACGAGTAGGGAACTCCGCGCCGCAGCCCACATCGAACCCGGGGGGAGCTATACAGCGAGAGCCTTCAAGCCGTTTCGGTCCCGAATGACGAGCCTCGGTCCATCGAGACGGATCAGCCGTCCGTACGCTCCGATCAGCGAACTCGTGGAGCAGTTTTCAGAGCAACTTCAGGCGCCAGCTTCCAGTTCATGCATGCTAGGGATTCGCGTCTTGTCCAGATGCTTAGAAACTGGCAGCTGTTTTTTTCAGAACAACTCCGGAGGACAGCGAGAGGAAAGCCGTCTTCCGACATCCCGTGAAACCATGACCAGGTTGTTGAGCAATCGGCGCAAGAAGCGGCCTCCTGGACTGTTATCCGGGCTGATGGGCTGGGATGAGAGTAACCCTCTTCCTAACGGGAAGTCTTCGGCCTGGCGAATTAGCAGGCCGATGTTGGGATCGTGCAACTCGAAACCGGCATATTCATGGCGCATTACGCGACGAATTCGGGCTGAGATCTGAGGAAAAACCTGCTCCACATTCCAGTTCGACGCGGTCACTCTGCTCACATCCAGCAACATCTGCAACCGTTCCATTTCCTTGCACAACTGTCCGCCAACGACCCGTGCAACCGCGAATACTCGCGGAGTCAAGCGGATAAGCCATCATCCGTGGCTGGTTACGATTTCCGAAATTTTGCAGCCACCACGAACTGCTGGGCCGGGAATCATGGCCCATTTTTGCGGGTATGAACGGCGATTGGCTGCTAGTGATTCTTGCCGTAGTGCTCCCCGAAGAAGTCACCCCGATTCCATGCAGGCCTGTCGTCCTTACTCGCTACAACGTACCCCACGAGATAGCCATAGCGCGCGAACTTCGTGCCTGACTCGAAATCAAAAGGCTGGCTCATGTCGTCCTGAGGCTGGTGATAGAGCGTCTGCATCCACGTTTGTAGGATCTCGCCCGGTTTGATCTTCGGATCCATCGACTTGAATCCGGTGCTCAAAAAGACCGCAGGGATTCCCTCCTTCACAAATGAGTATTGATCGCTGCGAATGAAAATCACCATATCCGGGCGAGGGTCCGGGCTAATGTCGAAATGCAAACGCCCCGCGGCTTCCTTCACCGACGCGCCCAGCGTGGAGTGCTCACTGCCGGAGGCGGTTACGTCGGTGATGGGGAAAGAGCAAAGCAAGATTCCCGTCGACATTGAGGTCGGCGACCAGACGGTCCTTCGCGACCGTCGGGTAATGCGCAAAATAGGCGGAACCCAGCAACCCCTCTTCTTCGCCCGTGACCGAGACAAACAGAATCGAACGGCGCAGACGCGGCTTGGTCTGGCTAAAGGCTCGTGCAATCTCCAGAAGACAGGCCGATCCGGAAGCGTTATCTAACGCGCCGTTGTAAATCTTGTCGCCCTTCACCGCTTCCCCGATTCCAAGATGATCCAGATGCGCCGTGTAGACGACATACTCATCCCGCAGTTTTGGATCGCTCCCCGGCAGGCGTGCCACAACGTTCGGGCTATGGATGTCTTCCAGCTTCGTCACCAGTTTGATCTTCGCGCTCACTGGCAAAGCGAATGACGTTGGCTCGCCGCTTTTCACAGCGGCATAGATCTCTTCGGCGGATTTCCCGCTGCCTTCGAACACTTTCGCTGCCGCTTCCATGCTCAATGTCACCGTCCCGCGGAGCTCTGGAAAATAGTCGTTGGGACGTCCTTGCGCATCCAGCCACCGCCTATTCGGAAACACCATGTCACGCACGCGTTCCTTGAACGGATACAGCCCCTCGAGCGCGGGGCTGTACAACACAATCGTTCCCACCGCCCCGTGCGCGGCTGCATTGGCCGTCTTCACAACTCCCGAGGTGTAATGCGCCCGCAAGGTCGCTTCGAAGCGCGGGGGCGCACCGAACACGTAGGCTACGATCTTTCCTTTCGCGTCGATGCCCGCATAGTCGTCATATTTTTGGTCGGGGGCCGTCACCCCAAAACCGACGAAGACCACAGGAGCCTCCACCGAGGTGTCGGCGCGTCCTGGGTCTCCGATCGTGACAAAATCCTGCCGGAAGGCCAGTGCCTGCTCTTTGCCTCCTCGCACCAGGGTCAAGGTTGTGTGCTCTTCGTCAGGGCGGAACGAACGCAGCGGCACGCTCTGAAAATAAGTTCCGTGTTCGCCGGCCGGCTCAAGGCCCAGCGCTTCGAATTCCGCCGCCATGAACTTTGCCGCGATCTCATGCCCCCGCGTTCCCGTCCCCCGCCCTTCGAGCAGGTCATCGGCAAGAAACTGCATGTCCGCCCGAATGGCTTCTGGACGAATCGTCGCCGCCGCGTCGGCCGCCGCATCATGGCCGGCGCGAACGGATCTTTCTCCGCCTCCGCCCATCAGGGCTACGACGATCAACGCTCCTACTGCAATGGCAGTCAGCATGCCCGCGTCGCGACTCTTCATAAAAGGCACCTCTGTTCTGGGGAAACTCACGAAAAGAGGAGGGAAGCATACTGGCGGCTGGCCCTGCCGTCAACGCTCCGCTCGTCCTAATGCCGGGGAGAACTATAATCACGTCACCGTGGCCAGAGGATGGGAGAGCAAATCGGTTGAAGCGCAGCAGGCCGAGGCTAGCGACAAGGCGGCCAAGCCGGGTCCTCCGATGAGTCCAGAAGAAGCCGCACGCTCGCGGGAGAAAGAGAGTCTCCGCCTGTCGCGCCAAACGGTCCTCCAACAACTGGAGGTCACCCAGAATCCGCGCCACCGTAAGCAGCTCGAAGCCTCGCTCGCCGATCTGGACGAAAAGTTGAAGAAGTTGCAAGGCTGAAAGGCGACAGGCGAACCCCTCGGTGTCCTCCGTGATTCAAGCGCTTCCCTTTACCTCATCAGAGATGCGACTCCCGTGACGAGCAACCCCGGCCGAGCATTCACGTATAATGACTTTTTTATGACAGCCTACGTTTACGTCTCTCTCAAGAAGAGTGTTCTCGACCCGCAGGGCAAAACCATCCAGGGCGCCCTCAAAAAGATGGGTTACAAGGGTCTGGAAAGCGTGCGCCAGGGAAAGTATTTCGAACTCACGCTCGACGGAGGCCTTTCACGAGATGAGGCGCAGGCCGAGGTCGAGCGGATCGCCCGCGAAGTACTTACCAATCCCGTCATTGAAGAGTTTCGTTTCTCCCTGGCCGAGTAGCAGCGCGGCCGGGCAATCCATTGAGGTCTTCTCATGTGCGGCATTGTCGGCTACGTCGGTAAGAAGAGTGTGGTCCCCATCATTATTGAAGGCCTACGTCGGCTGGAGTATCGCGGCTACGATTCCGCGGGAATTGCGGTCGCCGGAAACGGTGACGGACTACAACTGCGCCGCGCCGAAGGCAAACTTCGCAACCTCGAGGAAGCCATCCGCCTTAAGCCACTTGACGGCACCTACGGCATTGGACACACGCGCTGGGCCACCCACGGACGTCCCACCGAAGAGAACGCGCATCCCCACCGCGACTGCACCGGAAAGATCGTCGTCGTGCACAACGGCATCGTCGAGAACTATCTCAGCTTAAAGAAGAAGCTGATCGAGGAAGGGCATAAGTTCACCACTGAGACCGACACCGAAATCATCGCCCACCTGGTCGAGAAGTATTCGATGAAGTCTGGCAACGCACATCGACCTCCTCTCGAAGAGGCCGTGCGGCGCACGGTGAAAGAGCTCACCGGCGTGTTTGCGATGGCGGTGATTTCGACCGACGATCCTAACAAGATTGTAGCGGCGCGGAATGGTCCTCCGGCCGTGATCGGGTTGGGCAACGACGAGTACTTCGTGGCCTCGGATGTCCCGGCGATCCTGCACCACACCCGCGACATTTTCTTTCTGGCCGACGGCGACATGGCCGTGGTTACGCCCGACGGCGTGCATCTCTCCGACTTCGACGGAAGGCCGGTGCGCCGCCAGATCCAGCACGTCACTTGGGATCCCATCTTGGCGGAAAAGGGCGGCTTCAAACATTTCATGCTCAAGGAGATTTACGAGCAGCCGCGCGCCGTTCGCGACACCGCCCTGGGTCGCGTCTCACAGGAGACGGGACACATTTTTCTCGACCAGATGGAAATCACCGAGGCCGAGTTCCGCGCAGCCGCGAAGATCAACATCATTGCCTGTGGGACCAGTTGGCACGCCGGGCAGGCGGGCAAATTCATGATCGAGACACTGGCGCGCGTTCCGGTGGAAGTGGACTACGCCAGCGAGTGGCGCTACCGGAATCCGATCGTCGACGCGGACACGATTACGCTGGTGATCTCGCAGTCGGGCGAGACCGCTGACACCATCGCCGCGCAACGCGAGGCCAAGTCGAGGGGATCGAAGACGCTTGCCATCTGCAACGTCGTGGGATCGATGATCACCCGCGAGGCTGCGGGCACAATTTATACGCATGCCGGGCCCGAGATTGGCGTGGCGTCAACCAAGGCGTTTACCGGACAGCTGACCGCACTCTATGTGTTCGCGATGTATCTGGCGCAGGTGCGGGGCGTGATGACCGCCGAGCAGGCGCGCGCCGCGATGCTGGAACTGACACGCATCCCGTCGAAGCTCGAGCACGTCCTGACCCAGGATCAAGCTTGCGACGATCTTGCGAAGCAGTATCAGAAGGTTCACGACTTCTTGTTTCTGGGGCGCGGTATTCACTATCCCATCGCTCTTGAAGGCGCCCTCAAGTTGAAAGAGATCTCCTACATCCACGCCGAGGGATATCCGGCCGGCGAGATGAAGCACGGCCCCAACGCGCTCATCGATGAGAAGCTTCCCGTCGTGGTCATTGCCACGCGGGACGCGAACAACCCCGGCTCGATGCTGCGCTATGAGAAGACGATGTCCAACCTGAAAGAAGTGAAGGCGCGCTCGGGCGTCGTGATCGCGCTGGCCACCGAAGGTGACGAAGAGATCAAGGAAGCGGCCGATCATGTCATCTACGTCCCTGCCGCGCCGGAAGAGTTGCTGCCGATTCTCGAGATCGTTCCGCTGCAACTGCTCGCGTATCACATCGCGGTGCGACGTGGCTGCGACGTGGATCAGCCCCGGAACCTGGCGAAATCGGTCACCGTCGAATAGGCATGAACCTCCTTCTGTTCGGCACCACCCCGCGCACTGACAACTCTCGACGCAGTTGGGTGTATCCTGCTTCGCGTTTCAATCCTTGCCCATCAAGGAAAGCGCGATGAGCACGCCAAAGAAACCCGATATCCCCGGCGACAAGCTAGTGTAGTGTCTCATAAATAGCTGGAGTTATTCAGGGAAATGAAATACCCTTGGGGCATGCCG
>DATDGW010000103.1:0-33422 GCA_036521895.1 Candidatus Sulfotelmatobacter sp. | reverse complement strand
GTGAATCGGAGTGGGTCGAAGCCGCACCGAACCGGCCATTGACGACGGGCGACCGGCTCTGGGCTGACCACGACTCGCGCGCCGAAGTCTCGCTCGGGTCGGCTGTCATCGACCTGAACAGCAATACCGGCATCTCCTTTCTGAATCTCGACGACCACACGGCACAGGTCCAGCTGAGTTCCGGATCGATCAGCGTGCGCGTCCGCGATCTGGATCGCGACGAAGTATTTGAGATCGATACGCCCAACCAGGCTTTCTCCATCTTCCGGCCCGGCCGCTACCGCGTCGAAGCTAGCGAGGACGGACGCTACACGGTCGTCAGCATTCGCGAAGGCGAGGGCGAGTCGACGGGCAACGGCCAAACCTACAAAGTGCACGCCGGACAGAGAGCCACGTTCGAAGGCACCGACCGGCTGAATGCGGACGTGGAAGAATTGGGCGACCCCGACGACTTCGACAACTGGACCTACGCTCGCGACCACCGCTCTGAGAATTCTCCGTCGTCGCGATACGTTTCTCGCCAAGTCGTCGGGTATGAAGACCTCGATGACAACGGCGATTGGCGCCCGCATCCCGGCTACGGCAACGTCTGGTACCCGCACGTCGACGCGGGTTGGGCTCCGTATCGCGAAGGCCACTGGGCGTGGATCGATCCCTGGGGATGGACCTGGGTCGATGAAGAGCCCTGGGGCTACGCTCCCTTTCACTACGGCCGCTGGGTGTCGATTGAGGGCCGGTGGGGATGGGTCCCGGGACCGGTGGAAGTTCGCCCGGTGTATGCGCCCGCTCTCGTCGTATTCGTGGGCGGAGGCGGCGGTTTCGCCGGCAACATGGGATGGTTCCCGCTCGGTCCGCGCGAGGTCTATGTGCCGTCGTATCCGGTAAGCCGCGGATATGTGAATCGCGTCAACGTCAGCAACACCACCGTGAATGTCACGCAGGTGACGAATGTCTATAACACGACAATCGTTAACAAGACGACCGTCATCAACAACGTCACGTATGTGAACAAGAATGTCTCTGGTGCGGTCACCGCGGTTCCGCAACAGGCCTTTACCAGCGGACAGCCGGTCGGCCGCGCGGCCGTCGCGGTAAACGCGAGGGAGATCGCCGCAGCCCCAGTCGTTGCACGGGCCGCTGTCGCGCCAACCTCCAACAGCGTGCTCGGAGTTCATGCCAACACAGCGAACCGTGTGGCAGCGCCTCCGGCTGCCGTGGCGAATCGTCCCGTAATCGCCAAGGTTGCTCCGCCGCCGCCGCCGGTATCGTTTGCAGCCCGGCAGCAGGCCATGGCAGCCCATCCCGGGCAGCCCGTCGCCCGGCAGGACTTGGCCCGCTTGCGTCCCTCGAACACGCCGGCTGGGCAGCCACAGGTGAAGCAGGCGCCTCCGGGAAAACCAGCCACGCCAAGCGTGGGGCGGCCAATGGTTCAACCGGCAAGTGCGCCCGCGAACCAACCAGCCAATCGTCCGGTAACTCAGCCAGCTGCCTATGAGCGGCCGGGAGCAACTCCGCTGCAACCCAATCGTCCGGCTCCGAATAATCAGCCACCCACGAACAATCGTCCGTTTGAAGCACCGGCAGGGAATGATCGTCCCGCGGCGCAACCGAACAACCGACCTGAGCAGCTTCAGCCGAATCAACCTCAGCCGAGCTTCCGGCCAGAGACAAATCGGCCGCAGCCCAATGAACCACCGGCGAACATGAACCGTCCGGTCGCGCCGCCGGCGCGGGATGACCGTCCGGCTGCGGCCCAGCCGAATCGTCCGGAACCGCCTCAGCCGCAGCCGAGTCAGCCGCAGCCGAGCTTCCGGCCGGAGCAGAATCGTCCGCAGCCGAACCAGCCACCCGCGAATAATCGTGCGGCTGAACCACCGGCAAAGAACGATCGTCCGGCGGCTCCACCTGCCGCACAACCGACCTATCGGCCGGCACCCCAGCAGAACACGCCGCCACCTCCGCAAGCGCGTCCGGCACAGGCTCAGCCGCGCCCGCAACCGCCTCAGGATAAGAAGAAGCAGGACGACAAGCCCCATTCGTAGCGTAGAGTGGAGTTGGTTTCAATGACGGAAAGGCGTCCCATGTACCGGGCGCCTTTTTTCTTTGCTTTTCCTGTGCCTGTCGAGGGCGTCTCGCCCTCGGAGCCAAGATCTTTGCCGTGGCCTAGCGTGCCAGCAAAATCGCATCCGCCACGCGCGCCGCTTCCACCGCCGCCTTCACGTCGTGCGTGCGCAAAATGTGCGTGCCCTTGAGAATCAGTGCAGTCTGGGTAGCGAGCGTTCCATAGAGGCGGCCCTCCGCCGGCGCATCCTTCCCGTCTTTGCTCAGAGTTCGTCCAATAAATGACTTCCGCGAAGTGCCCGCCAGCAGCGGGAATCCGGCCGCCTGCAGATCGCTGAAGTGGCCGATCAATGGATAGTTCTCGTCGAAACTTTTCCCAAATCCAAAGCCGGGATCGAGCACGATCCGCTCGCGGCGCACACCTGCCAGCACGGCCTTCTCTGCCCATTCCTTGAGTTCGCGTTTTACCAGCAGCACGATGTCGCCCGGTGGCGGCAAGGTGCGCCAGTCTTCTGGGCGCCCCCGCATGTGCATCAGAACCGCGCCGCATTTGAGTTCAGCGACGGTCTTTGCCATGCGCGCATCCCAGCGGAATCCGCTGACGTCGTTCACGATCTCCGCTCCTGCAGCCACAGCCGCGCGGGCTACGTCCGCTTTATAGGTATCGACAGAGAGAACCGCGGCAGGATGTTTCTTCTTCAACTCGGCGATGACGGGCAGCACGCGCTTGAGCTCTTCGTCCGCGCTAACTGCCGCCGCACCCTTGTTCCCCTCGACCAGCTTCGACCCACCAGCATCCACGCGCGCTCCCGGCCGCGTCGACTCGCCGCCAATGTCGAGGATGTCGGCCCCTTCCTCCAGCAATCGCTCGGCGTGTGCCCCAGCCTGCTCGCGATCCAGAAACTGCCCACCGTCGGAGAACGAATCCGGCGTCACATTCACGATCCCCATGATCAGCGTGCGCTTGCCGAGTTCGAGCGAGCGCTCACCCAGATTCCATTGAAAGACAGATCTCATGCTGCACCGATTTTGAAATTTTAAATGAAGATGCCGAAGGGATTCTGGGCGCGATTGCGCTACCGGCGCCGAACGGCAGCCTCGCGCCGCCGCATCCCGCCAACCGCTCCCGGGCCCGTTCCAGTCGGTGGCTTGCGCATCCCGTCGAGCAGTTCCTTGAGGACGACCGCGTTATTGTTGGTCTCGTTCCTGGAACCAAACAGCAGGGTAACGCGTTTTCTCTTCTGGGCAAGCCGGTAGAGTTGGAGAAGCGAGTCTTCGGCTTCCGGCTGCGATAACTCTTTCAGATATTTCTTGCGGAAATCCTGCCAGTGATCGGGCCGCGCATGAAACCAGCGGCGCAGATCATCCGAAGGCGCCAGGTCGCGCAGCCACTCGTCAATCGCAGCCTTGGCCTTCGTCAGCCCGCGCGGCCACAATCGATCCACCAGCACGCGCACTCCGTCTGTGCGCGACGCTGGTTCGTAGACACGCTTGATGGCAACCGTCATGGGGTGGGGCTCAACCGTGCTCTGTCTTATTATTGTAAGGCGGCTTGCAGCGCCGCGCATGGCACGATCGAGGAATGGTTCATGACATTGCAAGACTGCAGGTGGATGGGTCAGTTCCTGAGGAGCGGTGGCAAGAAATTTTCTTTCGGAGCGCTGACTGCTCTGCTGGGACTGATTGCGATCTTCGCTTGCGACGTCGAGCCCCGCAAGTCCGACGCTGAACTCGGCCTCAACGCGCAGCAATCCGCCGGACGCAGAATTTACGACGACCGCTGCGACCGTTGCCATGAGCCGTATTCGACTCGTGGCAAAAAGGGTCCGGGGCTGAAGGGAGTCTTCCAGCACAAATATCTTGCCCTAAGCGGACAGCCCGCCAATGACGAGCGCGTCACCGACATCATCCGCCTCGGCCGCAAGGAAATGCCGGGCTACAGCCAGACTCTAAACGCGCAAGATATTCAGGATCTACTCGCGTACCTGCACACGCTGTAGCGCGTGCTCGGTGAATTGCATCGTGTTCATGGGATAATCCGGAAATGAAAACCGTGGCGAAATCGGAGCTCTTTCGCGAACTGCCGTCGGTCGACGTAGTCTTGCGCATGCCTGGCCTAGCAGCCATCGCGGCCACCCACGGAATTGCTCCGGTAACCGACGCAGCGCGAGCAGTGGTGACTCGACTGCGGAACGAAATCGCGTCCGGCCTGCTGGATGAGGCCGCGCTACGCCTTGCCCTTGACGGAATCATCGGCGCGATCGAAGTGGAGCTGCGTCATGCGCTCCGGCATTCGCTCCGCTCGGTGATCAACGCGACCGGCGTCATCCTGCATACAAACCTTGGCCGAGCCCCGCTGTCCGAAGCCGCGCTCGCGCACATTCACGAAACCGCCGGACGATTTTCCAATCTCGAGTTCAACATCGACGCCGGCGAGCGCGGCAAGCGCGACGTTCACGTAGACCGCTTGTTGCGAAGCCTTCTGAGTGAGGGCAACGGAACCGAAGTCCCGACGATTGTCGTCAACAACAACGCCGCCGCGGTTCTCCTTGCGCTCAACAGCCTGGCCGAAGGCGGCGAGGTCATTGTCTCGCGCGGGGAATTAGTCGAGATCGGAGGCTCCTTCCGCATCCCCGACGTCATGGCGAAGTCGGGGGCAACGCTGCGCGAGGTAGGCACCACCAACCGGACGCGCGTCACTGACTACGAAAAGGCCATCACCGACCGCACGCGCCTGCTGCTGCGCGTGCACCGATCGAACTTCGAAATCACCGGCTTCACTGAACAGGCATCCACCGCCGAGCTTGTGAGACTCGCACACGACCGCGGCCTGCCTTTGATGGAAGACCTCGGCAGCGGCGCGCTCGTCGACTTGCAGAACTTCGGCATCAGCGGCGAACCCAGCGTGCTCGACCGCCTGCCCGCCGGTGTCGACGTCGTCACCTACAGCGGAGACAAATTGCTGGGCGGTCCGCAAGCGGGATTGATCAGTGGCCGTGCCGATCTCGTCGCCCGCATGCGCGCCAACTCCCTGTTCCGCGCCCTCCGCGTCGACAAACTTACATACGCGGCTCTCGAGGCCACCCTGCTTGCATACGTAAAGCGAGATCACGACGCCATTCCCACGCTGAAGATGATGCGCCTGACAAAAGAGGAAATCGGCAAACGCGCCGACTCTCTCGCGGCACACCTCCGGTCGTCGAAACTCAGCGTCGAGGTCACCGACGGCGAATCAGTCATCGGCGGCGGCGCTGCACCCTCTTCCGTTCTCCCGACTCGCTTGCTGGCCTTGAGTTGCGAGGGCCTCAGCGCCGACGAACTGTCCTTCCGATTGCGCACGTCCGATCCGCCCATCGTCGCCCGCGTGGAGCAAGGGCGAGTCCTGCTCGATTTGCGCACCGTATTCGCAGACCAGGATGAGGCGCTCAAAGCGGTACTCACAGCCGTCGGCCACTAACGAAAGGACCTTTTATGCGAAAACTGATATGGACCACGTTTCTCCCCCTGTTCACTGTCGTAGGTGTTCTCGCTCAGGAAGCTGCCATTGATGCCCGTCCCGGGTTGCGGGTCGATCAAGAGCATACCCAGTGGATTCAACGCGTGATGAATTCCATCTTGACCGTCAAGCCCGGGATGACATGTAAGGATCTGTCCCGCGTCTTCACTACCGAGGGCGGCCTTTCAACACGCTCCGAGCGGACATACGTCTACAAACATTGTCAGAACATCAAAGTCGACGTTCAGTTTTCTCCGGTCGATCAAGACGCGAACGAGAGCCCCGAGGACACGATCGTCACGCTATCCAAGCCTTATCTTGAGTACTCCATTTCCGATTAGTTGCGCAGGAATCCAACCATGATCGTAGGCACAGGCATCGACATCGCCGAAGTTCCCCGCATCCGCCAGTCCATCGAGCGTTTCGGCCAGCGCTTCCTGCAGCGCATCTACACGCCGGGAGAGATGCGCTATTGCGACTCCAAGGCGAATCGCGCGCAGCGCTATGCCGCTCGCTTCGCGGCCAAGGAAGCCGCGATGAAGGCCCTGGGCACCGGCTGGAACCACGGCGTGCGGTGGCGCGACTGCGAAGTGGTCCGCCTGCCAGGCGGCCGTCCCGCTATCACATTCCACGGCAAGGCTGGAGAATTCGCCGCAAAGCTGGGCGTGAAAAATGCCGCTCTGTCCCTTTCCCACACTCAGGATCAGGCGATCGCGCAAGTCATTCTCGAAAGCTAAAGCGCTCCGTTTGCCGCAGCGGGCAAATTCGCCGGCCACCATCTGCTAGACTGTCGCCTTCCTATTCATTATGCCCGTCATCACCACGACTCCTATCCCGACTTCGAGCAGCACTGAAATTCCCGAAAAAACGCTGCTGGCGGGCCTCGCGCTCACCAGCTTTGCCGCCCTGCTGCTGGAACTGGCGCTGACCCGACTGTTCTCTGTCGTGCTTTTCTACCACTTCGCGTTCCTGGCAATTTCGATTGCTCTGCTCGGACTGGGCGCGGGAGGCGTGTTCGCCTACCTGCTGAAGACCCGACTGGCGGCCACCGACACTCGCACGCTCGCCGCACGGCTGTGCATGACGAACTCCGTGGTCGTGCTCGTCGTCCTCGAAATCGTGCTGCATGTTCCCGTCGCCCTGCAAGTCTCGTGGGGAAACTTCGCGCGGCTCACCGTGCTCTACCTGGCCGCTGCCGTCCCCTTCTTTCTGACCGGACTTCTTTTCGCCGTCGTCTTCGCGCGCGAGACCCGCCGCATTCCCCGTCTCTACGGCGCTGATCTCTGCGGGGGAGCGTTAGCCTGCTTGGCGGTGGTCCCCTTGTTGAACTGGGTGGGCGGCCCCAATGTGATCCTCGTCGCCGGAACCGCCATGGCCGCCGCCGGAACCATCTGGGCAGAGTTCCGCGCGCTGCGCAGAAAGGCCGCCCGGCTTGCGCTCGCGCTGGTAGCTCTGATGGGCGCGAACCACTCGGGTCGCCTCATCGATGTGGTGTACGCAAAAGGCATGTTCCGCGATCCCGCGTGGGTCGAGTTCGCACGCTGGAATGCGCTCTCGCGCGTGGAAGTTGACCGCCAGGGCCAGGCCAAAGCCATCGTCATCGACGCCGACGCTTCCACCTACATCATGAACGCCGACCTGGCGCACTGGCAGGGCACCGTGTGGGAGCACAACCTGATGGCCGCTCCGCCCGCGCTGGCCAACGTTCTTCGCCCCCACGGAGAATTCGCCATCATCGGCCCGGGCGGCGGTGTCGACGTTCTGCGCGCCGTGGCCAATGGCAGCCCCAACGTCACCGGGATCGAGATCAATCCCATCATCGCCACAACCATCATGCGCGGGCGTTACGCCGACTACGCACAGCATCTCTACGATCGGCCTGACGTGCACATTCACGTAACCGATGGCCGTTCGTTTCTGCGTTCCACCCCGCAGCATTTTGATGTCGTGCAGATGACGCTGGTCGACACTTGGGCCTCCACGGCCGCGGGCGCGTTCGCCCTCAGCGAAAATAATCTTTATACCGTCGATGCCTTCCGCGAATATTTCGATCACCTGAAGCCCGATGGAATGATCGCCATCACCCGCTGGGAATTCCGCCATCCGCGCGAAGCCTTGCGCGTGGTCGCTGTAGCCATGGAGGCGCTGCACCGGCTTGGGGTAGCCAATCCCGCCCGCAACTTCATCGTCGCCTCTCAAGGCGAACTCGATGCCGATGGCATCCCGGTCGTGGTGCTGGCGAAAAAGACTCCGTTCACAGCGGCAGAAGAAACGGCGGTGATCACGCACTTCGATCACTACTCCGAACTCGATCCGCTGTACCTGCCGTCGCAGCCCGGGCAGAATCCGTTTTCCGATTTGATCGCCAGCAACGATCCCTACGCCTTCGCGCGCGGCTACGCCTACAACGTCGCGCCCGTCACCGACAACGCTCCCTTCTTCTTCTTCACGCTGAAGGCCGGACAGATCCTGGGCGAGAGAGGCCTGCGTGAAGGCATCGACTGGAAAGTAAATCTAGGCGTGCTGGTGCTCCTGCTCGTGCTCGTGATTTCTCTCGTCGCCGTGCTGGCATTTCTGGTTCTGCCCCTGGCGTTGAGAGGCCGCAGCGCCCGCCAGTCGCCGCTTCCGCTGCTGTACTTCGTGGCCGTGGGTCTGGGCTATATCCTGGTAGAGATCGCCTTCATTCAGCGCTTCGTACTATTTCTTGGCCATCCCACGTACGCGCTCACGGTGGTGATTTTTCTGCTCATGCTCTCCAGTGGCGCGGGCAGCCTGTTTTCGCGTCGCTGGCTGCCGCGCACAGATTTGGCCTGGGTCCCCCTCGTCCTCGTCATCCTGACGCTTCTGGCCGATGTGTTCTTCTTGCCCGGCCGTTTGGCCTCGCGGGTCGGCCTGGACTTCAGCTACCGCCTGCTGGTAAGCGGCGTGCTCCTCATCCCCCTGGGGTTCGTCATGGGGATGCCCTTCCCCACAGGCCTGCGCGCACTCGCTGCCCTGCCCGCTCCCGAGTTTCCCTCCGGACAAGGGGCCTCCGATAATTCCGTCGAGTGGGCCTGGGCGATGAACGCGGCGGCCAGCGTTCTGGGATCGGTTCTGGCCATGGTCATCGCCATTCAGTTCGGACTGACCGTCACTCTGGCCTGCGGCGCCACCGCGTACCTGCTCGCTCTGCTGCTGACGCCCGCCCTGGGCACGAAAGCAGCCTAGGTCTGGCTCCGGTTTTGTTATCATGCTGCGAGGACTGGTTGCGACCCTGAGCTGTTCGCGCCCCCGCGCAATCCAGACTGGCATCATGAGGAAACGATTTGCCTAGCCAGAAGCAGCTCAAGTGGTCGCAACTGCGCGTGGGGATCACGGTGATCGTTGCCAGTCTGACGCTCGGCTTTCTGCTGTTTCTCATGTCCGGAACCGCCGGGTTCTTCACGCCGCGCATCACCCTGAAGTCCTACTTCGATAACGCTCAGGGACTGCGCCAAGGCGCTCCCGTGCGTCTTAGCGGCGTGGACGTCGGTAACGTAACCAACATCCGCATCGTCCCCGACAAAGACAAGCAACTGACTCCCGTTGAAGTCACGATGAAGCTCAGCACGAAATACGGTTACGCCCTGCGCCGTGATTCGGTGACCTCGCTCGACACCGCCGGAGTGCTCGGCGAGACCTACCTCGATATCGAAAGCGCCCAGGCGATCGGTCCTCCGGCGCAAGACGGAGACACGCTGCCCACACAAGTGCATCCCGACTTCAACCAGGTGGTGCGCGCCAGCCAGAGCACGCTGGAAAATCTCGACGCACTGCTGAAACGTGCCGACCGCATTCTGGCCTTCGCCGAAAGCGGCAAGGGATCGCTCGGAAAACTGATCTATGATCCGACGCTCTACAACCGCTTCTCCTCGACCGTGGCAGAATTCCAAGGAATCGTGCACGAAGTCGGCAGCGGCGAAGGCAGCCTGGGACGACTGATCAGCCGCAACGATGCCTATGACAAATTCATTGCCACGTTCGACAAAATGAATGCCGTCGTCGATGATCTGCAGCAGGGGAAAGGCACGGCTGGAAAATTCCTGAAGGATCCCTCGTTCTACAACAACGCCAACGACACCATCGCCAACATGAAGAAGCTGACCGACGACATCAACGCAGGCAGGGGCACGATCGGCAAGTTGACGAAGGATGAGGAACTGGCCAAGAAACTCGACACCACGATCACCAAACTGTCGGAATTGACCACGGAACTCGAAGCCGGCCAGGGCACCGTCGGCAAGCTCTTTAAAGACGAATCCCTCTACAACAACGCCAACCAGATGCTGATCGAGACCCGCACCCTGCTAAAGGCCGTCCGCGAAAATCCGAAAAAATACCTGAGCATCAAGCTGCACATCTTCTAACGAATTTAGGAGAGAGGGACTTGGGAAGGTCAGGGTTTCCGGCGGGAGCAATGCGGAAGGGAAAAGACTCCGGACGCCACGCTGCCGGCCTAATACCGGCGTAGTAGATGTGTAAGAGAAGAGCTTTGGTGGAAGAGCACGGCTTCAGCCGTGCCGTCGAGCCGCACTGAGAGCACGGGCTTTAGCCCCCGAAGGACTGCTCTAGTGTTCCCCTATTCCAAACACTGACCCCAACATCAGAATCACCAGCACGCCCAGCGAGATCCACCCATATTTCATATCCTTTTCCCGGAAGAAGAGATAGCAGGCGACGATCACGCGCACGACCGGCGTGGCCAGCATCAGCAGGACGCCCGCGCGCTCAATGCCGAGGGGAATGCGTCCGTGCACGAACAACCCCACGATCAGCCCGGCCAGCATAACGAAGAAGCAACTGAAAGCCCCTACGCGCAGCACCAACGCCACGATGCGGTCAAAAGCGGGTTCACGTAGTTCGCTCATCGCCACTCCTGCAGCAGGTGCACAATCAGGTGTCCCGCAAGGTAGAACATCACACCGACCAGCAGATACACCACGACCTTCGTATGAATCCGCGGAGCCAGGCGCGCCCCCAGAAGCGATCCCACAAACACGCCCACCGCGAGCGGCGCCGCATATTGCACCAGAATGTCGCCACGCCGGTAATAAACCATGGCGCTGGCCGCCGCGGTCACACCGATCATAAAGTTGGAAGTAGCCGTGGCCACCATCAGCGGCACGTTCATGAAGATGTACATGACCGGAACTTTGATCGGCCCGCCCCCGATCCCGAGCAACCCGGAAAGCGCGCCCGCCACCAGCGACGCCGAGAGTCCCAGCGGGTAGCGCTTGGGTTCGTACGGTGGAATCACCGTCTCGTCGACAGTCATGGCCGATTCGTCTTCCAGCGGCTTCACTTTGCCGCCCTTGGTCAGGATCGTGATCGCGCCGTACAACAAGAACGCGGCAAACAATCCTTCCAGGGCATTGCGATTGAAGTAACCCACTAGGTACGCCGTGACGGCCGCGCCGAATGCCGTCGCCAACTCCAGAGTCATGGCCAGGCGAATGTCAGTAGTGTGGCGCTGCAGGTGCACCGACGAGCTCGCCGCCGAAGTCGTAATCACCGCGACCAGGCTCGTCCCAATGGCCTGGCGAATCGTGATATCGAAGTGCAATGCAAGAATCGGCGTGAGCAACACGCCGCCGCCGATTCCGGTCAGCGCGCCCAGCAGGCCGGCGAAGAATCCAAGGATCAGCAGGAGAACGGTCACCACGGGAGGGGAGCCCTCCGGATGCCGATTTGTTCGATGGGGATACTAGAACTGGGAACGTTGATCTTGAAGGAAACAATGTTGGCGGGGAAGCCCGTCAGCCGCAAGCTATGTCACCGCCCGCGGCCTCGCAGCGGCATCAGCATGCTCGTGCGCGTGGTAGCTGGACCGCACCATCGGTCCCGATTCAACGTGGCGGAAACCGAAGCGCAGAGCCTGGTCCCGCAGGTAGGTAAACTCTTGAGGCTCATAGAAGCGAGCGATGGGCAGGTGATCCTTCGACGGACGCAGATACTGTCCGACCGTAAGAATGTCAACGCCGCGCGTGCCCAGATCGCGGAAAACTTCGATCAGCTCTGGTGACGACTCGCCCAGGCCCACCATGACGCCGCTCTTTGTGACCATGCCCGGCGAAAATTTCTTGGCATTTTCCAGCAGAGTGAGCGTGCGCTCGTACCGTGCGCCGGAGCGAACCGCGCGATACAACCGCGGCACGGTCTCGGTATTGTGGTTGAGCACGTCAGGCTGAGCACCGAGTACGATGCGCAGCGACTCTTCCAGCCCCTGAAAATCCGGGATCAGCACTTCGACGCGGCAATCTGGCGTCAACTCGCGAATCTCGCGGATGGTCTCAGCGAAAATCCGCGCGCTGCCAATATTGTCGTCATCGCGGTTCACGCTGGTCACGACCGCATGTTTCAGTCCCAGCGTGGCCACTGCCTCAGCGACGCGTCGCGGTTCGTCCAAGTCGATGGGCTCTGGCCGTCCCTTGGGCACCGCGCAGAAGCCGCAGCGCCGCGTGCAGATATCGCCCAGCAGCATGAACGTCGCGGTCTTGTGGTTCCAGCACTCGCCAATGTTCGGACACTGCGCCGACTCGCACACCGTATGCAGTCCCATGCCGCGCGCCAGCTTCTTCAGATTGTGGAAGTTGTCGCCCACGGGCGCTTTCGCCCGCAGCCACGACGGCTTCGGCACCCTCGGCGGAGCGCCCAACTCAATCTGAATTAATTGGGAAGAACCGGCCATCCTTTCGATTCTATCAGTTCCGGTTGTCTGCGTTACCGCTCCCCCTCACGTCTCTGCGCAATGAAAACATGGAAGTCAGTCGCTGGAGGCTCAGCGCCAAGCTGCCGCATCATTAGGGAAATCTGTCCTCGATGGTAAGTAGAATGATTCGCAAGATGCTGCATCAGATGAGCCAACTTGATCTGAGTATCCCGGGCAGGCAGCATCGTTTCCAAGCCGTCGCTGGGCAAACAGTCCAAGAACTCGGCGATTTCCTTCTCGGTTTCCGCCCATTTTAGCTGGAGCGTACCCATATCAGGAAACGAAGAGGGGTTGAACACGGCCTCCCGCCGCTTCTTCAGATTCTCCAAAACGGTGGGGCCATGGGACTTTTCCCGCCAATACTGAAGCCAGATCCATTCGCCAGAGATAATGTGCAAGAGGGTATCTCGTACCGAATGAAAGCTGCCGCCTAGATCGCGCGTGACCTGTTCGGTGCTCAGCCTGGAAGCCGCCTGCAAAACTCTACTGTTCGCCCAGCGGTCGTACTCGTATAGGAGCTGAATGTCGTCTTTGGTCATTTCACCGCTCACCCCACCTCAACTAAACCATAGGTGTGTTGCCACCGCGTCCGCATGTGCACCACGGCACGGCTGATTTCTTCAGCGGAGATTTCTGCATTCGGCCCGGCAATCACGGCCGCCGCTTCGTGCTTCGCCGCCTCCAGCAACTGCGCATCCCGGATGATGTTGGCCACGCGGAAACTCGGCGTCCCCGCCTGCCGCGTGCCGAAAAACTCTCCTGGCCCGCGCAGTTCGAGATCGAGTTCGGCGATCTTGAAGCCATCGTTGGTCTGCACCATCGCGTCGAGACGGCGTTGACCCTCTTCGCCGACCTTCCCGCCCGTCATCAATATGCAATACGACTTCGCCGCGCCGCGTCCGATGCGCCCCCGCAATTGATGAAGCTGCGCCAGGCCAAACCGTTCGGCGTGCTCGATCACCATCACGGTCGCGTTGGGCACATCCACCCCCACTTCGATGACGGTGGTCGCGACCAGAATGTGCAACTCGCCGCGCTGAAACATACGCATGACCTGCTCTTTCAAATGAGCATCGAGGCGGCCATGCAGGAGTCCCACTTTCAGATCTGCGAAAATCTTGCCGCTCAGCTCGCGGTACATTTTGATCGCGGCTTTCAGTTCGCTCTCTTCATTCTCGGCGATCACCGGATATACGACGTACACCTGATGTCCAGCGGCCACCTGCTTCCGGACAAACTCCCACACCTTCGGCGATTCATCGTCAGAACCGCAACGGGTCACGATCGGGGTGCGCCCCGGCGGCATCTCATCCAGCACGCTCAAATCAAGATCGCCATACAGCGTGAGCGCCAGCGTGCGCGGAATCGGCGTCGCTGTCATCACCAGAACGTCGGGTTCGGCGGGAGCAGTGCTGGTGTGGGGACGGGTGTCGATGTGGGGACGTGCGCCCTCGCCCGTCCCGCCGAGCGAAGCTCGGCTGGGTTCCTCTCTCTCTCCCGACTTCTTCATCAACTTCAGCCGCTGCAGCACTCCAAACCGATGCTGCTCATCGACAATCACCAGCCCCAGCTTCGCAAACTCGACCTTCGATTCCAGCAGCGCATGCGTCCCAATCACGAGTTGCGCATTCCCCTGCGCGATGTGCCGATGCACTTCCCGCTTACGATCGGCCTCGAGTGATCCGGTCAGCAGCACAATGCCGTAGCCCGCATTCTCCAGAATCCGCTGCGCCGAAAAATAATGCTGCTGCGCCAGAATCTCGGTCGGCGCCATCAACGCCACCTGGCACCCATTCTCGATCGCGATGATGGCGGCCTCGAAGCCCACAATCGTCTTTCCCGATCCCACATCCCCCTGCAGCAAACGCCGCATGGGATAAGGCTTCTCCATGTCCGCCGCGATTTCCTTCAGCACGCGCTTCTGCGCCGCCGTGGGATGAAAGGGCAGAATCTTCTTGATCGCCGCCCGCACCCGATCGTCCAGCCGGAATGCGATTCCGGTCTGCGCTTTCTGCTGGCGCCGCTTCAACTCCAGACCCAGCTCGACGAAAAACAGTTCGTCGAAGATCATCCGGATATGCGCCGGAGTGCGCGACGATTGCAAAGCTTCGAAGCTTTCCCCCGGCTCCGGCCAGTGCACGTTCCACAGCGCGGCCCGCGGCGAGATCAGCCCCAAGTGCGCGCGCACCGCGGCCGGAATCGGATCCGGCAAGTCCGGCGTGAGATTGTCGAGCGCGGTGCGAATCGCCTTGCGGAACCAGCGCGGCGTCAACCGTCCGATCGCTTCGTAGATGGGAACAATCCGCCCAATCTCCAGCGACTCCGCGGCTTTCTTCTCCGCGCCGTTCTCCCCCGCGTCGGTGGGATCCCCCAGGATTTCGAATTGCGGCTGAATGATCTGCAACTCGCGGCTGCGCTCGTCTTCTTCAACCTTGCCGTAGAGCGCGATCATCTGCCCCGGCGTGAACTTATCCTGTAAGTAGGTTGCGTTGAAAAACAGGCAGCGCAGGCGCGCTCGCCCTTGTCCCACGGTCAGCTGAAAGATCGGCATCTTCCGCGTGCGGAACAGCCCGGAATTGCGCACTTCGCCGACGACTGTCGCCATCGCCCCGGGCCGCAGCTCGGAAATCCCTCGCGGGTTCAGCCGATCTTCATAGCGAAAAGGCAGATAGTGGAGCAGGTCGCCGACCGTGTAAATCCCTTTGGCGGCCAGCACTTCCCCAATGCGCGGACCAACGCCCTTCACATATTGGACGGGCGTCGAGAGTTCGAGCATGCGCTAGGGTTCCGTGGGCGTGAAAAAGGAATGTTAGCAGGAGGAGGCGAATGCCCGCTCGTGCCTGCTGAAAGATCGCCTCGAGGTTTTTGAGTGCGAGGGCCTACCGACCAGTCTTAAGTGAGAGCTTCATCGCCGAATCGTCATTGCCCGCCGCTATTGCCGGCCTCCTTTATCTCTTGTGCTTCGAGCACGTCGATAACTTGGGAGTGTACAGCATCCCGTCGGAGACCGGTCTTCTCATCCCATCGGCTAACATCAGTTAGCAGTCCGGTTAGCCCGTCACCTGGGCGGCTAGCAATCGGGAGCAACGGCGTAGTTCACGCATTGCGACTTGTCATTCCCCACGTACCAAAACGCGGACATGTCACTCTGATCGGCGAAATCTCTGAACCAGAAAATGTAGTCGAAACCGCCAAAGTTCAAGAGAGTTCCGAACCCAAATTCATCAGCAAATTTGGCGGGATCGCAAGTCGCGCCGTAATACAGGACCGCGTCAAACGGATACGTACCCGGGTTGGCGACCGAGATCCGAACCCCCTGGTAGCGATGACCGCTCTGCTTATACCAACATCCCTGGAACGTCGCCCCCGGATCTGAGGAGGCCACCTTCAGGGTCAATTTCGCGGTCCAGGAAGTCTTGCCATCGCTGGCCGTCACGCGAATGGAATAGGTTCCAGTCGCCACACTGCTTTGAACAGTGATGGCCGCCTTAGAAGTTCCGGCTCCGGGAGCGGGAATCACCGCCGGAGTAAGGGTCAGCGAGACCCCGGCAGGAACATTCGACACGGAAAGGTGCAGCGCGTGATTGTATCCAGTCGTTATCTTGGTTGTAACCTTGACCGATCCGGATTGGCCGGGGGCTATCGTGATGGTCGATGGCTGTAGGGAGACCGTAAATGCGGACTTTGTCGAGGGGACGACACTGAGCGAGGTCCCCGCGACTGTGTTCGCATAGACTGCGCTGATGGCCACTGTGGTCGCGGCCACGACCGGTGATGTCAAAACCGCAACCGTGGCACTGGTCTGACCGGACGGAATTCTCACGGTCGCGGGAGTTGCGACGAGGCTCGCGTCAGAACTGCTCAGTCGCACGGCTATGCCGTCGCTCGGAGCAGGCTGGGTCAGGTTAACCGTGATTTCGGCGGACGCGCCGCCCACGAGGTGGGCAGGGCTCAGCATTACATTGGCCACTCCGGGACGGCTGGCAAGGGCGGCGGTGGCACCTTCACTCGGGATGGCAACGGTCCCGGAAAAATTGCCGGAATTCGTCGGTCGCGCGCCCGATCCGCAGCCCGCCAGCCCCAGCAGCGCCCCCGCTACTAGAATCTGCCATCCATGCACGTGCTTGTGATAAGGGAACACGTCGGCACCTCAGGGTGAGAATTGAAAGGGACTGAATGAGCCCGATTCTCACATAGGGCGGGTAAGAGAGCAGACTCAGAAGTACATCTGAGTCTGTCCTGTTGGGGATGGCGTGCTTTAAGTCCCCGCGGGGATCAGCGCTGGGCATCTTGCGCGGACAACCCCGCCGGGATCCAAAAAGGTCGCAGTTCCCGGGCACTGCCGGGACTCCAGACGGGTTTTGATGGGCTCTGCCCTTATTTCCCTAACCCCTTGCAAACAATCCGCAACCCGCGTAAATAGAGGGCATCCTCGGATGCCCTCTATGGTGTCTAAACCATCGGTGCTCATCAATTTTCTCCAAGCTCTGCTGGCGATCATATTGGGCAACGTGGTGTACTTCGTCCTGATTCCGTCGCTACCCCCGGCCGCGCGCCACCACCCCTTCCATCTGGACCTCGGCCTGATTCTGGACTTCTGGTTCTGCCTGGTGGCCTACGGACTGATCCGCACCGCAAGAAGGTGGCGATAACCCCCAAGAAGCACCTCCCAACCCCCAGAGCACGTTACTTTCGGCACATCAGTAACCCCTTTCCCCCATCGTACAATTCGATCGACCATGCCGAAACTCGCAGTCCTATACGACGCCGGCCAGGCCGTGCTCTCCACCTTTGATTTGGACGAGGTGCTGCAGAGAATTCTGGCGATCGCGCGGGACTATTTCCATCTGCCGAACGTCGCCATCCTGCTGCTTGATAAAGAGTCCAAGCACCTGTGCGTCCGTTCGCAAATCGGCTGGGATGCGGGCAAAGAGAAGATATGTTTGGGACAACACGACGGCCTCACCGGAGCCGCGCTCCTGAAGAAGGAGCCGGTCTACGCTCCTGACGTCAGCAAAGACCCTCGCTATATCTGCGCCGCGCAATCGACGCGCTCGGAGTTGGCCATTCCGCTCATGGTGTGCGATCAAGTCGTGGGAGTGCTCGATTGCCAGAGTGATCGAGTCGATCGCTTCGACCACGAGACCATCGAACTGCTGACCTTGTTTTCCACGCAGGCCTCCATCGCTCTGCAGAATGCCCATCTCTACTCGCTCGAACGCCAGCGGGCGCGGCAATTGGAAGCCATCAACATTGTCGCGCAACAAAGTACCGCCGTCATGGAACTCGAGGATCTGCTGGTCCGCGTGTGCGCAGTAATTCAGCACGCTTTTCAGGTCTCCCACGTATCCCTCTTATTGCGGGATGAAGGCGACCTGGTCATGCGCGCGCACCAGGGCGACCTCACCCCGTGCACACCGCCCGGTGGACGCTTTTCCGTAACCCAGGAACCGTGGTCGCGCGTCATCGAAACCAGTGGCACGATCATCGAAAAAGATCTGAGCGGCGCATCCGAGTCCTTGCGGCTGTTCAAAGAGTGCGCCTCCCGCATGAGCATTCCGCTTATTTCATTTGGTCAGATCCTCGGCGTGCTTACGCTGTACAGCGCTCAGCCCAATGCCTTCCGCAAAAGCGAACTGCAGTCCCTCGAATCGGTCGCCGACATTTGCGCCACTGCCATCCAGAATGCGCACTACGTGGAGCGGGTTAAACAATTGGCGTACCTCGACGGCCTGACCGGAATCTTCAACCGCCGTTTCTTCGAGCTTCGCATCATGGAAGAGATTGAGCGCGCCCGCCGCTACGGGAACGGCATGGCCGTCATCATGGCCGACATCGATGAGTTCAAGAAACTGAATGATGAGTTTGGCCACTTGCTGGGGGACGAAGTCCTGCGCCAGGTTTCTTCACTCTTTCACCAGCAATTGCGCAAGCTTGATGTCGTGTGCCGCTACGGCGGAGAGGAATTCGCGATCCTGCTGACCCAGATTAATACTGCTCACGCCATCTCCATCGCGGAGAAGTTGCGGCGGATGGTGGAGTCACACTCGTTCCCCGGCGTGCCCAGGACGGTGACGATCAGCGCGGGCGTAGCGGTGTTCCCCGCGCACGGCAAGAGCCGGGATGAATTGATTCGCGCGGCGGATAATGGTCTGTATGCTGCAAAACAAGCAGGACGCAACCGCGCCTACCTCGCCAGCCTGACGCGCGCAGCCGCGAGCGGCCGGTAACTCTTGTTAAATGTCCGCCCAAGTCCGAAGCGCGGCCACGTTCCTGCGCAGCTTCATCCTCAGTTCCTGTTGCTGCTTCAGTAATTCCCGCCGCTGCTTCGAACTCTCCTCCCGCAGTCTCCTCTGCCCGTCGCACAGAGACTTGCGAAGCTCCTCGGCGGACTTACGATATTCCAGCGTCACCAATCCCATCTGTGGCCGCAGCTTGGCGAGTTCGTTCCGCAGCTCGCCCAACCCCGCTGGCGACTCTGCGTCGATCCAGGTATCATCCGAGCCTTCTTCAATGACCGCGCCCGACTCCTTGCGGTCGGGCAGCGTCATGTTCAGGTTCTGCTCCTTTTTCTCCCGAATCACACCCACGCTAACCGAGTTCCCGTTGCGCGACTTTACCGCGTGGGTGAAGTCGCTGGTGTCGTGAACCGGCTGGTCATTCACCTTCACGATGACATCTCCGGCGCGTAAGCCCGCCTTCTCGGCGCGGCTGCCTTTCTCCACCGAGCGCACCAGCACACCAGCGCCGTTCTTCACGCCAAAAAATTCTCCCAGTTGTGGGGTTATGTTCTCGACCATCAATCCGCTGCGTTCCGACCGAGTTGTCACCACCCACTCGAAAGTGGGAATGTCGATATCCGGGATATGGATTTCGGGAATCTGCACATGGAAATCGCCCGGCTTCGGAGTGCGGGCGTACTCGGTGTGCTTGTCCGCCAGTTGCACTTTCACCGACATGGGCTGGCCGTCCCGGCTCAAGCCAAAAGTGACGACGCGGCCCGGCGGCATTTCGTGGATCATCCGCCGCAACTGCGCCCCGCTCTCGATCGACGTACCGTTCATCGTAAGGATGACGTCGTGCTCCTTGATGCCCGCCTTCCCGGCCGGAGCATCCTGGTCCACCATCGTCACCTCGACGCCCTTTTCCTCTTTCAGCTTCAGCGCGGTCAGCCGCTCGGTGGTCACGTCCGAGATGTCGACTCCGAGATAGGAACTCGTCCCGCTGTCTTCACTGGAGAAGATCCAGGGCTGCCCCGGTGGATCCACCGACCAGTTTTGCGCGGCGTTCGAAACAGCGTGCGAAAACGTGAGGAGCAATGGCAACAACACGGTGCTGGTCAACATGTATTTGCGCATAGTCATTCCCTCATGCAGAGTTGTTTGAGGCTCACGGAGTCTGCAACCGCCAAACTAGCCAGTCCGCGCTTCGTTTCACTCGTTCAATTTCTGATGGTTGATTTCTCGATTGTTAATGGAAACCCGAAGGCCGAGCTCTAATCAACCATCAGAAATCAACCATCATCAATGCTTCTCAGTGGCTGGCACGTTTGAAGCAGATGTCGCCACTCGCGGTCCGCACCTTCAGCGTGGGCCCGCCGCCATTCAGCCGGCCTTCAGCGTTCAGCGTCTTGGGATCCCACTGGCCGCCCTGACTGCTGATGTGAATGTCGGGAAAGTCGGACGTGATGTGATGTCCATTGCCCATATCCACGCTGGCCCGCACGTTAACGGCTACATCCGCCGTCAGGTAGACGGTAATGTCGCCCGCGCCTGTTTCCAGATCGGAATCACGACGATCGCCGCCGGTATTGACCAGCTTCACCGTGATCCCGCCCGCGCCCGTTTCGGCCGACGCCGACGGCACGCCGTAAAGCTCAATGCCTCCGCCCCCCGTCTCCGCGTGAACGTGTCCCTTGGCGGAGTTGAGGCGAATGCTCCCGCCCCCGGTTTCGATCTCCGCCGGACCACCAATATCGCTGAGGTCGACGCTGCCACCGCCGGTCGATGCCTTGACCTTGCCGTTGCAATGGCGCACCGTGATGCTGCTGCCCCCCGTTTCAATGACCGCGCCTTGTGCGCAGGATTGAATTTCGACGCTGCCTCCACCCGTTTCGGCTACCACCTTGCCGTTAGCCTGGCGAACCTCAATCGAACCTCCGCCCGTGCGTAGTCCGAGTTCTCCACCGACTGTGCCAACATCGATCGATCCGCCTCCGGTCTCCGCATTCACGCCGCCGCCAATATCGTCGAGCCGCAAACTGCCACCGCCGCTCTCCGCTTCCACGCGGCCGGTGACGCCCGTGGTTTCAACGTTGCCGCCCTCGGTTTCCAGCTTCACCAGCGCCATTTCGCGCGGCACCATGACAGAAAACTCCGACGAACAATGACGAGGCCTCTTCCCCCCCTGCCAATCGCCCACGATCCAGGCGGTATCGCCCTTCACGTACGCGGTGACCTTGTACTGCTCGAACTGGCGGCGCGCCTCCTGCTCGGATGAAGAACCAAAACGTGTATGAATAACGTAATTGATGCCCTGCTGCTGCCCGCCGCGCACCACTACGGAGCCCATGTCGACTTTAATTCTCAAGTTTTTTACCCCTGCCAGCGATCCTGTGATCTCCTGACCCCAGGCTCCGCCTTCGCGGGTTACTCGTGTTTCCTGCGCCCAACTCGTCGAAACAATGACCAGCGGCGCAACCAGAGCCAGCACACCGGCCAGCCCAGTGACTTGTAGCGCACCTTTCAAAATATCCACCTCATTTCTCGTTTTTGTAGCGCCGCCGCAAGCGAAACCAAACGGATGCCGGCACTACTCTTCCACGATTCCTAATCAATCTCCGGCAACTGCGCCAGCATGGTGCGGGCCTGCGACTTGATATACGTACTCTGATCCTTCGCCGCCAGCGCCATCAGCACGCCGCGCACGCTACCGTCGGCCTTCACCGGCTCAATCAATCGCAGGGCTTCGATGCGTACCCCGGAATTCCCGTCGTTCAACAGCGCCCGCAACACAGCATCGCGCACGTTGGTATCGTTCTTCACGTAATTGCCCAGCGCGTCCAGAGACTTCAGCCGCACTCCGGGATTCGTGTCATTCTGCAGCGCATATATCAGCGCCTCGCGCACCTGCAAGTCGCTGCTTCTCTTCGCCAGCAGATCGACCGAGTCCACGCGGACTCCGGAGTTGTAGTTATTGCGCGCCGCATACAGCAGCAACTCCTGCACCTTCTGATCGTTCAGCGCGCCCTGGTATTCCTGTGTCGTTACGGCGTTGTATTTAATGCTGACCTGATTGGTGTTCGGATCCTGGACGATGGAACTGATGCTTGCGATGGAGGCTTCGGTGGGAACTGGGGCTGGGCTTTGTGGGTTAGAGATTCGGGCCGTGTTCGTGGGGCGCGAGATCTCGCGCATGCTCAGGATTCCGCCCAGAAAGCCAAGAATCAGAATCGCAGCCGCCAGCGCCGGCGAGAACTTCATCTGCAGCAGCCAATTCGCCGGATCGAATGCCAGCCGGCTCCAGAAGTTGCCCTGCTTCGCCGTCTCCAGCGCTTCCTGCAGCCGCATGCGCGAAGCCGTCACCAGATTCGGCGAAGGATCAACCGCGCGATCCTGCGCGAGCAGCGCGTGAAAATCCTGCTCCGCCTTCAGTTCGGCTGCGCAGTCAGCACAGCGGGCCACGTGCTGCTCCAGTTCATGGCGCGCGTCATCCGCCAGTTCGCCATAAACCTGAAGCACGATATTCTCTCGAACCCATTCACATTTCATAAGTGCCACCTGCTGCCTCTCGGGTGTTCGGTGACAGGTGTTGGGCCTAAGACCCAAGACCTTCGACCGAACACCTACCGCATATCCGCCAGCGCCCCGCGCAATTTCTGCGTGGCGCGGAAGAGGGTATTCTTGGCGGTCTCTTCCGTCGTCTTCAAGATCTCGCCCACGGTGCGCAGCTTCAATCCGTGGTAGTGCTTCAACTCAAACACCATGCGCTCGCGCGGCGTCAGCTTCTCCAGCGCCCCCGCGATGCGCTCCCCCAACTGCCGGCGCAGCAAATCGCGCTCCGGATTCGCCCCCGCCCGCACGTCCGGCACCTGATCGAGCAGGTCGTACTCCCCACCCGACGGATCCTTCGCCACCGGTGCGTCCTCTTTGCGCACGTTCTTCTTGCGCAAGTGATCGAGACACAGGTTGGTCACGATCCGGTAAATCCACGTGTAGAAGGAACACTCGAACCGGAAATTTCCGATGTTCTTATAGGCTTTGAGGAAGGCATCCTGATAGACGTCCTGAGCGTCCTGCTCGGTGCCGGTGAGATGGAGAGCCAGGCGCAACACCGCCTGGTCGTAGTGACGTACGAGTTCCTCGAAGGCTGCGCGGTTTCCGCGCTGGGCCTCTCGGATCAGCATCGTGTCATCTATGCGGCGTTCTTGCCCAGCCATGCGGCCCCGCGTGGGGTCCTGGTTCTCGCTGAATCTCTCTACTCTCTCACTCTTCGACTTCGAGTGGGCCCGATCGCCAACCGCAAGTGGTAATGCCCATACACCGGCCGGCATGTGTCGTCGTTCCTCTGTCGCCCGTATTTACAGTCCCCGGGGCTTGCATTGGAATAGACGAGTCGTCAGCGGAACTGTGAGCAGAAATTATAGGCCGTACGGGAGATTTTTGGGGAGCCTAGGTGGTTCTGGGACAAAGATTTAGAGGAAAACAGAACAACCGCCGGGAGTGTGGGCGGCCGGTTTGGCAGAAAAAGTGCCCCTTGCATGATGCACTCCGTAGAGAGGCTACGTCTTGCCTCCCGGGGGGCCGGGATGAGGGTTTCACAAACAAATCGAAGCTCCGTGGGGCTCTCGGCCAGTGCATCGCATAGTCCCAACATTTCGGATATCCTCGTGTTTCGAAGCGATGTACGCTGCCTGCCGCTAAGATTCGAGGTCACTATGCTGCTCCGCTCACCGCTCGCCTTCCTGACTTTGCTCGCCAGCGTCTTTTAGCTCTCGTCCGCACTGGGCGCCGGCCAGGCTCTTACTCCTGTCTGCCAGCCCTCTGTGACGGGGCCGGTGATTGTCGCTACCCATGAGCAGATCGTCGAGGCCGGCCTGAAGGCTGAACCTCCGCTCATCGATACCAAGGGTTTCGGCTTCGCCTGGCCCGATATGCAGATGGGCGTCATCAAGACGGCCGACGGCTATGAGTGGTTCACCAGCGATGGCGCGTTTCATCCCCGGCAGAAGTGGCAGGGGCATTGGGTCGGCAACAACAATTACGGATCGGTGGTCACTACGGTCGGCACGCTCGACAACCCGCTCGGCACGGGCAATCCCCAGGACGTGACCATCTCCCCAAACCCGGATCCCGCCGTAAATCCAAACTATCCCGCCTATACTTACATCGGCGGAGGCCCGGTTTATCAAGTTCCCGAGGGCATGACCGGAGCGGGCAACCTGATTGTGGGCTATCACGCTGAGCTCCCCGGTGACACGCTTTACTCCGTCCACGGGCTCGCTGCGTCGTGGGATAACGGCCTGCACTGGACTGATCTCGGCGAAGTCGTTCGCCCAAACCAGTCGTTCGTGTTCAAGCTTTACCCCGGCTTCGATCCTATGGGCGCCGGACCGCTCGTGCCCTCGCCCGACGGCAAGTATTTCTATTTTTATTTTCCCGACTGGCCCGCCGGCACCACGACCACCACCCATGTGTCCGTGGCGCGCGTGCTGGCAGCCTCCTTGCTGAACGCCGCGTTTGGATCGGCGCACCCGCACACTGTTCCCTTCGAAAAATTCTACGAGGGCAACTGGCATTTGCAACCTGGCATTGGCGGAGCGTCGACCGACCTGCTTCCACGCGTTCCGCCTCAAGTGGGAGGGTATCTCGACATCCACTACAACAGCGCATTGCAGCGCTATGTGATGATCATGGACAACGACACGACCTTCTACTACGCCGAATCCCTCGACGGCCTCACCTGGACGCCGCCCACATCTCCGGGCACCTTCGCCGATGGCGTGAAAACGCTCGCGCCTCATTCCACGTTGGTCGGGCTCGGCGATAATCCCAACCTGCTGGGAAAGACCTTCATCGTCTACTACGCGTTTTTGCACGAGGAAAATGGAGGCCTGCCCAGGGAGGGCGACTCGCTGCGGCGGATCAGGCTCACCTGCCCGTGATTGAGGCGGAGGCGGGCGCGGCTGGCACAATAAAAGCCCGGGCGGAGCGCCCGGGCCGGTCTTCGTCACAACTACTCCGCGGCCGCTTCCTTCTCGATGATCACCTTCAAGTGCGCGGTCACGTCTTTGTGCAGTTTCACCGGGACGCTGAACTCGCCCATGGTCTTCAGTGGCTCGTGCAGCTGGATCTTGCGGCGATCCACGTTGAAGCCCTTCTTGGTCAGCGCGTCGCCGATGTCGCTCGACGTGACCGAACCAAAGAGCTGATCGTGCTCGCCCGTGCGCCGCTGGAACGACACTGCGACGCCATCAAACTGCTTGGCCAGTTCCTCGGCCTGCGTCTTCTCCTTGGCAGAGCGCCGCACCGAAGCGGCCTTCATCTGCGCGATGACGGCCTTGTTGCCCTCGTTGGCCTGAATGGCCAGCTTCTGCGGCAACAGATAATTCCGCCCATATCCTTCCGCGACCTTCACCACGTCGCCGCGGGATCCAAGCTTCGCTACATCTTCTTTCAGAATGACTTCCATGGGAATGACTCCGATGTCTCTGTATTCGAATCCGACGCGATTCAGAATTGTCGATTGTCGGTTCTTGATTGATGATTGAAAACCGCTGGCATGAACTTGGGGGTTCAATCAACAATCAAGAAATCAACCATCAACAATCGAACTACGATGCTCGTCCCGCAAACGGCAGCAGCGCGATGTTCCGCGCCATCTTGATGGCCGACGACAGCCGGTGCTGGTGCGGTGCGCACACGCCGGTCAGGCGCCGCGGCACGATCTTGCCGCTCTCGGCGACGAATTGCCCGAGCATGCGGTAGTCCTTGTAGTTGATGTCTTCAATTTTCTCGACGCAGAACTTGCAGACTTTCTTGCGCCGGAAAAACTTGCGTCCGCCGCCGCCCTCGCGCGGCGGACCGCCGGGCCCGCGTCCGCCACCACCAAACCGCGGACGATCTCCTCCCGGGCGTGGACCATCACTGCGCGGCCTCTCGCTCGGTGCCGATTGCTCTGGTGCTTTCGTTTCGTCAGCCATAACTCTCCTTCATCTCTCTGATTCTTCACCGGCTGCCGCCAGCCGATAGCTCGCGTTGTAATCTCTCTGAAAACTGCGCTGCTGGCTTCGTTGCGCCCCATCGTCCGCCGAATTGCGGACGAGCCTACGCCGTCGCCGGAGCTTCTGCCGCCGGAGCCGCCGGAGCTTCTACCGCCGCTGCCGGAGCCGCGGGCTGCGCGCTCACCTTCTTCTTCGCGTCGCGCAACGCCTTGATCTTGTCCAGCCGCTTCTGCTCCTCATCCGTGCGCACGGTAAGGAACTTGATGACCGGCTCGGTCACGCGCAAGCGGCGCTCCAATTCGTGAATCACCCCGCCACCGCCTTCCACGACCATCAGCACGTAAATGCCTTCATGGAAGCGGCGTACGGTGTAGGCCAGGCGGCGCTTGCCCATCTTGTCGACGCGCTGCACGTTTCCGCCCGTGGGCGGAACGACGGCTTGCAGAGTCGAAATCAGCTTGTCCAGATCCTCTTCCGTCATATCCGGACGAACAATGAACATCAATTCATAGGTGCGATTCATTCTTTTCTCCAAATCCTTGGCCACCAACCCGTGGCTAATCTTTCCCGTTACCATCCGGCTCTTTGCGGTTGAAGCGGTTCATCGCCGCCGCCGGACCTTCTTTCAAAATCACCTTCACCGCTTCTTCGGCGGTGTCGAGCATGCCGTCTACAATCGCCAACTCGGGCTTACGCATCGGAGCCAGCAAGTACTCGGCACCGTCTCCAACTCTCCGCTCGGGTGCCACTCCGATCCGTATGCGCAGAAAATCCTGCGTGCCCAGCGCCTCGATGATCGACGCGATGCCGTTGTGCCCCGCCGAACTCCGCCGCGTATGAATCCGCAGCGTGCCCAGCGGAAAATCCAGCTCGTCCTGAATCACAATCAGGTCCGACTCCGGCTTCGCCTCGTATTCCTCAACCAGTTCCCGCACCGCGACGCCGCTCAAATTCATGAACGTCTCGGGTTTGGCCAACAGCACCGTCTGATCGGCAATCACCGCCCGCGCCGTCAGCGCCCGGCACTGCCGGTTTCTCACTTCCACTCCCGGGCCGCTCGCGATTCGATCAATCGCCAGAAAGCCCAAGCTATGCGGCGTGAGTCGATACTCGTCACCGGGATTGCCGAGACCGACGATCAGTTTCACGCCACCATCCCGATCCATGTGGGGACAGCCGCCTCGGCTGTCCGGCCAGGGCGGAGCCCGGCCAATCGATCCACGGACCTACTTTTTCTCCTTCTTCTCGCCCTTCTCCGCCTTCGCAGCGGGAGCCTCGGCGCCTTCTTCCTCCGTCTCCTGCTTGCCCTTCTTGATGACTTCAGGCTCAGCCGGAGCCGCCGCTTCCGCCGCTGCTGCGTCAGGAGTGGCCACCACTTCCTCCTTTACAGCGGTAACGTGCGCCACGGGCTGGTTCTCATCGGTCAGGAACTTGATCTTGTCCGAGTGCGGCAACTCTGAAACGCGCAGCACCCTGCCGAACGTAAGCTGGCTGACGTCGGCATCGATGTGGCTCGGAATATCCGCCGGCAGGCACTCGATCTCGACTTCGCGCAGCATCTGCTCCATGATGCCGCCCTCCTGCTTCACGCCCGCCGCTTCGCCCACGAGGATGATGGGCACGCTGACCTTCAACACCTTGTCGAGCGCGATGCGCTTCAGGTCGATGTGCAGCAAATGCCCTTTGATGGGCTCGTACTGCCAGTCGATGATCATCGCCTTGGTCGGTTCGCCGCCAGTGAGGGCGAGATCAAAAATCGTGTTGTGGCCGGTCTCGGAGTTCAGAATGCGCGCCACGTGCCGCGGATCCACGCTGATCGCGAGCGATTCCTTGCCCGCTCCATAAACTACCGCCGGAATCTTTCCGCCACGCCGCACTGCGCGCGCATCGTTCTTCGTCCCGGCTTCGCGCGGTTGCGCTTCGAGTGCGTTCTGTTCCAATGTAGTCGCCATAGAATTAAAGTCCTTAGCTGTGAGCTGCGAGCAACTATGTTGGCTTCTGGCTCAGGGCTCGAAGCTCATAGCTGATTTTTATGTAAATAACTTGCTGACCGAAGTCTCTTCGTGATTGGCCTGAATCGCCCGGCCAATTAATCCCGCAATCGAGAGGACGCTGATCTTTCCTCCCTTTTCAGTCCTTGCCGCATCCGCCTCGGCCGTCAGCGGGATCGTGTTCGTGACCACCAGTTCCTTGATGACCGAGTTCTTGATGTTCTCGACCGCCGGCCCCGACAGCACCGCATGCGACGCACAAGCGAACACCGAAGTCGCCCCGTTCTCCACCAGCGCCGCGGCCGTCTTCACCAGCGTTCCGGCCGTATCAATCAAGTCGTCGATGATCAAGCACGTCCGCCCGTTCACGTCGCCGATCACGTGCATCACTTCGGCCACGTTCATCTCGACGCGACGTTTGTCGACGATCGCCAAAGCCGCATCGACCTTCTTCGCGAAAAACCGCGCTCGCTCCACGCCGCCCGCGTCCGGCGAAACCACCGTCAAATTCGGCAACTGCAGCTTGCGGAAGTGATCCACCAGCACCGGCGAAGCGAACAAATGATCCACCGGGATGTTGAAAAATCCCTGCAACTGCGGCGTATGCAAATCCACAATCAACGCCCGGTGCGCCCCCGCGGTGGTCAGCAGATCCGCCACCAGTTTCGACGAAATCGGGCTGCGCGGCTTGTCCTTGCGATCCTGCCGGGCATACCCGAAGTACGGAATCACCGCCGTGATGCGCCGCGCCGAAGCGCGCTTCAGCGCATCGATCATCAGCAGCAACTCCATCAGGTGCTCGTCTACCGGACGGCACGTCGGCTGCATCACGAACACATCGGCGCCGCGTACGTTTTCCTGAATCTGGACGTAACACTCGCCGTCCCGGAACCGAATCACCTGCGCCTGCCCGCGCTGCATCCCAAGAAATTGGCAGACTTCATCGGCCAGGTGTTCGTTCGCCGTGCCGCTGAAAATCTTGAACTTCTCGTCAGATCGCGGACGCTGCTTCCGCTCGGTCTTGTCGTCAGTCACAGGCGGAGTCTTCTTTTCAACTTTCTCAGTCTTGTCGGTCGGCGTCACTAAAGTAGCCATGGTTTATCTCTGGGCTCCTGGCCTTCAGTTTGTACCGTTCCACTGCAGCTGATCTTTGGCTGGGCCGCTAGGATTCGAACCTAGACAAAGTGCTCCAAAGGCACTTGACCTACCATTAGTCGACGGCCCAGTAAGCCATTGTTGATAGCTGATTGTTGATTGTCGATTGAACCCCGAGCCGGGGCACAGCTAGATTTTCAATCAACAATCAAAAATCAACAATCAAAAATTTGCCAAAAATCCGAGGACCTCGGCCGTCACCCGACGATCCGCTTCCAGTACGCCCGCCGCGTCACCGTCGCCGTCGCCTGGGCTGCCCAGCCTTGTTTCCGCAGCCTGGCCACCGCCTGCAAAGCCGCCCGGCTCGAGGCAAACAGCCCGTACAGCGTCGAACCGGAGCCCGACAACGACGCGTACTTCGCGCCCGCGCGCAAAAGCGCACTCTTTCCACTACTCAGCTCGGGATATTCAGGAAAGACGACTTCTTCGAAGTCGTTCTTGATCCCGGCCCGGACAAGCGCGAGAAGCGGATTCTCGGCCCGGCCCCTTCCAAAAGGAGCACCGGAGTACATCTCGCTCAGCCACGCCGACAACCCGCGACCAAGCTCGTTCATTCTATCGGAGCTAGAAGATACCGTCAATTTCGCCTCGTCTTTTTTGGGGACAGCCGCCCTCGGCTGTCCGGCCGAGTGTAGCTCGGCTGAGATCGGTTCTGAACGCGTGGGGCCGGGTCTTTGACCCAGCCACGCCGAGCGAAGCTCGGCGGGCTCTTCGCTGGCCGGCACCGAGCCGGAGGGCACCGACCCTGCCGGCATCGCCTTGGAAGAGCGGCCCTTGAGAGCCGCGTCAACGTCCTCCAAAGGACGGGGCTTTAGCCCCTGCCTCTCCTCGCACATCTTCCGATCCCAATCCGCAAACGCCTTGGGCGTCGACACCCCAACCTTCGGAGTCACTACTACACAAGCCAACGCCGGCAAATCCGGCACCGGATAAACCTGCTCCCCCCGCCCCACGCCGAGCACCGTTCCACCCACCAGAAACAAGGGCAGATCCGACCCAACCTCCGCCGCAATCCGCAGCCGCTGAGCCCCCGCCAGACTCTTCTTCAGCGCCCGCTCCAGCCCCAGCAGAGTAGCCACCGCATTCGCCGAAGCCCCGCCCAACCCTCCCCGCACCGGCAACCGCTTCTCAATCGCGATGACCACCCGCCCCTTCGCGCGTAACTCCCGCATCGCACTCTCCACGATGCGGAAGCACGTATTCGATTCATCCCTCGGAACCCGCGGATCAGCACACCGAATCTCGATCCCGCTCCCGCGCCCCACACTAACCCGAATCAAATCGTGCAGTCCAATCGTCTGATAGACGGTCAGCAACTCGTGGAACCCATCCGCCCGCGCCGCGCCAATGCGCAGCCCAAGATTAATCTTCGCAAACGATCGAACGGTGACAGACATGAGGGAATGATTGTAAAGTCTCTATTCGCGTTTTCGAGGGAAGTTTCTTCCGCCGCATCTGCCGACAGATGCCAATCGCTTTTCGTCGCGTATGCCTATACGGGCGGGCATTCAATTCCGAGGGGCAGCACGATTGGCTCTTTACACACCTTCCGGGGACGACATCTTCACCGGGGTACTCCTGCTCGGCCTGATTTTGCTGGCCATTCGGGGGTTGGCCTGGAACCAGATGAAGGCTCTATTCGCTCGGGGCTGGCTCCCTCATCAGGGAACCGTTGAGTTCGGCAGGGTCGAAGAGCGCAGAGCGCGCTACAAGAACCTCTACATCACGCGCGTCGACTACTCTTACTCCGTCAAGGGTGAATACGATTCAGGCTACCTGGAGCGGTTGTTCTTCCTGGAAAGCTCGGCCGACAGATTTGTCACAGCCCATGCACATTCACCGTTGCGTTCTTGGACTACCATCAAAAAGTGAATAGTCAAAGCCCATCCGCCAGTACTTGTAGGCCTTCTGATAGTGGCACTTCCCACGAGCGGTTGCACGCGGCCGCTTGGCAGCACCTCTCCAGAGTACTGATCATCTTGCTCTCATTGGAAGCAGGTTTAGTCTACGCGGCGGCACAGGCTCAGACCCGCGCCTACGTGACGAATGTGTCCGGCACCGTCTCGGTTATCGACACCGCGTCCAACACCGTGGTTGCGACCATTCCTGTTGGCATATCTCCTTCTGGGGTAGCTGTCACGCCTGATGGAACCCGAGTCTACGTAACGAATGTCTTCAGCTCCATTTCGGTTATCGACGCCGCGACCAACACCGTGGTTGTGACCATTCCTTCCGGCCAATTTCCGACGGGAATAGCCATCACGCCAGACGGAACCCGAGCCTACGTGGTCAATCAATTCGTGACCAATCTAGGCAATAGCACCGTCTCGGTCATCGATACCATGACCAACACCATAGTTGCGACGATTTCTGTTGGCCTAGGTCCTTCCGAGATAGCCATCACGCCAGACGGAACCCGGGCCTACGTGCCCGATCAACAGGACTTCATCATCTCGGTCATCGACACTGCGACCAACACTGTGGTTACGGCCATTCCGGTTAGCGGTACTGCGGGGATTGCCATTACACCGGATGGAGCCCAAGCCTACGTGACCAGTCCCGGGGAGGGCACCGTCTCGGTCCTCGACACCGCGACCAACGCGGTGGTTGCGACCATTTCACTGGGTACAAATCAGAATCCTTTTGGGGTAGCGATCACGCCAGACGGGACCCGCGCCTATGTGACGATTAATTTCCCCAACAACTTCGTCTCGGTTATCGACACCGCGACCAACACCGTGGTTGCGACCATTCCGGTTGGAGTAGGTCCAAACGGGGCAGCCATCACGCCAGACGGAACTCGAGCCTACGTGACCAATTCAATCTCCAACACCGTCTCGGTCATCGACACCGCGACCAACACGGTGGTTTCGACCATTCCTGTGGGCGTATCTCCTCTTAGAATAGCCATCACGCCGAGCTCGCCAACGACGCTGACTTCCAGCCTGAACCCATCCATCTACGGGCAGAAGGTGACCTTTACCGCGACGGTGGCGCCCTCGGGCAAATTCACGCCGAAGGGTACAGTTAGATTTACATGGAGTCGCTTTACCATCGGTTCGGCCACTCTTAACAGCGGCGGCGTGGCCACGCTCACCAAAGCAAACCTCAACGTCGATTCTTATGCGCTGATCGCGGTGTACGGCGGCGATGCCAACCATCCAGCCGGCACCTCTGCCGTCTTGAACCAGGTCGTGAACGAGACAACCAGCACGGCCACCCTCACTTCGTCGCCGAACCCGTCCCCACAAGGTCAGTCCGTGACTTTCACCGCGACGATCACCTCGCCGACGGTTTCGCCCACCGGCCCCGTGACCTTCACGGCGGGGAAGAGGTTGCTGGGAACGGTTCAGCTCAAAGGCCGCGTAGCCAAGTTCACAACCTCGACGTTGTCCGTTGGTTCCACCAAGGTGGCCGTGACGTACAAAGGAGACTCCAACATCGCCAAGAGTTCAGCTTCGCTCACCCAGACAGTGCGGTGAATACACAGTCCAGTGGATGAACGCCAGAGGTGGCTTTTAGGTTCACACAGATCTCTGAGTTCAATCGCAGCACTCAATCGTGTGGGCTGACGGATAGGTGTTGTTACCAGGTCATTACGCGTTTTGACCACTGGTCGATGCGCTGTGAGTTCCAGCCCCTGAGGTATCTCACCAGAAGAGAGATGCGGTGAAACCCTGATCCCTGGAAATTCGTGCAAATCCGTGGCAAAAGAAGTTGCCCTAACCGCGCCGTTTATAGAGCACCGCGAATTCGAATCCCGTATTCGGAGGGAATAACTCCGCCACTTTGCGCAGCCGCTCGGCCAGCGCCGACGGCGCCAACAACGGATAGTCGCGCTCGCGCAAATCGTAATAGTCCACGTCGAGATACAGCGACAACAGATAAATCGAAATCGTATCGGAGAACGTCGCGTCCAGATATTCGTTCTTGTAGCGCTCGGCGTCCGGGCCACCGGCAGTCGCCAGCTTGCGCGCTTCCCACGCGTCGAGAGAAGTCTCGCCGCGCACTCCCGCTTCCACCTGGCTCCACGCCAGTTCGCTGAAGTCGCGTGAAACTCCCGCGCGCTCGACCAAGGCGTGGCCGACGTTGATATAAAACTCGAAGGCCACAGAAAACTTGTCATCCATCAACCGCGTCGAGATGAACACACACTGCGAGTCGCCCAGATTCAGATTTCGGTGGCAGACCGCGTTGTCACTCAGCGCCACGTCGTAGCGGTCGGCGATCACCGTCTCGTCTCCCTGGCTCACAGCCAGCGGGACAAAGTAGTAGGCCTTGCGTTCGAGCGCGGCCGCGACCTTGCCGGGGACCGCGGCGATCATCCGCTCCAGATCAAACGAGTTGACCGCGACCTCGCCGGCGACGGCGTAACAGATCCCGTTCGGCGCTTGGGAAACCGGCGTTTGTCGAACCACTTCGGCGGGGCTGCGTGTGATTGCTGGGGCTGCCTGCGACATCTGCCCTATTCTACACACAGCGACATGGTGTTCAGGTCCTCCACCATATTGGCGCCGCTGTGGCCCGCAGCAGGGTTTGGATGCGCGCGGAATGACAGCGACGGATCGCTCACGGCACGACTTACAGAGGTTGAGGAATGACAGACTCGTACACGACCCTGGAAGAGCTGCCCTTCCAGGGCCGCGTACTCCGCGTAGAATCTGTGTGGCCTTCAGCCCCGGTGTTCGATTGTTCGTTGATGGGCCGCGTTTTTTCGCAACCTCTTAATTTAACAGTCGTTCACCAGAGGGCCGAAAACACGGCGCGGGC
>DATDGW010000102.1:0-9354 GCA_036521895.1 Candidatus Sulfotelmatobacter sp. | reverse complement strand
TTGTTCAACGGAGACATGTCGAACCAACGCTTCCTGAACTCGGTGACCATCAATCAAGCTCTCGATGAGGCCATGTTCGATCCCAACTCCGGCTACAACCCCAACAAGGCTCCCGCCAAGCAAGGCAACAAGCACTAAGACAGCCTGATTCTGTGGCTGACAACGCACAAACAATCGGAGAATTGAATGTCTCGCCCGATCTGCTGAAGTCTCTGATCAGCCGGGAAGTGAGCCATGTACAAGAAGCTGATTATCATAACCCGGAAGACCCGCCTGCAGGCGCTCGTCGAGCGATTCAACACCCGCTCCCGGGCCAAGTTCTATCTCGAGCATGCAGGCGGGGATTTTGCCGACTACGAGCGCGAAGACGACGCGTACCAACGCTCGCTGGACACGCTGCGGAGGTCGCTGGAGTTCGAGATTCCCCAGCAACTGGTGGATCGCGGCCTGGTTCCGACGTTTCAGTTCCAGAAAGAAGATCTCGTGGTCACGCTCGGTCAAGATGGCATGGTCGCAAACACGGCGAAGTACGTGGGCAAGCAGCCGATCGCAGCCGTGAATCCTGAACCCTCACGGTTTGACGGAGTGCTGTTACCCTTCGCGCCAGACCAGGCTCGCAGCGCCGTCACAAACGTCATGGAGTCAAAAGCCACGATCCGCGAAGTCACTCTGGCGGAAGTAATCCTGAACGATGGGCAACGATTGCTCGCTTTTAACGACTTGTTCATCGGAGCCCGCAGCCACGTTTCCGCCCTCTACCGGATTGCGTGCACTCAGCAGTCGGAAACGCAGTCCTCGAGCGGAGTGCTCGTGTCCACTGGCGCTGGCTCGACCGGGTGGATTTCGTCCGCCTTCAACATGGCGGTCGGACTAGCGAAGTTCTGTGGAGGAAAAGCGGGGCCCGCGATTCGCCTGCCATGGGACGACCGCCGTCTGCTCTACGTGGTGCGCGAACCGTTTCTCAGCCGCCATTCCCAAGCTGCCATCCTCGCGGGAATGCTACGTCCGGGTGAGAGCCTTTCCCTGCAATCCCTTATGCCCTCCGGCGGCGTCATCTTCAGCGACGGCATGGAGGCGGACTTCCTCAACTTCAACTCGGGAGCCAGGGCTCAAGTGCACGCCGCCGCACAGCGGGCGCATCTCGTCACTGCCGAACCAAGCTAGGGGACCCAGGCTAAATTAGGATCGAAGGCATGCAAATTGCGGTCGATATTGTCATCTTCACGATTGAGCGGGAGAGTTGCGGGTCCTGCTTGTCAAGCGAGGCATCGCTCCGTTCGCGGGCCACTTCGCGATTCCCGGAGGTTTTGTTCTAGAGGATGAAAGTCTGGACCAGGCCGCGCTGCGCGAGTTAAAGGAAGAGACGGGTGTTGGGGACGTCTATCTGGAGCAACTGTATTCCTTCGGCGATCCCGGCCGGGACCCGCGCGGCCGCGTGATCACCATCGCGTACCACGCGCTCATCTCCGCAGACCGCTCTCCGCTGGTTGCCGGAACGGATGCAGCCGACGCCCAGTGGTGTGCCGTTCGCGACTTGCCCGTCCTCGCTTTCGACCACCGCACGATTCTGCACTACGCCCTCGAACGCCTTCGCAACAAGCTGGAATACACCACTGTCGGGTTCCAGTTGCTTCCTTCAAGATTCAGCCTGACCGAGTTGCAGGGGGTTTATGAGGCGATACTTGGAAAGAGGCTCGATAAACGAAACTTCCGGCGCAAGCTGGCGCTGCTGAAGGTGCTGCGTCCCACTCGCGAGTATCGCCATGGCGGACGCCGACCCGCCCGCCTCTATGAATTCGTGGCCGCGAACTTTGAGAAGCTGAAGGATAAGGGCATTCTGTTTCCCTTCTAGGTTCCCCCATACGCGCCAAGGCCTGACTTCGTTCGCGTTCTTGTAACAAACAGATATTAATACAGTTATACACATTCGCGTGCCGGCTCAAATGCCATTTCGCACCCCAGCATAACACCACGGACTGTGGCGTTTTTGCCACAGACAGTTTTCCTCCCCGAAGCGTAGTCTACTGCATTCACGAGAACCTTCCTGAGTCATTCTTGACGCACGAGCAAACAATCCGCTCCGCGGTGGAGTGCAGTGGTGTGGGCTTGCACAGTGGCGCGCCGGTGTCCATGCGCATGCTGCCGGCCCCATCTGACACGGGCATTGTGTTTCGCCGCACCGATCTGGATGGTTTCGAAATCGAGGCGGTGAGCCGCAATGTGGCCCGCGTCAGTTACGCCACGAGCCTGATGAAGAAGGGCGTGCTCATCTCCACGACTGAGCATGTACTCTCCGCCTTCATCGGCATGGGCATTGATAACGCGATCGTCGAGCTGGACAACCTGGAATTGCCCATCCTCGACGGCAGCGCTCGTCCCTTTGTCGAGATGATTCGGAAGGCGGGCATCCGGAAGCAGCGGCGGCTCCGCAAGTATCTGAAGATTCGTCGCGAGGTCGAGATGCGCGAGGGGAACAAGTTCATCGCGGTCTATCCCTCGGACACGTATTCGGTTTCCTACGCGATTAACTTCCCTCACCCGCTGATTGGGAAAGAGACCTTTCAGGTGGAGCTGACCAACGGAAGTTATCTGAAGCACATTGCGGGCGCGCGTACTTTTGGATCACGCGAGGACGAGCAGGCCATGCGCAACATGGGACTGATTCGCGGCGCATCCAGCGAGAACTGCATCGTACTCACCCGCGATGGGGTTGAGAACGGACCGCTTCGGTTCCCTGACGAATTCGTGCGCCACAAAGTGCTTGATCTGGTTGGCGACCTGGCGCTCTTGGGGAAGCAGATTCTGGGCAACGTTGTCGCCGACCGCGCCGGTCACGCCATGCATACGGCGCTGGTCTCGCGTATTCTGCGCGACAAGACCCTGTGGGACGAGGTAACTTTCCCTGATGGAGACAGGAGCAGCAGCATCCATTCCGGGGCCCAAGCTGCCGCAGGATCTTCACTCTAATCAGGACTGTTGGATTTTGACGTCGCTAGTCCGCTGGTTCGCAGGGCATCTCACTGGAATCGTGCACATCGTGCGGTTGCTCTCGCAGCAGTCTCTCCAGCTCGGCGCGGGTCTGATCGATCACCGCCGCGGCAAATTTCCGGGCGGATTCCTGCCGCTCCTTCGAAAGCTCCTTCACCCGCATGTTGAGCAGCGGAATATCTTCTTCAAACCAGCGCAGCGTTCTCTGCACCTTGGCAATGCGGAGGTCATTGGTCAACATTCTGTCTCTCCAGGAATCTTCGACGGGTGATCTCCCAGATTGCCATGCCTATGGCGGCGCGCAAGTCTAAAGGGAGATACCCCTGACTGGGGCGTTTACCGATGAGTGGAGATGCTGGGTCGAAGGTGCGCTCAGTGTGAGGTCTTGGATTCCGCGGCCGCCAACCGCGCCTTGGTTCCCGGAAATTTCTGTTCAATCTGCTCCTCGAGCCAGTGTTCCAAATGTTTCTGGGAAATCTGCGGAACGTTATGAAACCGGAACCCGGCGAGGCCTTTAACGTCGACCCAAGCAACGTCGGCCTCAACTTCAACCTCGATGCCAGACCCCGGCAGTGAAAACTTCAGATGGGGGGCAGCGCCTTTCGGCAGCGCCTCCCGCAACATCAAAGCAATGCCGCCTTCGCTGATGTTCGTACTGGTCGCGTTCAGAGTCTTGCCGTCGTAGATCACTCTGACCTGCATCTTCACCGGCTGGCGGAAGTAGCGCCGGCGCTCCTTGATCATGAAGTTCAGAGCCGCATGAAAACAACGGGACGCATTGAGCAGGCTGATAGGTTTCTGCAGAACGAAGTTGGCGCCCAAGCCAAAGGCTTCCTGCGTGGTCGTCCTCTTCCCGTTGAGGATGGCGAAAGCAACCGAGTTCTTGTTGCTGGGAGTGCTCCGCAGGCCCTGGAGCACTGCCAGTCCGCCATTCAAATCGTCGCAATCCACGATGACCGCGTCGAACTTGTCGGAGATCAAAATGTCGGCGCCAGCACGCGCCTCATGGCAGATTTCCACATCGATCGACAATTTCTCAAGCGTGGGCCGGATCACACGAACCAATTCCGGATCCTGGCTCAGGAGGAGCGAGTCCAACGTCATACTGAAGATTCTAGGGGCGCGGTTGAGTTACACGATAGTGACCAAGGTGATGGACCCTTCGTTGGACAGGACGGAAGAGGCCAACAATCGTGTGTGCTCGAAGCGCCGCCGGGTCAGCACGCCTAGGGTTTCGTGGCGGCGGTTGCTGCCGTGGGATTCTGGACGTAGGTGGATAGCCAATGGTTCATCTCCCAGAACATATGCAGGACCGATTCGCGGCCGGCGTAGCCATGCGCCTCGAGGGGGAGCAGCACCAAGCGCACGGTGCCTCCCTGGCCTTTGATGGCGCTGAAGAGGCGTTCACTCTGCAGGGGAAAAGTGCCGGAGTTGTTGTCGGCCTCGCCGTGAATAAGCAGAATCGGAGTCTTGATTTTATCGGCGTAGGAGAATGGGGACATCTTGTAATAGAGCTCGGGCGCCTGCCAGTAGGTTCGCTCCTCGTTCTGGAATCCGAAGGGAGTCAGGGTGCGGTTGTAGGCTCCACTGCGGGCGATGCCGGCCTTGAATAGATCGCTGTGGGCGAGCAGGTTCGCGGTCATGAATGCGCCGTAGGAGTGTCCCATGACCGCGACGCGGTAGCGATCGACAACGCCTAAGCGCGCACCTTCCTCGATGGCAGCCTGAGCGCTGGCGACGAGTTGTTCGATGTAGGTATCGTTGGGCTCGGCCTGACCCTCGCCAATGATCGGAATCGTGGCGCTCTCGAGCACCGCGTAACCCTGGGTAACGAAGGGGATGGGAGAACCCCACGACAGTAGAGGGAATTCATAGGGCGAACCTCGGATCTGTCCGGCGGCGGACTTGGTCTTGTATTCGGTGGGGTAGGCTTCCATGAGCGTGGGGAGCGCTCCGTCTGAGGACTTGTAGCCGGGAGGGAGGTAGAGGTTGGCGCTGAGGTCCACGCCATCGGCACGCTTGTATTTAAGAACCTGTTTCTTGGGAAGGGGCGCGTTGCCGTAGGGGCTTGGGAAGAAACTGATCTGCTGGAATTCGTCTTTCGCGAGACTCTTGCGGTAATAGTTCGGAGGCAGTTCCGGCGATTCTCTGCGGAGGAGGATCGTTGGCCTAGAGGCGTCGAGCACGAACACCGGGTATTCGAAGAATTTGTCGGCTGATTGCCAGAGGCGTTTGGTCTCACCGCTGGTCGCGCTCATGACGGAGACAAACGGGCGGTCGCCCTCCGGCGAAGCGCCTTCGGCACGAAAATAGATTCCCTGGGAGTCGGCGGTCGTTTGCAAGACTTGCTGGCCGGACGCATTCATGATTTGAAACGGCTGGCCGGGATCGTGATAGCGGTCTTCAAAGGATCCTTCAAACAAAGTGACCGGAGCGGCCGGGGCATCGGGAGCCACGGCGAGGACGATCCGCTTGCGGTCTTTCCAGCGTTCTTCCTGAACGAGAGCGAGATGGCCGTTTCCCCAAGTCAGGCTGCTGAAGCGGACGGGGAGTTCCGCCAGCTTGCGCGGAGAGGCGTCGAATGGGGCGTCGAGCAGGAAGATCGTGTCGCGGATGGCAACATCCTTGCGGGGATCGCCGCCATCGGCGGCTTCGACCCAGGAAACCGTGGCGGGCGCGTCGCTGCGCCAGTCGAATTCGCGAGGGCCGGCCTCGACGGCGTCGTGAATGTTTGGGATGGTGTCTTGCAGCGGTTTGTCGGCGAGTTGTTTGGCGGATCCAGTCGCCAGGTTGACGGCGAGAACGCGCTCGGGGAACATCGGGTACGGAAGCAAGTAAGTGTACGGGTGATGACGCTCGTCGACGAGCACGTAATGACCAACGGGCGAAGGCAAAGCGCTCTGGATTACCGCGGGGGCGCCGACGGACTTGGTCGTGCCGTCGAGGCGGACGACTTCGACTTGAGACGTGGCGTAGTAATCGAAGATTTTCTCGTCCTCGGGATTCTTCAGAAGGTCTTGGTAGGTCGCGCCCGGGGTGACGCGTCCAAGGTTTTCCTGGATGACTGGGCCAGTGGGAATTTCGCTGCGCTTCGGGTCTGCACCTCGATCTTTAGGGACGGTCTTGCATACGAGACTGGCATTGTCGCTGGACCACTCGCAGGGTCGGCCGAAAATACCGTTGAGGGCGATTCCGGATACGCGGTGCGCCTGGAGTGAGGCGACGTTGACGATCCACAGAGAGAGGCCGGCGTCGGTGGGATTATCGCTGGCGTTCACGAAAGAAACGTGGCGCGCATCGGGCGACCATGCCGTGAAACGAATCTTGGGATCCGAGGGCAATCCGGTCAACGGCTTGGCTTCGCCGTTGGGCAGAGCTTGCAGCATCAGCGAGGTGATGTAGCGTCCGCGGCTCGGGCCGTTCGTACGCGGATTAAAACGCAAACCGGCCAAACGGAGTTCGGGCTGCGCCAGATCGGCAACCGTGGGCAGACCGGAATAAGATTCGATCAAAAGCCATTGCGTGCCGGCAGCATCCTTGGGAGAAACTTCCACATTGGGCGTGGGACGAGCGTCGACCAGGTCAACGATTGCCTGTGGAGGCTTCTGGTACTGAAGGCTGGTCTGAGCCTGAATGCCACAAAGCGCGAAGGCGAGGACCACCGCAGCTAGAACTGCAATGGTCCTGACAGGAATAGAGCGCATGAGAGAACCTCGGGTCTGCTCTCGCAGGTAAACTTTGAAGGCCGATGGAGGCAACATTCTCCTGCGAAAGACGCGGATCGGGCAAGAGATTTCCTGAACGCGCTTCGTAATTCGACTAGAATCAGGGCGCCCTGGCACCGCCGGCGTGAAACGTGAAAACTTTCTTCGCATTCTCCCTTGCCCTCGTGTTGGCTTTAGTGACCGTCTGCCAAACGCAGACCAACGATCTGGGCATCTTTACGAACCAGGGAAGCGTCGGCCAGACGCCGCCGGGTAGCATCGCGCACTATGATGCGGCGAAGGGTGAGTATCGCATTACCGGGGGCGGCGCCAACGTGTGGGGCACGTCTGACGCCTTCTACTTCGTTTGGAAGAAGGCATCCGGGGATATGACTCTTTCGGCCGACGTGCAGTGGGTCGGCACGAGCAGTGCGGAGCATCGCAAGGCAGTGCTCATGATCCGGCAGAGTCTGGAGCCGGGTTCGGCGTATGCGGACGCGGTGTCTCATGGAAACGGACTTACATCTCTGCAGTTCCGCGGCGCGGCCGATGAACAGACTTATCAAGTCTTCACGCAGGTCGACGGACCAGTCCGGTTGCGCATCGAGCGGAAACAAAGCCGGTTCACGATGTATGCCGGGAAGCCGAACGAGGAACTGAAGCTGGTGGGTCCGATTGAATATGTAGGGCTGCAGGATCCTGTGTATGTCGGTCTGGGCGTCTGCTCGCACGTGGCAACCACTTTGGAAACGGCAGTGTTCTCCAACGTGAAGATTGAAGAAACCGCACCCGGGAAATAGCTCGTCTGTAGTTTCAGGAGTTCACCTTGAACGTGCGATCGATGCTGTCTCTCGTCTTCCTTGCGCTGGCGTTTAGTTCTTGCCGTCCCGCGGGCGCGCAGGTAAAGACCGCCAAACCGACGTCGCCCCCGCACTTAACGTCCGAGCAGGACCATCAACGCATGATGGATGTGCTGCACATCACTTCGTTGCGGCGGGGCGCGGATGGTGATCCGAAGTCGCCGAATGCCGCGAATTACGACGAGTCCAAGGCTGGACTAAACTCGAAGCTTCCGGATCCCCTGCGGTTGAAAAACGGCAAGCCAGTCACGACGGCAAAGATGTGGTGCGATCAGCGGCGGGCGGAGATTGCGGAAGACTTTGACCGCGAAATTTACGGACGCGTGCCGGACAAAACGCCCAAAGTGAATTGGGAAGTTGTCAGCACGACGAAGGAGATGAACGGCGACATTCCGATCCTCACCAAGAAACTCATTGGACACCTCGACAATTCAGCATTCCCGGCGGTGACCGTAGGAATCGATCTGACGCTCACGACTCCAGCCAATGCCGCGGGGCCCGTGCCGGTGATGGTGGAATTCGGGTTGAGCCCTGAAGTGCTGGCCATGCTCAAGCAGCGCTATCCGCAGATGATGGCTCCCGGCCCCGGACCCACGTGGCAACAGCAGGTGCTGGCGAAGGGTTGGGGCTACGCGGAGTACATCCCAACCAGCGTGCAGGGGGATAACGGAGAAGGTCTGACGCAAGGCGTGATCGGACTGGCGAACAAAGGCCAGCCGCGTGGGCTCGAGGATTGGGGCGCCTTGCGCGCATGGGCGTGGGGCGCGAGCCGGGCGCTCGATTACTTTGAAACCGACAAATCGGTGGACGCGAAACAAGTGGGAGTCGAAGGCCACTCGCGCTATGGCAAAGCCGCACTGGTCGCGATGGCCAATGACCCGCGCTTTGCCATTGCCTACATCAGTTCCTCGGGTGAGGCTGGCGCAAAACTCTTCCGGCGCAACTTCGGTGAGCAGATCGGCAACATCGCGGGGACCGGTGAGTATCACTGGATGGCTGGCAACTTCCTGCAATATGCGGGCCCCTTGACCGAGAGCGATTTGCCGGTAGACGCGCATGAATTGATCGCGCTGTGTGCGCCGCGTCCGGTATTTATTGGCGCTGGCTCGCTGACCAATGGGGACGGATGGGTCGACGCGAAAGGCATGTTGCTGGCAGCGGTCGGCGCCGGGCCGGTATACAAACTCTTGGGGAAGAACGATCTGGGTGCGACTGAGTTCCCGCCGATCGAGACAACGCTGATCGACGGAGACGTTGCGTTCCGCCAACATAGCGGCGGGCACACGCCAGCACCGAATTGGCCCACGTTCCTGACGTTTGCCGCGCGCTATCTAAAAAATATCTCGAGTACTCGCACATCGGTGACACGAATACACGGTTGGCAAAGGTAAATGTCGCGAATCGAGAGGGGATCGAACAGGCGGGGCATAGCTTCTTATGGTCCTTCACGATTGGATTCGCGATTGCGCCCAACGACTCCGCTCGTTCCAAGCCGCGAAAAAAGAAAGGCCGTACTCCCTTTCGAGAAGCAAGGGAGTACGGCGTGATTTGTTTAGGCGCCTTCAGGAGCGTGCAGCACCCGGAAGGTGTTGCCGCCGTTCGACCAAACCAGCAGCAATGCGTCTTCGCCCTTGGCAATCTTGGACAGGGCGTCCTTCACCTCGCTGGCAGATTGGACTTTGTGGCGGTTGACTTCGAGGATGATGTCTCCCTGCTGCAGTCCCGCGTTATCGGCAGAGCTGCCCGGTTGTACCTGCTCGATCACGGCTCCGTGAATCTCTTTCGGAGCCTGAAGCTGATCG
>DATDGW010000101.1:0-3359 GCA_036521895.1 Candidatus Sulfotelmatobacter sp. | reverse complement strand
TGCCACGGCGACTCCCGTCGGGATGGTATCCATTAATCCGTCTTCGGTGGATTTTGGAACTAAGACGACCGTCGGAAAGACCAGCAAGCCCAAGACGGTCACCGTCAAGAATGACGGCAACAAGAATACTGGTTTGCCAGTGACGGTCACGATGGTGACCGCGGAGCCGTCTGTGTTCGCGGCAAAGTCGCAATGCAATAAAACGCTCAACCCCGGCAAGAGCTGCAAGGTGTCAGTGACCTTCAAGCCGGTGGATGATACGACCGCTGAGACTGGCAGCCTGATGATTTTTGACAACGCCAGCGGCTCGCCGCAGAGCGTGGGGCTATCCGGAATCGGCAAAGCCGCAAAGAAGAAATAGAACGGCGGACAAGCAACTCGGCCGTTTGGGGTCGCGATTCTTCTTCCCCTCTCCCGTCGGGAGAGGATCGAAGGTGAGGGACCTTGTTCAGCCGCGCGATTCCTTTCGCGCGCGATTTAAGATTCTGCAGAATCCGTGCTGAGGAATTTCTCGATCTCGGCCAGGACTTCGTCGGTGTTCTCCAGCACTTGGTTATTCCAGAAGCGCAGGACGCGGTAGCCGCGCGAAGTGAGATACGTTGTTTGGATTTTGTCGTCCTCAGATTGATCCGCATGCTGGCAGCCATCGATCTCAATGATGACTCCACTTTCGATCGAACAGAAGTCGGCGAAGTAAGGACCAATCGGAAATTGACGGCGGAACTTAATGTTGCACAGTCGCCTGCCTCGAAGATGACGCCAGAGAATCTGTTCAGCTGGCGTCTGTTGTCGACGTAATTTCTGGGCGGTTTGGTGCGGCGTTTCGGTCTATGGCATGGTTATGAAATTCTGCCCTTCAGAGTGAAAAACAAGGCACGTAGAGAACCAGAATCTTGAATCGGTCGCGAGGCGCGCCCTGAGTAAGGTCCCTCACCTTCGATCCTCTCCCTTCGGGCGAGGGGATTAGTCCAAAGAGGGGAAGCATCCAGTGTGCAAAAAATCCTTCATTTAAAATGAGCGTTATTTGTTGCAGAGATCGGGCAAAATTAGGTAGCCTTACGCCGGATTTCGAGCACGCTTGCGAGCACACAGTCGTAAGAGTTGGAATTTTTCTACAGATTTTGCTGAAATTGCGGTGAGCGCGCTCGCTTCGGCGGCTCCATGGAGTTTTGGGTGGTAACGGATGGCTAAGTTTGACTGGAACGAAACCAAACGCCAGATAACCGATTCGCAGGCCTGGCAGTCGATATTCAGGCACGGCTACGAGGACACGCCGCGCAACCGGATCCTGATGGTCTCCGGCAACGTGTGGCTGCATCTGCATCCGTCGAAAGTGCAGAAGCACACCGTCCGCCTGCGCTTCACCTGGTGCATGGGCGGCATCACGTTTCTGCTGTTCCTCGTGACCGTCATCACCGGTGTGTACCTGATGTTCTACTATCGGCCGACTGCCGAATACGCATACGCCGACATGAAGTATCTCGAGTTCGACATGCCGTTCGGCATGCTGATGCGCAATATGCATCGATGGGCCGCGCACGGCATGGTAATCGCCGTCTGGCTGCATATGTTCCGCGTGTTCATGACCGGCTCATACAAACCGCCGCGCGAATTCAACTGGGTAGTCGGCGTGATCCTGCTGGTGCTGACGCTGCTGCTGTCGTTCACCGGATACCTGCTGCCGTGGGATCAACTTTCAATTTGGGCGGTGACGGTCGGATCGAATATGGCGCGCGCGACTCCGCTGCTTGGGCATGGCGGACCGTTCCATGAAGTGCTGGGAGTGAATCCGGTTTATGACGCGCGCGCATTTATTTTCGGCGGCGCTGAGATCGGTCCGCACACGCTGCTGCGATTTTACATTTTGCACTGCATATTCTTTCCGTTGATCGCGAGTATTTTTATGGCGGTGCATTTCTGGCGAATCCGCCGCGACGGCATGTCGGGGCCGCTCTAGGCCGCGGGGTCAAGGCTGAGGATGGGAGACCTATTTTCGTGGTTTTTGCACCAGGGAATCGTGCGCGTGTTGTCGGTGCCGATCGGCATGCTGCTCTTGCTATACCTGATGTACGTGCTGGCAGCGCCGGAGCCGTGGAGCGACGACGAGGACTGAGCGCCTCACATAGGGATTATCATGGCAAGCCCTGAAGGTAACGAAGGCGGCATCGTGATGCGCGCGGCGGGCGCGGGAGCAGGAGCCGCGTCGCGGACTCCGCCGGCGTCGGGCGGCAAGCGCATCGAAGTCCCGATCAAGAAGGCGGGCAGCGGTGTCGAGGAGAAGCTGCACACCTGGCCGTTCCTGGTGCGCAACGAATTCCTGATGTCGCTGCTGGTCATTATCGTATTGACGGTGTGGTCACTGCTGCTCAACGCGCCGCTCGAGCAGCCGTCGAATCCGACTCGCACGCCCAATCCGTCGAAGGCGCCGTGGTACTTCCTGGGCTTGCAGGAAATGCTGGTGTTCTTCGACCCGTGGTATGCGGGCGTGGTACTGCCAAGCTTCATCATCGTTGGCCTGATGCTGATCCCGTATCTCGACATCAATCCGAAAGGTAACGGCTACTACACGATGAAGGAGCGATTCTTCGAGATCTCGGCTTTTTTCATCGGGTTCCACATCTTGTGGGTCTCGTTCATCATCATCGGCACGTTTTTCCGCGGTCCCGGCTGGAACTGGTTCTGGCCCGGGCAAGTCTGGGATCCGCATCTGGTCGAGGCGCTGACCAACGTCGATTTGCCGTACATGTTCGGATTCCGCGACTACCTGGCGTCGGCGCTGTTCGGATTGTTCCTGATAGGCGGCTACTTCGTGGTCGGCTACGCGGCCTTGTATTTCTGGATACGATCGAGACCGGCCAACGATCCGTGGTCGGCGTTTCCCGGCGGCGGTCCCGAGATTTTGCAGAAGTGGGGACCGGTGCGCTTCGGCATCACGGGATTTCTGCTGATCGCGATGGCGGGCGTGTTCATCAAGATGGCGCTGCGCCACGCGCTCAACATCAAGTACATCCTGGTTACGCCCTGGATTAACATCTGACGTGGCCGCGACGACCCCGTGTTCATCCTCGCCAAAGTATTGCAGGCGCTCGGACTCGCCGACGTCGGGTTTGCGCTCTACGTTGGGATCACCCAGCCGCACGGGATGGGGCACGAATACGAGTTCACCGGGATCGGCATCCTGGTTTTTCTGGCTGGCTACATTATCGAGGGGCTGTGGGTTCGCGCGGGTAAATGACTACTGACTATTCGACTGGGTATACGACTGAGTATTTGGAAGGTGGCCGCGCGGATGGCTGCTTGGAGTTGAGGAATAGGTAGAGCAGATGGCTGGCAGACCGGGGCTTGATCCCACCGAAGAG
>DATDGW010000100.1:0-8622 GCA_036521895.1 Candidatus Sulfotelmatobacter sp. | reverse complement strand
GCCACTGCGGGTCGTAGTCTTCGATAATGATGGGGGCGGTCATTCGAATTGTCTCCGGAACGTGCTGAGTTGCTCCTGGACTTCGGAGAGTTCGTGGCGCAGGCGGGCGACTTCTTCTTCCAGCGCGGTTAGACGATCAGCCGTCGAGTTAGTGCCGGCGGTCGCGGGCGAGGGCGCCCGCGCCACATACACCCCGCCTTCCACTTCTGACATCGGCGGTTCGTCGAAGAAGAGATGCGTGTAGCGGGATTCTTTCGTGCCCGGTTGGCGGGGGAGAACTCGGGCTAGCGGCGGTTCGCGCTGGGCCAGGCGATCGAGGGTGGAGACGACGTCTTCTAGCGCTTCGAAGTGGTACATTCGGTCGGTGCGGCTGCGGAGTTCGCCGGGAGTTTGCGGTCCGCGGAGGAGAAGGACGCAGACGACGGCGATTTCGCGGCGGTCGAAGTTGAAGACTTCCTGCAGGCGGTGTTCGAATTTCGTGACGCGGCTGTCGGCGCCGCTGGCGGGACCGGCGAGGCGTTTTTCTTGCACCGTGGCGAGTGCATCGCGGACGGCGGCTTCGTCGAGCGTCATCACCGGGTCGCGGTTATTTTTCTGGTTGCAGGCGTTGATCAGGGCGTTGAGGGAGAGCGGGTAGTAGTCGGGAGTGGTGATGTCTTTTTCGATCAGGGCGCCGAGGACGCGGGTTTCGATATCCGTGAGGATCACTGGGGGATGTCCACATTGTGATTTTAATTCATGGGAACTTCGGGGGAGTGGAGATTGATGGAAAGAAACTAACCAGGAGGACACGGAGATCAGATGCAAAACCCCACCCTGTCGCACAACGCGACATGGGTGGGGCGCCGGGGCACCCTCTTAGAAGAGCGCGGTCTGGCGGCGCTCCCAGGTTTTCCCCTTCTCTTTGGCGGTGTTTTCCATGTCGGCGACGTAGGCTCCGGCTTGCGTGAGGACGTGGTGGAGGTCGTTGCCGATGCTGATGAAGGTGAATCCTTTTTCGAGGAATTCACCGACGCGCGCGGTGCCGAAGAGGAACAGGCCGAGGATGACGTTGTTCTTGCGGGCGTGTTCGATCAGGCTCTTGGTGGCGGCGTCGAGTTCGGGCGAGGTGTACATGTGGGGGAACTCATATTTGTTGTAGAGGCCCATCGACATGCAGAGATCGTTCTGGCCGAGGAAGAGGATGTCGACGCCGGGGACGGCGGCGATCTCGGCGATGTTCTCAATGCACGAAGCGGTCTCGACCTGGAGGGCGACGATGCCTTCGTGGTTCCAGTTGCCGGCATAGCCGAGCAGTCCGCCTTTGTTCATGCTGCGCTGCGGAAAATAGACGGAGCGCGTGCCGACTGTAGGATACTTCGCGCAACTGACAGCCTCGCGGGCCTCGTCGGCGGTGTTGATGTAGGGAATGAGGACGCCGTCGGCTCCCATGTCGAGGGCTTGCTGAATGCCGGGACGGTCGGCGTATCCGCCGACGCGGACCATCGACTTGGCGCCGCCGTTGGCGATCCCGCTCAGCATGGCGGAAAGTTTTTCGTAGCCCATGGGGCCGTGCTGGGTGTCGACCAGCAGCCAGTCGTATCCGCTGTGCGCGAGTTGCTCGGCGATCGTCGGGCTGTGGGCGTTGAGGAAAAGGCCCATCTTGGGCTGTCCGGCGCGGAGTTGCTTTTTGAATTCGGATCCGCTGAGCGCGGGGTCGGGCATGGAAATCCTCCTTGAAGCCGAATTGATGAGTGTACCGTAACCGGTAACACGGAGGGCGAACGCGGCGTGAATTTTTTCGTGGTATGACCACAAGACAGGACTCTAAACGGCTCTCTGAAGCAGGAGTATGTTGTGACCTTCAGGATCGTGGAGGACTGCCCAGGAGCGCTCGCAGCGAACGAGTCGATCTTCTCCGATGGCGGCGATCGCCGATTTTAAGTCGGGCACCTCGAAGAAGAGGACGGCTTTGTCGGACGACGGATACGATTCGACTCCTTTTTTCTCGAGGCAGAAGAAGCCTGAGCCGCTGTCAAATTTGGCGTGGTGGCCGGCCTGTTCGTCGGAGATCCCGAGACCGAGGGTGTCAACGTAGATGCTCTTCGCCGTTTCCAGATTCTCGAAGTAGAGTTCCACGCCGATGAATTGTGCTGCCAAGCGCTTCATGAGAATGTCCCTCGGTTTTCGAGTATAGCGATAGCGACCGGTCAGCGCTTGGCCTCGAATTGCCCCATTGTGAGTGAAGCGCCTATAGTTTAGGGACCTGAGACCGACGTTCCTGCGGAGGAGACCTTTATGCGCATGCTCTTGAATTGGGTGTTGAGCGCACTGGCGGTGTGGATCATGGCGCAGCTTGTGCCGGGCATACACGTGAACGGGGCGGTGGCGGCGCTGATTGCGGCGCTGGCGATCGGGTTCATCAACGCAACGATCGGTCTGCTGCTCAAGATTTTGACATTTCCTCTGACTCTACTGACGTTAGGCTTGTTCTGGTTTGTGATTAACGCGCTCATGCTGAAGCTGGCGTCGGCGTTGGTGCCGGGATTTCAGGTGCGAGGGTTTATCGCCGCGTTCATTGGAGCGATAGTGTTGAGTATCGTCAACCTGCTGCTGAAGGCGATCGTGATGCCATCGAAGGAGAGCCGGTAGCCTTGTGTTCGCCAGTAACGGGTGGTTTCGGGTCATCCAGATGCGCGGCGGCACGAATCTTAGCCAGCGTCTTCTCGGGATCGAAAATTCCCTGCAGCCAGGTGCGGTACCACTCATCGCGGCGCCCCTCGCGGGTGTGGACGACGATCGCGGCGGGATCGTCGGAGGTCCCCTGCTCGATTTCCGCGGATACGATCTGATCGTAAGCAACCACTTCAAATTCGTGGCCCGGAGTCGTAGACGAAGATCGTTGCGGTGAAACGAAACGGGCCGCGGACTGCGACGTCGGCGGCCATTTCGTGGTCGAGGCGCTCGCAGATATCTGACCATTTGCCGTAGTGCATGAGTTCGTGATTCAGCGGATGTTTTTCGGGGAAGTGCGCCCAAAGTACGGGGAACGCGGAGAAGAACAGGGCCGCTAGGGCGAAGAGCCCGAAGCCGGCGGCAGCTGCCGGCGCGGAATCCGTGGGGCCAACCGTTCCAAGCGCAGAACGGCGCCCAGCCTGCGAAAACCAAGCCCGCCAGCAGCAACGAGAAATTGATGCCGCGAACTTTTGCGCTGGGTGTAGCCCATCTACGTCTTGTGGGCTGAGCCTGATTTCTTCGGCTTGATCGCCTGCCAGTCTTCTTCTTGGAGAACACGACCCAGGTTGCTGAATTCGCCTGCGCCTTGCAGGAACTCGCCGCCGTCCATGCGGATGACTTCGCCGTTGATGTAGCCGGATCCGTCGCTTACCAGAAAAGCTGCCAGGTTGGCCAGTTCTTCGACGGTGCCGAAGCGGTGGAGCGGGTTGCGGTCGAGGGCGAGGGTTTCGAGTCCGGGATGGGGAAGCACGCGGGAGAAGGCGCCTTGCGTGGGAATCGGTCCGGGAGCGATGGCGTTCATGCGGATGCCGCGGTTGCCCCACTCGACGGCGAGGCTGCGGGTGAGGGCTTCGACTCCGGCTTTGGAGACGGCAGAGGGAACGACGTAGGCAGAGCCCACGGGTGCGTACGTAGCGGAGATGCTGAGGACGGTGCCGGGGTGGGAGGACTTGAGCCAGCGGCGTCCGCAGGCCATGGTGCAGTTCAGCGTGCCCATCAAGACGATGCCGATGACCGAGGTCCAGGCGCCGGGAGAGAGGTCTTCGGTGCGGGCGATGAAGTTTCCGGCGGCGTTGTTGACGAGGATGTCGAGGGGAGCTTCGCTCCAAATGGAGTCGATCAAGTCTTCGACGGCGTCGAGGCTGCGAACGTCGCACGCAATGGCGTGGATGGTGCCTTTCGGCGAGAGTTCGGCTGCGGTTTGTTTTAGAACTTCTTCTCGGCGGCTGCAGATATGGACTGTGGCCCCTAGTTCGAGGAAGCGGGCGGCCATGCCTTTGCCGAGGCCGGTGCCTCCGCCCGTGATGAGGATGCGTTTGTGCTTTAAGAGGTCGGGCCGGAACATAGGGGATTTCCTTTTGGGGCCAAATCAAAGTGGAACTAATTCGTGCTACTCACTGCCAAAATCGAGGAGCTCGTATTTGCGACCCTTGCAGTGAACCAGGGAAACGCTTCCTCCAACAGTTGTCCATTCGAGTGCATCGGTCTCGAACTTGTACCGCACTGATTCCCTTCCCCCCAGGGCCGGTCGATTCGATTACTTTCTCTTCTCCTTTGGGAATAGTGCGAACCAAAACGCTCTGCAATGTCATTTCCTCCGGCAGCGAGCGGCCTGCCTTGTAGCCGACCAGATGGGTGCAACCCGCCGACCCATGGAAAATCACGAACCAATCGGCCTTCTGGCCGGCCAAGACAAGGGTAAAGTCCTGTCGTGCATCCCCGTTGAAATCACCGTGCGCGAAATAGGGAAGCGAACCCGGTTCAGATTCAGTGGCCCACAGCCCTTTCATATCCGCATGGCTGGGCGCCCGGAAGTCTGGAAAATCCGCCTGGATCGTTTTCCGGACAGACTCTGGTAGGAACAAGGAAATCCGCTTCTGCTCGTCTGAAACCAGCTTGGGTTCCTGTTTGCAGACTTCCGCGGCGGTAGATCGAGACACCCAGGACACAAGGAAAGTCAGTGCCAGCGTCGTGCTCATCAAACTCTGGAGAGGGCGCATCAGCTGCCTCCATATTACAAGTCAGCGTGCCCATTATAGGTGGTGCCAAGCGCACGAAAATAGCTGCTCGCTATTGCTTGCAGGCTACGCGGAAGCCGTAGTCGGCATATTGAAATTCTGGGGGAATGCTGGAGCGGGCGGAGCAGCGCGCGACTTTGATGTGGTGGCGCCAGGATCCTCCGCGGGAGGATTTGCGCGGCGGCTTCATGGAGCTTTGTTCGGGGCCTCGCGGGTTCCGCTCGGGCGAGACTGCGTAGTAGTTGGGATCGTACCAGTCACTGCACCATTCGTGGACGTTGTCGGAGATGTCGTAGAGTCCGAAGGCGTTGGGGGCGTAACGGGCCACCGGTTCGGGACCGGCTTGCCAGCGCGCGGCGTAGTCGGGGAGAGACTGCGGCGGGGCGTCGCCCCAGGGGAAAGCTTTTTGTTCGAGGCCGCCGCGGGCGGCGAGCTCCCATTCGGCCTCGGTCGGCAGGCGATAGGCTCGGGCGGTTTGAGTACTGAGCCATTCGCAATAGCGGACAGCTTCGTGCCATGAGATGGCCGCTACGGGTTGCTTGGGATGGTTGAAGTGGGGGTCTTGCCAGAATGGGGGCGGCGCGGTCCCGGTTGCGGCGAGGAAGCGCGCGTACTCGGCGTTGGTGACTTGGGTGGCGGCGAGGAGGAAAGCGTCGACCCAGAGGCGGTGGATGGGGCGTTCGCAATCCTGGCCGGAGTCGGAGCCCATGAGAAACCAGGCGGCGGGGATGTGGATCAGCGATGGTTCGAGCGCTTGCGTCGGAGTTTGTGATGGAGTTGGAGTAACGGGCATACGGTTGCCGCTGATTCTCTATAAGGGGTAAAGTTTACCAGCGCGGGAGGATTGAGATGGCGGACAAGAAACTGAGGTTTCAGGCGAAGATTGCGGGCAAAGAGGTGGGAGTGGTGGCTGCGATCACTCCGCCGGTGGATGTGATCGAGTGGTTCGGAACGCGTGCACGGGTGCCCATCCGCGGAACGATCAACGGGTTTCCCTTTCGCTCGTCGCTCATGCCCTGCGGCAGCGGCCGCATGATGCCCGTGAACAAGACGCTTTGTCGGGGTGCGGGCGTGCAGCCGGGCGATAGGGTGGACGTGGTGATGGAGCGTGACGTCGAAGAGCGGACTGTAGAGGCTCCGCCGGAGCTCAAGAAGGAGTTGGCGAAGAGCGAGGTCGCGCGGGAACGATGGGTTGGGCTCGCGTTCACGCATAAGAAAGAGATGGCGAATTCGATTTCCGGTGCTAAGCAGGAGGAGACGAAGAAGCGGCGTCTGGCGAAGGTGATGCAGGTTCTGAAGACTGGGGCGAAGTGGACTGGCTAGCCGCGCACTTGCTTCACTACCTCGGCAATGTTGTCGTCCTGGAAGAGGCGGATGGCTGCGATGCCCGCCGCGCCGACTTCGAGGCAGGACGGGCCATTCGTTAAGGTAATTCCGCCTAGAGCGAGGACTGGGATGTCTGCGGCGCAGGCTTTGTGGAGCAGAGATAGACCGGTTGGGTTGGAGCCTTTCTTTTCGAAAACCGGAGCGAAGACGGCGAAGGTTGCGGCCCTATCCGAGGCCTGTGCTACCTCTGCTGGCGAGTGACAAGAGACTCCAATCAGGGGATCTCGTGGTGAGTTTGCGCGGGCGGGGGCGCCCGCGCCACATTCGTAGTGACGCTGCCACACCAGTCTCACTTCTTGCGGAGAGACGTCGTCGGAGCGGAGGTGGACGCCGTCGGCTCCGACTGCCAGGGCAACGTCGGCGCGGGAGTTGATTAGCAGGGCAGTTCTCAGTTCTTGGTTCTCAGTTCGCAGTTGGGCGATGATTCTGACTGCTTCTCTGGCTAGGGATTCCAAAGCGCGGGTGGGGAGATCTTTTTCACGGAGTTGGATGTAGTTGATGCCCGCCCGGGTGGCTTCTTGGATTTTTTCCAGGAGGCGGATTTGGCGCGAGTGTTCATCTCCGGGGAACGCGGCGCGGTCGGTGATGTAGTAGAGGAGGCAGCGATTCGCTATCACGTCAAAACTATAACCACGAAGGGCACTAAGGTTCACGCAGGAAATCTACGGCCTCGTCTTGGCAATCTCCGGTAGCACTTCCCCCGTGTTCTTGGGCGCGCCGCCTAAGTGGTATTTGGTCAGACCGTCGCGCAGATATTCGAAGGCGTCTTCGGGGGTGTCGACGACTTTGAACTGGTTGACATCGTCGGGAGAGATCGTGCCGGCGTCGGCGAAGGCCTGGAAGTTCAGGATGCGATTCCAGTATTCACTGCCGTAGATGACGACCAGAATTTTCTTGGCCAGCTTGTCGGTCTGCGCCAGGGTCAGGATCTCGAAGAGTTCGTCCATGGTACCAAAGCCGCCGGGGAAGATGACGAGAGCTTTGGCCAGATAGGCGAACCAGAATTTACGCATGAAGAAGTAATGGAACTGAAAATTCAGAGCCGGGGTGATGTACTGGTTGGGACTCTGTTCGAAAGGCAGCTGGATGTTGAGGCCGATGGTCTTGCCTCCGGCCTCGTAGGCGCCGAGGTTGGCGGCTTCCATGATGCCGGGACCTCCACCCGTGGTGACGACGAAACGGCGGCGGCGGGCGGGAATCTGGATCGACCACTTAGTCAGCATGTGCGCGAGGCGGCGCGCTTCCTCGTAGTAGCGGGCCATGTCGACTCCGGCGTGGGCGCGCTTCAAGTCTTTTTCCAACTGGGCTGCTGGGGTTCCGGCCTGATTCTTCTCGATCGCAGCGAGGGCGCTGGCGGCGTCCTTTTGTCCCTGAAAGCGGGCGGAGCCGAAGAAGACGACGGTGTCCTGAATCTGCTCGCGGCGGAAGCGGGCGAGGGGCTCCTGATATTCGGCCAGGATGCGGAGGATGCGGCCATCGGGACTGTTGAGGAAGGCTTCGTTCTGGTAGGCAACCGGCGCGGACTTGAGATGGTCAGTCATAGAGAAACTCGCACTCGAAATTCTTACTGCGAAGCGCAGAGCGTCAGGATACCGGAGCGGCCGGGCTGCGGGGAATGGAGAACGGGGCACTCCGACGGGACGCTATCGTTGCTCGTGGTAGTGGAGCGCCTCCCAGAAACCGATCCAGATATCGAGCAGTCCCAGGCCGCTGCAGATGCCGCGGAAGAATGCATTGGAAACCACCGAGCGCAGGGAGGGGAAGGAAAGCAGCAGGTAGTTGTCGGTCCACTCGGGAGTCCAGGGCAGAATGATGAGCAGAACGCCGGCGACGGCACTGATTAAGACGAATAGAAAGACGGAAATGCGGTGCAGCCAGACCTGTACGGGACCGTTCGACGGGCGCGTCTCGGCTTCGAGAGGCGGACCGAGAAGGGCGGTGACCGATTCAGGCTGGGGCGCGGTAGGTCTGGGTGCGTTGCCGGGAGCGTTGGAAAACGGCGGCGGATCGCTCATTCAGGGCAGCTCCGGCGCCGCGAAGAAACAACACGGAGATCACGGCGGCGTGCACTGCACCCCGGGTAAGGATAATTGGGGACAAAAGCCATCGCGCTATTCTACGACTTCAGGGCCTTAATGCGCTCGGCCACATCGCGATAGTCGATGTTGCTGCCGTAGACGTCCATAAAGTGCTTGAGGGCGGAGGCTTTGTCGCCGGCGGTTTCGAAGGCGGCAGCCAGTTCGTAATGGAGCGCGACGCGGGTTTCGCCGTCGATGCTGGGAACGGCGAGAGCTTTCTCATACCACCGGACGGCAGCTTCGGGGACGCCTTTTTCGAGGAAGCACTGCGCCAGCCAGGTGTAGGTTTGCATGATCTGCGGGAACGGACGCCCGTGATCGAACGACTGGCAGGCCTTCTGCAGCTCTCCGATGGCCTCGTCGAGCAAGCCCATTTCGCGGAAGGCGATGCCGAGGTTGTAATGCGTTTCGGGATCCTCGTCCGT
>DATDGW010000099.1:0-2865 GCA_036521895.1 Candidatus Sulfotelmatobacter sp. | reverse complement strand
CGGGTGTAGTAGACCGCAGTAGCAGTAACGACCACAACCAAGAGCAACAGCAGCGTAATCACATAGCTCGCCCAGAGCCGGTCTCGGTTTTTTGCACAGTGCGTTAAGTGGAACTCCTGCCTCACCGCGGGCAAGATTCACCCGCGAATCAGGAGAGAACCATGAAGAAGAGAACGCGCCGGAACCACTCCCCGGCTTTCAAGTCGAAGGTGGCACTCGCTGCAATTAAGGGCGATCGCACACTTGCTCAGCTATCGGAACAGTTTGACGTTCACGTGAACCAGATCACCATCTGGAAGGATCAGCTTCTCGCGGGCGCCGCGGACGTGTTCGAGCGTGCGGCCGGAGGGAAGCCGTCGGCGCCGCCGGTCGACGTCAAGGCGCTGCATGCCAAGATCGGTGAGCTGACCCTGGAGCTCGATTCCTAAGAAACGACGGGTGATGAAGGATGACAACGGTAGCGTCAGGGGGCGTCAAGGGCTGACTCCAAGGGTTTGAGAACAAATCCGAATGCCTTGGCGCGTCGATGCAGATTATTGACCACCCGCGCGCGGTAGCGTTCCTCGTAGAATGAGGCGCCGGGGTCGACGTAGTCCATTCCATGACGCACAGCGTTATAGAACAGGACCGCGATCTTGCGTGCCGTGGCCGTCACCGCCTTGGCTTTGCCGATGCGCGCCGAGAGCCGTCGGTAAAATGCGCCAAGCGCCGTATCGGTCCGTCCAACGGTTACGGCAGCAAGGCGGAGGAGGGCCGCAGCCCGGCTTCCGGATCGGCGTGTTCTTGACGAGAGCACCCTGCCGCCGGAGATTTTGTTGCAGGGCGCCAAGCATAACCAGGAAGTGAAGTGTTTTGCGCTCGGCCAGGCCGAAAGATCGTCACCGCACTCCGCGATCAGCTTCAGCGAGAGGTAAGGTCCGAGGCCATCGATCTGGGTGAGGTCCTTCCCGAGCAGTGCAATGAGCGCCGCGCGGACATCGAAGGCCAGCCCGTTAACTTGATCGGTTCGTCGACGAGACGGCGGCAATGATCCTGAGCCAGGGCCGCGACGGACGCTGAGTTCTTTCAACACGGCTTCGATACGCACGTCGCATGCGGACACCTTCTCATGGTAGGCGTCGTAGAGGGCGAGTGCCTGTTCCAGCGCAAACAGGTGCTCGGCACGGTAGCTGCCGGTGAGCGCCTTCTTGATCGTCTCGGCACTGGAGCGACACCGGTAATCGCGCAAGCGTACCAGTACTCCGGGGTCCCGTTCGCCGGCGAGGATCGCGCGGATGATCCGCATGCCAGTCGCGCCAGTGATGTCGGCAACGACGTGGTGGAGCTGAAGGTTCATCTCTGTCAGCGCCTTCTGCATGTGCTGGATATGAGAGGCCGCGTACTCGAGCAGACGCTCGCGTTGACGCACGTATGCTCGCAGCTCGGCGATTTGGCCTTTGGGCCGAAAGCTTGCACGTAGCAAACCATAAGAATGGAGCCGCTGCAGCCACTGCGCATCGCTGACGTCGGTCTTGCGTCCGGGCACGTGCTTGGCATCGCGCGCATTGACAAGGAGGACAGTAAACCCACGGGCATCCAGGAGTTCGAAAATTGGAATCCAATAAACGCTGGTTGATTCCATAACGATTGTCTCGACGCCACATTCCTTAAACCAATTCGCCAGCTGATGTAGATCGCTCGTAAAGGTTCCGAAGCTACGCACCGGCTCGGACGTGCAATCTGCCCCTACAGCAGCCGTGTGCATGGTTGCTCCAACGTCGATGGCCGCCGCGTTCGCGTGGACCAGCGGCATCGTACCGTCGATCTTTGGCTTCGATCTCTTCCGCTTCATCTCCCATCCTCCTGCTGACGATAGAGGAAGGGCTGGGCTGCGCTAATAGTCAGATTCCTAAACGGGATCGCCGAACGGCGTCACCACTCTCAAGCGCGCAACAACCCATGGACCATGTTTTTTTACGGGGTCACATGCCACCAAAATCGTAACGGCCGCTCCCTTCCGGGTGCAGTCTAGCGGTAGCTCGTTTCTATCTCCACAGGGGGCGCGCGGCGCCGAGATAGTTTTTTAGCCACTGCGCTCGGCAAGGCGGGGTTGCCCAGCGCAAGGCGATGATCGACCGCGGTCATGCGTTGGCTGTGTCGAAGCAGTGCGCTGCCCTGGGGATCTCCCGGGGCAGCATCTACTACGAGCCTGCTGCCGTGTCGGCGAGCGACCTTGCGCTCATGCGCAGGCTGGATGCGATGCACCTGGAGCATCCTCATGCAGGGTCGCGCATGCTGAAAGACCTGTTGGCTGCCGAGGGGAGCAAGCTCGGCCGTCGGCATGTAAGGACGCTGATGCAGCGGATGGGGATAGAGGCCATTTATCGCAGGCCCAGAACGTCTAAACCCGCGCCGGGCCACAAGATCTATCCCTATCTATTACGCGGACTGACGATCGATCGGGTGAACCAGGTATGGACATCTGACATCACCTACATCCCGATGGAGCGTGGCTTCGTCTACCTGGCCGCGGTCATGGACTGGTTCGCGCGTCGGATCCTGGCTTGGCGGCTGTCGATCACGCTGGGTGAGGAATTCTGCGTCGACGCACTCGATGAGGCTCTGCGGCTCTATGGCAGCCCGGAGATCTTCAACACGGATCAGGGCAGCCAGTTCACGAGTGATGCATTCACGGAGGTTCTCATCGACAACGGCATCGACATAAGCACGGACGGAAAGGGGGCGTGGCGGGACAACGTGTTCATCGAGCGCTTTTGGCGCACCCTGAAATACGAGGAGGTCTACCTCAAGGCCTACGACAGCGTGGCGGAGGCGCGCTCGTCGATCGGCCAATTTCTGAAATTTTACAACGGCCGACGCCCTCAC
>DATDGW010000098.1:0-2527 GCA_036521895.1 Candidatus Sulfotelmatobacter sp. | reverse complement strand
ATTCAAGCAGACGAGGAGCTACCTTTGACCCTGGAAACCATCCTGACGGAGCTGAAATCTGAACGAGATGAATCGAGCAAGAGAGGCCCTTGTGCAGCCCATCTGGGTATCGTGCTCGGCACATGAGCGGCACAAGTCGGCTTCGCCAACCCTGAATTCGCGCCCGAGACCCAACCCCGTCGGCTGACCACCAGTCAGCCTACAAATCCCGAACCAAGGCGGCCCGTCCTTCGCTCACTCAACGTGAGCGCGTCGTGCCGTTGGTGATCCATATGCAGCTCCGTGACGAACTGGCGCCATTCTCAACTTCAACCCAACTCTGCTGGCGTGTTACCTCCTTCGAACTTCCCTGCATGGCTGTTCTAATTTAGATGCTCGCATTGATGCGGTGTGCAATTTGTTCAAAGGACGAAGGAAATTGATGATAGCGCTTTCCCTTTGACCGTGGGTGCTGCCCATGGGATGGAGGGTGCGCGACATAGAAGTTGGGAAGGGGCTGGCCTCTTTTTTGTGGCGCCTATCCTTGCGTAGATGATACGCTAGGATAAGGAGGACCTCTTCTATGCCCCTTTCCCTTCTGGAATTAGCACAGCGGCGTGAACTGATAGCTCAGCAGATCACTCAACTGGGCGACCTTCGCCCTGGTTGCGTCACGAGCACGTCGGGTCGGTGTGGCAAGCCGGCCTGTCGCTGCCATCAACCCGGGGAACCTGCGCATGGGCCCAATTTCCGACTCACCTACAAAGTCGATGGGAAGACCATCTCCGAATCCTTGCCCACTCGGGCGGCCATTCGCAAGGCCGAGCGAGAAGTAGGGGAGTTCCACAAATTCCAGGAGCTGAGTCGCGAGTTTGTGGAAACCAACACCGCGATCTGCCGTTTGCGACCGAACCCGGACGAGTCGCAGACTGGCCAGGAAAAAAAACGGCGGAAGCGATCCAGCAAGAGGTCAGGCGCGAGGTAGATCAGCTCTTGCGGGTGGTTTTTCAGGATCGGCGCAAGACCGGACACCTCGATCTGGAAGCCACGGAGACGGCCGTGCGCGCGGCCCTGCACCGGGCGGGCGCCGCCGCCTTGAGCCAATTGCTTCGGTTTCCCGTACCGAGCGAGGAACAGCGCAGCGTGGCTTGCCCCTGCGGCCAACATGCTCACTACCACCAACTGCGGACCAAGCCGGTGCTGACCGCCGTGGGCCCAGCGGAAGTCTCCCGACCCTACTACTGGTGCCCCACCTGTCACGCCGGCCAATTCCCCGCCGATGTCGAACTGGACATCGAGAACACGGAATTCTCTCCGGGAGTGCGCCGCATGCAGGCGATGGTGGGGCAGGAGGCCCCCTTCGATCACGGCCGCCAACAGATGAAAGTGCTGGCCGGCCTGGAGGTGACCGCCAAATCGGTGGAGCGTACGGCGGAGGCCGTGGGCGCGGATATCGCGCAGCACGAGCACCAAGCGATCCAGCAGGCCCTCCAGTTGGACCTGCCCGCCTTGGCCGGAGAACCGATTCGCATCCTGTACGTGCAGATGGATGGCACCGGAGTCCCGATGATTAAGCAAGAGACGGTGGGGCGGCAAGGCAAGGTCGAGGGCCAACCCGCCCGTACCCGCGAAGTCAAGTTGGGCTGTGTGTTCACGCAGACGAAGTGGGACCCGAAGGGTTACCCGATCCGCGATGCGGATTCCACGACCTATACCGGCGCCATCGAAAGCGCCGAGGACTTCGGTAAGCGCCTTTACCAGGAAGCTTGGCAGCGGGGTTGCAGTCGCGCCCGCAAGCAGGTGGTGATGGGCGACGGCGCCAACTGGATTTGGAATCTCACCGCCGAGCACTTTCCGGGCGCGATTCAAATTGTCGACCTCTACCACGCTCGCCAGCATCTCGGGGAGGTGGCACGCCGACTGTACCCCCTCGACCCAAGAACGCAAGCCGCTTGGCTGAAGGTCCACCAAAAGCGTCTGCTGGACAAGGGGAAAATCGAAAGGCTGGTGGAGGCGTTGCGTTCCCTCCCCTCGGACAACCCTGAAGTCGCCGAGAACATCCGCACCGAGGCCGACTACTTTGAGAGGAATGCGGAGCGCATGCCCTATCCCAAGTTGCGCCGCCAACACCTCTTCGTGGGGTCGGGTGTCATTGAAGCCGGATGCAAAACGGTGGTCTCTTCCCGTTTCAAAAGGTCGGGAATGTTCTGGACCGTCCGAGGAGCCAACGCCATCCTGGCCTTGCGTTGCTCTTATCTCAATGGTCGCTTTGACGATTACTGGGAGGGCCGCCGGGAGGCTATTGCCGCCTGATTCCAACTTCTATGTCGTGCACCCGGCCAGAACCATTGTTTCGATGTTCTCAAGACTGCTTGATAGAATTGATTCTGAAGGCGCTGGCATGAAGTTGTGCGGGAAGAGTCGCTGCTGATTCGAGGAGAGTCGGAGCGTGAGTTTTGCAAGCGCGATCGTCGAGGGCGCAGAGCTAAGGCTGCGGCAACCGGCTGAATGTCTTCGTTCCTACCTTGGTTGCTTCTGGACAATTAGA
>DATDGW010000097.1:0-3708 GCA_036521895.1 Candidatus Sulfotelmatobacter sp. | reverse complement strand
GGACAACTTTCGCCAGGCCGAAATCGAGCACTTTGGCGTTGCCCAGTTTGGTCACGAAAAGATTTGCTGGCTTAATGTCTCGATGGATGATGCCTTGGGCATGTGCTGCCCCGAGCGCATCAGCGATTTGAATTGCGAGTTCCAGCATCTCCTCGAATGGAAGTGGTTTGCCAGAAATTTGGTGCTTCAGCGTTGCGCCGTCGAGAAACTCCATCGCAATGAATTGCTGGCCGTCTTGCTCGCCGATGTCGTAAACAGTGCAGATATTAGGGTGATTCAACGCCGAAGCGGCCTGTGCTTCGAGGCGGAAGCGTTCGAGAGCAGCCGAGTCATGGAGCATTTCGGCAGGCAGGAATTTCAGACCCACGGCACGATGGAGCCGGGTGTCCTCGGCCTTGTAAACAACACCCATACCGCCGCCACCGAGCTTCTCGACGATGCGGTAGTGTGAGATGGTCCGGCCGATGGGCGAGTCGGTGTCTGGCATTTGCCGGACATGTTAGGTTGCGCCCGAAGGCGAGTCAATGAAGGGGTATAGCTTGAGGGTCAAGTCCCGATTAACGGGCAATATTCCGTATTCGATTAAAGGAAGGGTAGCCGACCACTCATCCGAAAGCGTTGCCGTCTTGATAGTCCCGGACGACCTGGGAGTTCTGGCTGCTCTCCTTGACAACTTAGGAGAGCGTATAGTAGTCTCCTAACTATCTTAGGAGGGCCATGTGAAAGAGCAGGCTCGGGTTCTTCCCGGCACCCTCGATTTGCTCATTTTGAAGGCGGTCTCACTCGGCCCTTTGCATGGCTACGGCGTTCTTCTGCGCATCGAGCAAATCTCCCGCGGGGCTCTGCTTATCGAACAAGGCGCACTCTATCCCGCGTTGTTTCGACTCGTACGTCAGGGGCTGCTCAAACCAAGCTGGGGTACGTCCGACAACAACCGCCGCGCCAAATTTTACGAACTCACCGCCGCGGGCCGCAAGCGTTTGAGCGAGGAAGCGGAAGGCTGGAACCGCCTCGTCGCGGCCATCGGTTCCGCTCTCAGCGCCCAGCCGGAGGAAGTATGAAACTGCCTGCCTTACTTCGTTCCTTTGCTTCCGTTCTTTTTCATCGCTCTCGCATTGAGGGCGAGATGGACGAGGAGCTTCGCTTGCACATCGAAAACCGTGCGGACGATCTCGAGCGTTCCGGCTCGCCCCGCGCCGAAGCCCTGCGCCGCGCGCGGATCGAGTTCGGCGGCCAGGAAAGATTCAAGGAGGAATGTCGTGAAGAACGTGGCGGCCTGTGGTTCGAAAGGCTGTGGCTCGATGTGCGCTACGGCCTGCGCATGCTGCGAAAGAATCCCGGGTTCACTGCGGTCGCGGTGCTAACCCTGGCCCTTGGTATCGGGGCCGATACCACGATTTTCAGTTGGGTCCGCTGCATTCTACTCAATCCTCTTCCGGGAGTCGGCAACCCGGAACGCATCGCCGCACTCGAGACCGTGGCTCCCAACGGCGAGTGGCTTGCCACTTCCTATCTAGACTTTCGTGATCTGCGCGATAACTGCAAACTCACAGCGGAGATGTCCGTAACCAAACCCATGGACCTTGCCGTCGGAGATGAGAACACTATCGAGCGTGTCTGGGGCGAAGCCGTTTCGGGGAATTTCTTCGAGTTGTTGCAGGTCACACCGGAACTTGGCAGGTTTTTTTCGACCGAGGAAGTCGATCAGCAGCAAAACGCGCACCCCTTGGTCATCATCGGCCACTCCTATTGGACCAGCCATTTTCACGCCAATCCGAGCGTCATTGGCGCAACCTTGCGCATCAATCATTTTCCTTACACCATCATCGGCGTTGCGCCCGCAACTTTTGGCGGGTCAATGGGCGGTTTTTCCTTCGAAATGTGGGTGCCGGCAACCATGTATGGCCAGTTGTCCGCCACCGGTGACCAGACGCTCGTCGATCGCAAATGGCGCACCTTCCGGGTCCTTGCGCGCCTCGCTCCGGGCGTCTCCCTGGCGCAAGCCCGCGCCGAAGTGCAATCCCAAGCCGCCGGCCTGGCTCACGACGATGCCGACACAAACGAGGGCATGAGCGCGACTCTCCTCCCCCTGTGGAAAGCGCATTACGGAATTCAGAACTCCTTGCTGGGCCCTCTCAGCATTTTGATGGCAGCCTGTGGCGTCCTTCTTCTTATTGTTTGTGCCAATGTCGCTAATCTGTTGTTGGCGCGCGCCACCGTTCGGCAAAAGGAATTTAGCATTCGCCTGGCCTTGGGCGCCCCGCGCTCACGTCTCGTTCGCCAGCTTGTCACGGAATCATTTTTGATCGCTATTCTTGGAACGCTCGCTGGACTCATCATAGCGGTTCCGCTCGCAGGCTCGTTCAGATATCTGCTTCCGCACTCCTCCTCTCCCACGCTGGTGCGGGTGCCGATTGATAGCGGAGTGCTGCTCTTCATGATCGCGGTGGCATGCGCGGCGGCGCTGCTCGCCGGTATCGCACCGGCCATGCACGCTTCCAAGGGAAAGACTGAAGAAGCGCTCAGGGAGCGCGGGCGGGCGGGGACCGGCGCTCGCTCTAAGCGTCTGCTGGGATTTTTCGTGACCTCCGAAGTAGCGCTTGCCCTGGTGGCCTTGATTGGAGCTGGTCTCTTCGTGAGGAGTTTTCGTCACGTCGGCGAGATTCACCCGGGATTCGACCCCGAACACGTCGTGGTCGCCCGACTGGATCTCTCGGCCGCAAGCTACAGTGCCCAGGAGGCCGATTCTTATTGCCTTCGTTACCGCGAGCGGCTTGAACACCAGCCTGGCGTTACTGTGGTCACCTATGCAGATTATGTGCCGCTTAGCCTTTCGCCAGGATCCTGGGAGGATTTGCAAATTCAAGGCTACGTCGCGTCTCCCAGCGAGAACATGAAGATCTACCGCACTCTCGCCGCGCCTGGCTATTTTGACCTGATGAAAATTCCCGTTCTTCAGGGCCGTGACTTCAATCTTCACGACGATGGGAACGCTGCGCCGGTGATGATCGTCAACCAAGAGTTCGTTCGCCGCTTCATTCCAAGCGGTACCGCCCTCGGGCGTCGCGTGCAAGGTTGGGGGAAGTGGTTCGCGGTCGTTGGTGTTGTTCAGGACAGTAAGATTTACCGCCTCAATGAATCTCCTACGCCCTATTTTTATGTCCCCATACGCCAAATCTACCACCCCGAAATGGGCTTGGCATTCTTCATCCGCACCTCCGCTTCCATCGATAGCGCGGCCATCGCCTTGCGTCGCGAAGCGCAAGCCGTCGACCCAGCGGTTCCTGTCTTCGACACCACCGGCCTCAGTGACAGCATTGCTGCATCCCTTTTTGAGCAGAGAATTTCCGCCAGCCTGCTCAGCATCTTGGGAAGCGTGGCGCTGCTACTGGCCGCCGTCGGACTCTATGGAGTGATCGGCTACTCTGTGGCGCAGCGCACCAATGAAATCGGAATCCGCATGGCTCTGGGCGCGGAGCCCAGCGCGGTGATGCGGCTTGTGGTAGGACAAGGCATGAAGCTCGCATTTGCGGGTGTAGCGATCGGGCTGGTGGCCGCGCTCGGGTTGACACCATTGATGTCCAGCCTCCTGTCCGGTGTCAGCGCCACCGACCCGCTCACGTTTGCCGGTGTGGCGATACTGTTGACGTTTGTGGCGCTAGCAGCGGCATACATTCCTGCGCGCCGTGCGATGCGCGTCGACCCCAT
>DATDGW010000096.1:0-7878 GCA_036521895.1 Candidatus Sulfotelmatobacter sp. | reverse complement strand
TCTCAACCGTCCCGACTCCAGCGACCGCTTCAAGGGCGCGGAAAAACGTCGCAGCCCCGGTTACAAGTGCGAAGGCAGCGCCGACCTGTGCGAGGAAGGCCACGACGTCAGGATCTGGGCCACTTTCAGCGACATCAGCCTGCACGGCTGCTACGTCGAAACCCAGGCCACCGATCCGGCTGGCACGATTCCGCACATGAACCTGGAAGCCAACGGCGTCCGCTTCGAGACCAAGGGGCAACGTGCGCGTCAGCTATCCCTACCTCGGCATGGGCGTGGCATTCGTCGAAATGTCGGACCAGAATCGTTCTTGATTGCGCGAACTTCTGGCCACCATCACTCGGCCAACCGTGATCATGGGCCCAGGGATCGCGTCCTCCCTGCCCGCCGAACCACTGGAAGCGGTGCCCCTGATCTCCAATCCTTCCGCAGCCCTGCAGGCACTCACGGAATTCGTCCAAAGCCGCCAGATGTTCATGCGCGAAGACTTTCTGCGGATCCTCCGCAAGCGCCAAACCACCGAGACCAGAGGATGAAATTCTGAATTTTGACTTCTGACATCCGCCCACTACTTTCATGGTTACCCTTGTAATCCCCTTCCGGTTCCGTCGAACTCCGCTCCATTTATGATGAAGAAGCAATGGCTCTCTATCTGATTACTGGCATTGGCGGCTTCATCGGATCATCTCTCGCACGCGAACTACTCTCCCGCGGCGAGCAGGTGCGCGGCGTCGACAACTTCGCCACCGGTAACCGCGAGAATCTCGCGGACATTCTGGACCGCATCGACTTCCGCGAAGCCGACATTCTCGACCTCGACGAGATGCACAAAGCCAGCGCCGGAGTGGACTACGTCCTGCACCAGGCCGCCATCCCGTCCGTGCCGAAGTCCGTTCTCGACCCACTGGGCAGCAACCGGGCCAACGTCGACGGCACCGTCAACCTTCTGGTCGCAGCCCGCGACGCCAAGGTTAAGCGCGTGGTCTACGCGGCTTCGTCCTCCGCCTACGGAGATACGCCCACCCTGCCCAAGCACGAGGACATGAAGCCCGATCCCATCTCGCCCTACGCTGTGGCGAAACTTGCAAGCGAACACTACCTCATCTCTTTTTACCGCTGTTACCAACTCGAGACCGTGGCTCTGCGCTACTTCAACATCTTCGGACCGCGGCAGGATCCGTCTTCTCCCTATTCGGGGGTGCTCGCGAAGTTCATCACCGTGATGCTGCGAGGCGAGCAACCCGCCATCTACGGTGACGGCGAGCAGAGCCGCGACTTCACCTACATCGACAATGCGGTCGAAGCTAATCTCCTCGCCTGCAAAGCGCCCGCCGCCAAAGCTGCTGGGCAGATGTTCAACGTCGCCACCGGCCGCCGAGTCACGCTCAACGAAACCTTCAAGTTGCTGCAGGGCTTGACCTCCTATACCGGCCAGCCCAAGCACGGCCCCGAGCGCGGCGGCGACATCAAACACTCCCTCGCTGACATCTCCAAGGCAGAAGCCGGTCTCGGCTACAAACTCAAAGTCGATTTCCAAGAGGGCCTGCGGCGCACGGTGGAGTGGTATCGCGGCCGATAAACCGGAACGACATCAATGGCTGCCAACCCGGACCGTCTCAATGAACTCTATCCTGGCTTGGGTGATAGGTTCAGATTTCAGTTCTGGGATGCTTTAACCCTGTTCGTTCATAGCTATGAGGTACAACCAACGTCTTCAAGCGTCGCAAGAGAGGAATTGAGCCGAAGTACTCTTCCCTACGATGAATGGGCAAACTGGTATGAACCGCTGCGCGGACACATCAATCACGCCGTGAACTCGATCGTACCCAACCCCTTGCCAACTGCCCCGCAATGAAGGACCCGCCAGCGAAGAGTTGCACGCAGCTGCAGGTGAGCGGCGGAGACCGGAAACCTTCCCGGCCCGCGCGTTACGTTGGTTATCTACGGCAACGTTACCGCCACCGCTAGAGTGAGTGCATGACACTTTCCTCGATGGTAGTCTCGCGCGACTGGCAGGAAGTCAGTGTTCTGGAATGCATCCTCGGCGGCCTTCACATGGACGTCTCCGTCGAGAACGAACCGCAGCGAGCCCTGGCCCGGCTCAACAAATCCAAGATCGATGCACTCATCGTGGACTGCGATCTCAACGGAAGCTCACAATTCCTGCGCCAACTGCAAAGCGTGGAAAACCCCAGAACCGTGCCGCTGGTCATCATGGGCAGCCCGCGCTGCAATCAGAACCTCGACGAGAGCGGCGCTCTCTTCGCCTTCGAAAAACCAATTTCAGTCGAACAAGCCGTGCGCACCCTTTCCGCCGCGCGCAGCATGATCCTCGACGGACGCCTCCGCTATCACCGCGCCGGCCTTGAAGTCCCCGTGTCGCTCAGCTGCAAAGGCCAGAAGCCCGTGGATGCCTTCCTGATTAACGTGAGTCAGGGAGGAATGCAGATTCACACCAAGAACCCGGTCGAGGCGGCCAAGGCTCTGCAAGTCTCCTTCGACCTGCCCGGCGCTCGGTCCAGTCTGAAAGCCAAGGCGGAAATCGCGTGGCAGGATAAGCGCGGAAACACCGGCATCCGCTTCGTAAAGCTGGCGCCGCAACAGCAGCGCACCCTGCAACTCTGGCTGGCCCAGCAGTATTTCGCGAACTAAATTTTGCGAACGAGAGCCGCCGTCCGATAGGGAGGCGTTAGCGGAAGCGAGCGTCCCTCATTTCGTCTTCATCCTCGAGATCGCACCCCACCAGGCGCGCTAATCGAGTACCCGGGCTCGATCCTCCGAATATCTGAAAGAATCCCCAATACAGCACGGCCACAGCAACCGTGCCCACCCCCACCATGGCAAGCGGCCTGGGTGGCGGTTCCCGCGTGACCGCGAGAAACACCAGCGCAAACAGCAGGAGAGCTGCCACCGCCACGAGCGTATTGATCGTCCACACCAGGCCCCGCCCCGAGAGCGGCTGCGAAAGCCAGTCGAGCGGAGCGGGCGGCACTGGGGCCGCCTCATCTCGGCGATACGATGGCTGAAAGGGAGCGCGGCGCAGCGGTAATTCGATGACTTTCAGAGGCGCAGCGGAAACCATCAACCCATCGTCTTCCTCGGCCACAACCGGGACCGAAAAAATGGTTCCTGCGCGACTCCCATGTACAGCCGCTCCATCCAGTAGATCGCCAAGAATCCACTCGTTGATCTGGCGTGTCATACGCGGCGGCAAGTCAAGAAACCGGATGCCGCACTGCCCGGAGAGCGTGGACCATGTCACTTCTCCACGTGTTTCCACGCGCAACCGCGGGTCGCGCAATTCGAAGCGCACTCGCACCTGTTGTCGCGGAGGAGGAGCTGCCACCGCCTGCACTCCGATGCCTTCATGGGTCAGATTGCGGACGATGCCGCCGTTCGCCTGGTCGATCGTGACGTAGGTGAGATTGCGCAGTTCGTGCCGATGCTTCGCCCTGGCTTGCCGCGCGGAGGATGTTCCTGCGTCCATATCGATGCACCACCGGAAAATCAGGTCGGCCAGGTCCCTATCCGCTGGATGTTATCTCCGACCGTGTGTACCGCCTTAGTAACTAGGGTGGTTCGGAACAAGCCACAATCTATGAGGGGTTCGTTTTCGAGCCCAGAAACGCCTCTTTCGCTCGACGCCCCGAGGCCTGCCAGATTTTGACGGCTTCAAACAGAATTACCGTGCCGTACGTGACCGCAAGCCAAACCGTCACGGCCTCGACCGGCAGACCAGACCAGGCCCCAATAAACAGGCCCATCATCGCCGGATGCTGATAGTTCCACCAGCCGTATGGCAACGCCAGAGTGGCTTCCCAGAGCAGGCTTACCAGCAGGATGACAAACATCGTCAGGCTCATTGCGCGCCAGTTGATGAAGCGTCGCGTGACCGGATATAAACTCGCCGAAGGAATCAGTCCTCCGGCCACCAGCACAATGAAGTAGCCGGGCCAGCCGCCAGGCACAGAAGAAACGAATCTCTTATAGAGAATCGCAGCCGCAATCAGCGCCAGTCCCAGAACCAGTGACATCGGATGGAACCGCAACAGACGATCCAAGGCGCGGGCTTCACCGCGATAGTCCTCCACCGTGTAGGCGGCCAGCCAGTACTCGCTGAACCACACGTAGAGAAATAAGACTGTGATAAAACCAGTCAGATAAAAGACATACTCTTCGACAGGAACCGGTCTCCCCAACGCAGGTGCGAGTATGCCCAGCGTCGCTTTCGGATTGGGAAAACAGAAGAACCACTGCGCAAAGATCACGTCCAACAGGCATCCAGTGGGCACGAGAATGCCGATGGTCCGCCAGAAGGAGCGCCGCGGAAGCTCGAGACCTTCACTCGGGAAGAACCATAACGCCATCACGACAATCGGAACCACAAACAGGAGCAGGCTCCATGTATAGCCGTGTGGCGAAGGATCCGGTCCCACCTCGAGCTTTCCCGGCGCACTCACCGCACGCAGAGTCAATGTCGCGGGAATGACTACCATGGCCAGCATGCCGATGACGATCGACGCGGCAACGGTTGGGCTGGGAGATGCGTGCGTTCGCGGTTGGGGCATGCACTTCCCCTCGTGTTCTGGATGGTGGATTCTACTCCGCGGCGGAACCGCAAAATAAACTTTCGAAGAGTGTTCGGAAACGCGAAAACGATGCACAATGGCTTACTAAAGTACAGGGCCAAAGGGTCAGGCCCAACTAATTGCAACTAGGACGAAAGACCGATAACTTACAAGTGAACTGTCACTAAATGGCGACGACCAGCACCAAACCGGACCTTGACGTGACCACTGCGTTCGCCGGTGCTGGTGTGCCTGGATGGCCGAGGGAAAACGGCGACTCCGCCGCCTCCCCTCATCCCAAGGACGGTACCTCTAAACCCTCGCACCGCGACGCTCTGCAGGCATTGCTAGCCTTCTCTGCCCTGCACGATCAGGTGCGCCGCAGAAAAACACTGGCCTCGCGGAACCACGGGTTCGATGCTGCGACACCAGCGGCGGAGTTTGACCGGCAAGAACTGTTTGTTCTCGACGAAGTCCTGCAGCTCGTGGCCGAACGCGCCGTCGCGATCACGGGCGCCGATGGCCTGGCGATCGCTCTCGCAGAAAATAATGAGATTGTCTTGCGCGCGGCCGCGGGTGCCATTCGCCCCGATGTTGGCGCGCGCATCGACCGCGATTCCGCGTTCTCCGGCGCCAGCTTCCGCACCGCGCTGATCGTGATGTGCGACGACACTGAGACCGATCCTAGGGTGAATCTCGCAGCCTGCCGCAAGCTGGGCGCGCGTTCTATGGTCGCCGTGCCGTTGTGCGGCCGCCGCCGCGTCATCGGACTGCTTGAGGCGTTCTCCGAATGGCCCTTCGCCTTCAACGAGAGCGACATCCGCAACCTGAGCCTGCTGGCGGAACTAGTCCTGGGTGCGCTGAAGCCGGAAGATGAAGATCGCTTCGCCGAGTCGGCGCAGGCCGCGGCAACCAAGCTGGAACCGGCTCTGCGCGTAACCACCAAGCCTCGCGCTGTCGAGCCGCCGAAAGCCGTGAGCCCGGCGCCGGCAGTCGTCGTCAAGGTCGCACCAACTCCCGTCGCACCGGCTCCGGTTGCGCCCACTCGCGTCGCTCCAACTCCGGTCGTGTCCGTTCCCGTGACATCAGCTGCGGCGGCAGCGCATGCGCCTGCGGCTGTTGCCCTGGATCCGGCAGTACCCGCGAAAGACTCGAAGGTTGCCGATTCGAAGACTGCCGCAGCGAAGGCGAGTCCTGCTCCCGCACTTACGATCCCAGACAAGCCCCTCATCGTTGATAAAACCGCGGAGAAGGCTCCGCAGGTCGAACTCATTGTCACGCCCAGTGTAGGCGCCGCACCCCAGTGCGTCGCTCCCCGGGCTGAGTCCGCTGAGCACCGGCCGTTCGTGCTCATTCTTCTCGTATTCATCGTGATCGTTACCGCTTTTGCCGGCGGGGTCTGGTGGAAGATGAAGAACGCACAGTTGAGCAGCGCCGTGATCCGCACCGAGAAAATGCCCGTCAAGCCGGCAGACTCGGCGGCGGCGAAAGAAGCAGATGCGGCTGCAACTGCCGGTGCAACTCCCACGACCACAGACAACACAAGTCCCGACGCAAGCTCCGATACTAGCGAGTCCGACACCACACCCGCGACTCCGCAGGAGTTGTCCAAGTTCCCCAAGGTCACCGGAATCCGCCACTGGTCGTCGGCCGACTCCAGCACCATCGTGCTCGATCTCGAAGACCAGATTCAGTACGAAGCGCACCGCCTCTCTGGCCCCGACCGCATCTACTTCGATTTGCGCGACACGCGACTCGCTCCCGAACTTCTGGGAAAATCGATCGAGATCGGCGACTCGTTCGTCGGCCGCATCCGCATGGCACAGCCCGTTGCTGGCATGACTCGCGTTGTCCTTGAGACCAGGGCCCACTCAACCTTCTCGGTGAGTCTGGAGCCGAATCCCTATCGCCTCGTCGTCGAAGTGCGCAAGATGGGCGCGACTCCGAAGGGCGCGGTGAACCTGTTCCCCAACGCCGGCGAAGCGGAAAAGAACAAGCTCGCCATCGTGGTTCCGCCTCCAACGAAAGAAGACCTTCAACTGCGTTCGCACGTGCCCAAGATGCGCATCGTCGTCGACGCCGGACACGGTGGCTGGGACCTCGGCACCGTCGGCCGTCGCGGCCTGCTGGAAAAAGATCTCGTCCTCGAAATCTCGCAACGCCTCGGCAAGCTGCTCGAAAGCCGCCTGGGGATGGAAGTCATCTACACGCGACCGGACGACAACTACATCACGCTCGACGACCGCGCCAGCATCGCCAACATGTCGCAGGCCGATCTGTTCGTCTCGGTCCACGCCAACTACAGCGATCTGCCCTCGGCGCGCGGCGTGGAAACGTACTACACGAATCTCTTTTCCGCCCCCGGGTCCAAGGATGTCGACACTCACGCCGCCAACAACGGCAAGCCGGCAGTGACGCCGACTCTTTCGCCCGCGGACCTGCACGAACGCAGCGAGCAATCGCGGCATCTGGCGGCCAGCGTGCAACGCTCCCTCTACGGCACGCTGTCAGCGCAGAATCCCGGCCTGCGCGACCGCGGCATCAAAGAAGCCGGATTCGTCGTGCTCACCGAAAGCGCGATGCCCGGAATTCTGGCGGAAGTCTCCTTCGTCAGCAGTCCCACCGACGAACAAAAACTCCGCAGCGACGGCTACCGCGAGCAAATCGCCGAAGCCCTCTACAAAGGCATCGCCCGCTACGCAACCAGTTCGCACGGCGTGAAAGTCGCGAGCGCCGCGAAGTAGGCCAAAAACTTCAATGGTTGGGTCTCAAGTCTCGACTCACCTTAGCCGAATCAACGAAACAAGCCAGGACGAAAAGACAACCACGCAAAAAACCGGGAAGGGCACAATTTCCAGTCGTGCCGCTAAGCGCCCCAAAACTTTCCGGCTTTAGCCGCTGAGGTCCTCGTCGAAGGACTCCGGACGCGGACCCGTGCCCATGCACGCGAGGCCCAGATACGCAGTCGCACTACTTCTGCGCAGCGCTCTCCTTCTGGTATGACGCACTCAGCGTGCCCTTGCTCTGCGCGATCGGCAGCAGCGTGGGATAAAACTGTACGAACGTGGTATCCACCGCCGCGTGATCGGCGTGGCAACTGTAGCACTCCATATTCGTTGGGATCATCTTGGCGGTCTTCCCGTCGCCGAAGGCGAAGAACGCCCACTTCCCCGGGAAGCGGCCTTCATCCTTCACATGCGCCTCGATGCCCATAAGGTCGGTGGTCTGGTAATTGCCCTTCTGGTTGATCGAGCCCTTCCCTTCGGCACGCCGACCTTCGAGCATCAGCACGGTTTTGTCAGGCCATGTT
>DATDGW010000095.1:0-1965 GCA_036521895.1 Candidatus Sulfotelmatobacter sp. | reverse complement strand
GGATTCCAAAGCTGGCGTTTGGAGTAATGCTGATCGCGATTATTGCGCTTTCGAGTGGTCTGGTTATGGTACGAGCGCGAGCTGGAGCCGCGACCGGGCGATTTCTGGAACTGAAATTTAAGCTTCCTCCAACGGGTAAAGCCACTATCTGCGTCATGAGGGCGGACGGCAGTCCAAAGGACAATATGTGTAATTTCGTTCACCACGGCCACGAAGGCCTTCTCCTGATGAACACCCGTTTCATCGCAAATTCAGGAAGTGGCACTCAACTGGCTATAAGGGCCAAGTACGTTCCTGGGGCTGGAGATACAGACGTGAACTACGGTGAAGCTCTGTTCAAAGACGTTCCAGAGAACCTGCTTCCTGTTGAGCCCGGCGAGAACCAGGAAATTCGGGTCGCGGGCCTTGGCACAGTTGGAGTTGAAGCAGAATACTTGGATCACGTTCCTCCGCTTGTATCGCTCCCGCACGAGACACTTGATCCAGATCCCAAAGAGTTTCGAGTTGTTGCTCCGGTGCTGGTGCGCGACAACCAAGTAATTGCAAATGCCGACGGCTCGTCTATCGATACAGGGGCTACGGATGCCACGCTGATGCTCTACGTACCTGGAGAGGGGCGCTACCTTGTCTCCCTAGTTCCGTTCGAAAGCGCCGTGGAGGGCAGCGTGCATCTCGGAAAGATCACATTCTCCCTGGAGGGTCACGATTATTTACTGCTTACGTCGATGCCGATCACGGTCTCAGAGCATGTCTGGGTAAAACATGAACCCGGCTTCAGGCCTTCGGAGCATATGACGCGCCAGTCGGACGCGCGTGATGATCGGACGAACTACCTGGTGAGAAGTTTGAAGACGCTGCAGCAGGAGAAGATTGAGCATTAAAGCTTCCTTGTAGTTTCACCAGCCATTGCTCTCCATTTGGTTCTCAACTGTCGAAACCAGGCCATTGCACAAGCATGCGCTTTTTCTTCACCTTTTCGCGCCATTTTGAGATCGCGGTAGGGACAGCCATCGCTGGCTGCCCCCCGCACAGACCCGGACGGGCGCTGATTAGCGCATCCGGTTCTTCTCTCAGATGAATAGCGGCCAATCTTATGGGTTGTCCGCACACTCGCCCACCCGTGGGACACGCGCAGTCCCGCGCTGAGTCGGGTACGTGTCGAATAGGAAAGTGTTCTCCTTGAGCCGCAGCCTTCCCTCCTCAGTCTCCGCCGACGATGCTCCGTCTTTGTTCGATTGATTCATCGGTAGTATGCCGCGGTGTGACTCCTCGGAGACGTCCGCGCGGGCCGTATGGCCCGCGCCTTCGCCCGCCGACCTGCGGCCTGGTTGGGCCACAGGTGCCTCCGAGGTCTCCCGGTTCTCGTGCATGAAGTTTCTAGGCGTGTCTGGGGTCTTCGACTACGCCGGACTGAACAGAAACTCGCGCTGGCGCTCCTGTTCATGTTGCCTTCCGTGCATTACAAGGACGTCGGCGTCCGGATTGCATCTTTTCGGAGCTGGATACCCACCCCGCCTATCCTCTATCTACGCTTCGCGGCCTACCTCGCGATAGGACTCGCGCAAGACTCGAGGCCGAGCGGATCGCTACTCCTTTCTCGTGAGACTCTTTCATTCTCTGCTTCATGCCGGTTTATCCCGGCGCACTGTAACGGCGATTTTACGTCAAACGCCGTTGTCCTTGTAAAATGGCGGCCAGCGTATGCCCACGAATTTCCAGCGCCTTATTGCTTTCTTCAAGAGGGCGGAAAAATCCGAGGTTCCGGATTTCACGCCGCCAGACCCCGCCATTGAATTTCCGCACCCTGAAAATGCCTCGCTCTTCGCAGACCTGAGGAAGGACTCGACACCCGGAATTCCGGGGGTTATGGGTGGCTACGGGACTCGAACACATCCTGACCTGATTTCGATCCTTTACGATCTCATCGCCGATCGCGCAGTTAGAAAAAGTTGGCTGACGCTATCA
>DATDGW010000094.1:0-2212 GCA_036521895.1 Candidatus Sulfotelmatobacter sp. | reverse complement strand
AGCAGTCCGTTACCTACCAAGAGCCGGTAAAGGAGAACCAAAACGCAGGTATCGACGCTGAGTTGCTCCAGGATTTAACCGAGGAACTGATCAACGCTAAGGGCTGCCTCAAAAATAACGACTCACAAGTGATCGTTTATCTGTCATAATCTGCCCTCTCTGGAGTGCACTCCCCAACATGCTAAAGGTGGCTCGAAGGCCCAAGAATCACGGCCTCTCGGGGTACTTGAGGGGCCGTAGCCAAAAGCGCTCCAATTTGTTATAGTTCCGATTGGAAGATCCGATTCAATCGGAACTATAACATTATGCGACCCCTCTCCTTCCGCTCCGATACCCTGCGCACGCTTCTGCTGCGCCATAAAATCGCCACTCTGGACGAATTGAAACAAGCTCTCGGCACTTCGGTCGACATCACCGTCTTCCGCAAACTCAAGCCGCTGGATTACCTCACCAGCTATTCTCACCGCGGGCGATACTACACCCTCGGCCAGATCGCCCGCTTTGATGATCGCGGATTGTGGTCGCACGCAGAGGCTTGGTTCTCCCGTTTCGGCACCCTGCTGGCCACCGCCGAAGAATTCGTGCATGGTTCCCCGCGCGGATACTTCGCCGATGAGTTGGCTCCCGTGTTGCACGTCGAGGTGCAGGATGCCCTCCATCAATTGGCTCAGCAAGAGCGAGTGGCGCGCCAGATCGTCGCCGGCCGGTACCTGTACACGGCTACGGAGCCAACCGTCCAACGACGGCAACTGATGGCGCGCCGTTCTGTGGAGATGCTGCCCACCGTGGTGGACGCGTCCGCGCTGGAAGTCGCCCCGGAGGAAGTGAAAGCCGCCATCCTGCTGTTCTACAGTCTGCTGGACGAGCAACAGCGTCGCCTGTATGCCGGACTGGAGTCGCTGAAGTTCGGTCGCGGTGGTGACCGTCAACTGGCCGACTTCCTCGATCTCGATTCGCACACCGTAGCCCGTGGACGACAACAGTTGTTGGCCCAGGACGTGGAAGTGGACCGCGCGCGCAAAGCCGGGGCGGGGCGTAAGCCGGTGGAAAAAAAACGCCCCAAATAATCGACGCCATCGAGATTCTGCTGGAGCACGACACCGCCGGAGATCCCATCACCGGGCTGAAGTGGACTCGCAAGACGACGGAGAAGATCGCCGAGGTCCTCCAGCAGATCGGCATCCCGGTATCGGCCAACACGGTCGCTCGCCTTCTCTACCAAATGCATTTCTCCCTGCGCGTCAACCGCAAGCAGAACGCCACCAACTCCAGCCCCTACCGCGATCAGCAGTTCCAAAACATCTGCTCGCTCCGGACCCGTTTCCAGCGGCAAGGCCTTCCCGTCATCAGCGTCGACAGCAAGAAGCGCGAAATGATCGGCAATTTCAAAAGCGGCGGCGCCAAATGGGACCGATCGCCGGTGCTGGTAAACGATCATGACTTCCGCTCGGATGCCAGCGGGGTCGGAATCTCCTATGGCATTTATGACCCGCCCCGCAACCGCGGCGCAGTCTGCGTTGGCGTCTCTCACGACACGCCGGCCTTCGCCGCTCATTCCATCGCCACCTGGTGGAAACGGGAGGGGCTGCTTGGCTATGGCCGCACGCCCAAACTGCTGGTTCTGGCCGACTCCGGCGGCAGCAACAGTTGCACCTCCTGGGCCTGGAAAACCGAAGTCCAGGCTCAAATATGCAATCCGTTCGGCCTCGCGGTCACTATCGCTCACTACCCTACCGGTGCCTCAAAGTGGAATCCCATTGAGCACCGGCTGTTCTCCGAGATCTCCAAAAACTGGGCGGCCGAGCCACTCGACAGCTACGAAAAGATGCTCAACTTCATCCGTACCACCAGCACGCAAACCGGCTTGGCCGTGACCGCCTATCTCGATCGAAACGAGTATCCGACCCGTCTCAAGCCCGACCCACTGTTGATCTCCTCACTCCGTCTTACCCATGACAAAGTGCTTCCGCGATGGAACTATACAATTCGACCGAATCTGTGAAATTATTCTTGCGCCGGCTCTTAGGAGTAAATCGGCGCGTTCGGATGAGCGGCGTAATGTGACATCCGAGGGCTTTTTCAGGTCCGCAGCAGCTCAGACGGGGTAATGTTGCCTTCGCACCAGGCCGTCGGTTCTACAGGTAGTTGAGCACGATTCACTTAGACCAAATCTGGACGGACCGAGTTAATGGAGTAATGTCTCATTCGCATG
>DATDGW010000093.1:0-3754 GCA_036521895.1 Candidatus Sulfotelmatobacter sp. | reverse complement strand
CCGAGGCAATCGATCCCGGCATCGTGGCTGACCATCGGCGACACACGCCGGCGGAGACGACGAGAACGGACGACGTAGCCGTAATGAATGATTCCGACCAAGGTACGCGGATTCATTAACTTCTACTAGCCGGAAATGGGTAGTAGGTTTCATGACATCTGAAGAGTCCTATAGAAGTATTTAGAATCTGAAGCCAATACCCCTCATCAATCGTTCGCAGGGGGGAGTCTCTGCCTGATCAGATCCCGCATTGGTCGTGGGAAATGATTTCGGACACACAATCGTTAGGAACAGAATGAGATCATGACCGCGGAGGAACAAAGGCTGAAACAAGGAAGCATCGCTCATCCCTCGTGGAAGCTGTGGGGGCCATACGTCAGCGAACGGCAATGGGGCACGGTGCGCGAGGATTACTCCACTGATGGGGGCGCCTGGAACTATTTGAACCACGACCAAGCCCGCAGCCGTGCTTACCGATGGGGGGAGGACGGGTTGGCCGGCATCTGTGACACGGAGCAGAGATTGTGCCTGGCACTCGCGCTCTGGAACGGGAAAGATCCCATCCTGAAGGAGCGATTGTTCGGCTTGAGCAATTCAGAGGGCAACCACGGCGAGGATGTGAAGGAGTATTACTACTACCTGGATGCCACGCCGTCCCATTCGTATCTCAGGATGCTGTACAAGTATCCGCAGGGCGAGTACCCGTACTCGCTCTTGGTTCAAGGGAACGCTAAGCGTGGTCTTCGGGATAATGAGTACGAGCTGATCGATACCGGCATTTTCGACGGCAACCGTTACTGGGACGTCTCCGTGGAGTACTTCAAGGCGGCTCCGGACGACATCCTGATAGAGATCTCCATCCATAACCGGGGGCCGGCGGAGACGACGATCCACGTGCTTCCGCAGCTCTGGTTCCGGAACACGTGGTCATGGGCGGAAACGAGCCAAAGGCCCTCTCTCGCTGCCGAACCGGATGGATCCATCGGGGCGCAGCACCCTTCACTCGGTACGTACCAACTCTATGCGGAACCGAACAACGAACTCTTGTTCTGCGATAACGAAACCAACGTACAACGCCTATATGGCGTGAAGAGGGAGGGATATTTCAAAGACGGGATTCACGAATACATTGTCCATGGTAACCATGGAGCGGTGAACTCCCAGAGGCGAGGAACCAAGGCAGCAGTGCACTGCGTGCTGAAAGTGGGGCCTGGGGGAGCAATGAAGACCCGGCTGCGGCTCTCCGCCGACCGCCGGTCTCGCCCGTTTACAGACTTTGACGATGTGGCTGCCACGCGGGTTCGCGAAGCTAATGAGTATTACGCCCGTCTTCAGCTAGACCAGCCCAACGAAGATGCCCGACTCGTGCAGCGACAGGCTTTCGCCGGAATGATCCGGAGCAAACAATATTATAGCTATGACGTCCGCACGTGGCTGAAGGGAGATCCGGCGCAGCCTCAACCGCCGGCAGGGCGCACAAATGGGCGCAACTCGGATTGGACACATTTCAACGCCAGCGACATCTTTTCCATGCCTGACAAGTGGGAGTATCCGTGGTTCGCAGCCTGGGATCTGGCGTTCCACGCGGTGACGTTCGCCCTGATCGACGCCGAGTTCGCCAAGCAACAGTTGGTCCAGCTCGCCGAACCACGGTATATGCACCCCAATGGACAGCTCCCGGCATACGAATGGAATTTCGCCGATGCGAACCCACCTCTTCAGGCGTGGGCCGCCTGGCGAGTTTTCAAGATCGACCGTAAACAGCGGCGTCAAACCGATCCGCACGATCCGGGCGATCTGAATTTTCTGAAGCGGATGATCCAAAAGCTGTCGTTGACTTTCACGTGGTGGGTAAACAGAAAGGACGCGGCGGGCCGAAACCTGTTCCAGGGCGGATTCCTGGGCCTTGACAACATCTGCGTGTTCGATCGCAGCGATCCGTTGCCGACAGGAGGCAATCTCAGCCAAGCGGACGGCACCAGTTGGATGGCAATGTTTGCCCTTAACCTCTTGAGAATATCACTGGAGCTGGCGGGCCACGACGAAGTCTATGAGGATCTGGCGATCAAATTCTTCGAGCACTTTCTTTATATCGCCCATGCAATGACAAACATCGGCAACCTGGGCATCGGACTTTGGGATGAAAAGGACGGCTTTTACTATAGCGTGCTGAACTTACCCGGCGGCCAGATGGTTCCGCTGAAGATACGTTCCATGGTCGGCTTGACGCCACTGTTCGCCGTGGAAACTCTGGAACCAGCAATGCTTGCGAAGCTGCCTGCGTTCTCGCAACGAATGGAATGGTTCCTAAAGCAGCGGCCGGATCTGGCCGGCTTGGTTTCACACTGGAACGTTCCGGGGGTAGGAGAAAGAAGGCTACTCTCCCTGTTGCGCGGCCACCGCATGAAGGCGTTGTTGAAAAAAATGTTGGACCCCGAAGAGTTTCTCGGCGAGTACGGTGTGCGTGCGGTCTCGCGCTATCACAAGGCGCACCCATACACCTATCGGGTGGACGGACACGCGCTCAGCGTTGACTACGAGCCCTCTGAATCAAGGTCCCGATTGTTCGGAGGCAACTCGAATTGGCGCGGCCCCATCTGGTTTCCTGTCAACTTCATGATCATCGAGTCGCTGCAAAAGTTTCACTACTACTACGGGGATGATTTCAAGATCGAATGTCCGACGGGCTCAGGCCAATATCTCACCATTGATCAAGTGGCGGAGGAGCTTGTGAATCGACTTGCCAGGATATTCCTGAAGAACACCGCTGGCGAGCGGCCGGTATATTCGCTCTACCCGAAGTTATCGCAAGATAATCATTTCCGCGACCACATCAACTTCCATGAGTACTTTGATGGCGACACAGGCCGGGGCGTAGGTGCGTCCCACCAGACTGGGTGGACGGGAGTGATTGCCAAATTGCTGCAGTCGCGCGCCGGTTATACCGTTCGGAGCGGATGTCAAGAGAGTCCGAGCGAATTAGAGGAGGTCGCAGTGTGAATATCTATGGTTCAAAAGTGCACGTCGTGATTGTGGGAGGGGGCTTTGCAGGGCTCGCTTGTGCTCGCAAGCTGGCCAAAAGCGACGACGTACGAGTCACGCTCCTAGACAAGAACAATTACCATCAGTTTCAGCCCTTACTCTATCAGTTGGCCACAGCAGAGCTCGGCACAGGCGATGTCGCAACCTCCATTCGTGAATCTCTTCGCCGCCATCCCAATGTAGACGTGAAAATGCTGGAAGTGACCTCCGTCGACCCTAGCACTCGGACGGTGGCCACGCGCAATGGCGCAAGCTACCAAGGGGACTTCCTGGTGTTGGCGGCAGGATCACAGGCAAATTTTTTCGGCACAACAGGCGCCGAGCAAAACGCCTTCCCACTCTATTCTTTAGAAGAAGCCCAGCGGCTGCGCTCTCGCATTCTGACCGTTTTCGAAGACGCGGACCGCGACCCGCAGCTGGTGGAGCAGGGCGCACTTAATTTCGTGATCGTCGGTGGAGGACCTACAGGGACCGAGATCGCGGGGGCGCTGGCCGATATGATCAACCTCACCATGCCGGCGGAATACGGGGACCTCGCGCTGAAAAACGCGCGGGTCTATCTGGTCGACCATGGGAACGCCCTTCTGGGCGCGTTTCCCGTAGACGCCCATGTTTACGCCGCCCAGGCTCTTCAACGCAAGGGTGTGCAACTCCGCATGGGCATAGGGGTGAAAGAAGTAGCTTCTGATCGAGTGCTGCTTTCGGATGGCAC
>DATDGW010000092.1:0-1967 GCA_036521895.1 Candidatus Sulfotelmatobacter sp. | reverse complement strand
CTGGACGATCCAGCCTTGCTGGCAAGCCTCGCTGATGGCCAGTTGAGCAGTGCGTTTGGAACACTCGGCGCGATCCATGATTTGCTCGCGCAGTTGGTTATAACGAGCCTGCTGCCCAAGACCTGCCAGAGCTTGTATCACGTCCGCTTTTTCCACCTTGCGCCGCGGGGTCTCTGGAGAAGCGGCAGGCGTCTGACCGTTGGAACAGAAGCAGAGAGTTTGCGGATCGAGTTGAAGTAGTCGCGGCGGTTGCGCGGCGGCATAGCGGAACTGAAAGCGCAGTTCCACCGTGGACAGTTGGGGAGAGGGCCGTGTGAGGAGCATATAACTGTCGCCCACGGCATGCAGTGCGCTGGAACCACGAAAGGCGCTACCGATCTCGTAACGGGTAATGGATTTTCGGACATGATGCACCACGATGAGCGCGGCCCGCGCGGCATCGCGCAGACGCAGCAGCGACTGGCACAGAGCCGCCATAGCGCGCGTATCGTTTTCGTCCTGATCGTGAGTAGAGTAAAGCGGGTCCAGAATGATGACCTCAGCGGCGGCGGACTGCGCGGCGACGAGAAAGTGATTCATCCCTTGAGGTGTGCTGAGCAGATGTCCAGTGGCACGGGTATCGATGAGAAGATTTTGATCCGCGGCTGTCCCCATGGCCTTCCGCATACTTGCCAGACGGTCGACGAACTGCGGGACCGGAAGTTCGAACTGACAAACCAGCACGCGGCGCGGCACCGGGATGGAAAATCCGCCGCGCGATAAACCGGAGGCCAGAGACAAGGCAAGGTTGGCGACCAGCAGAGACTTGCCCACTTTGGGTTCTCCACCGACAAACAGAATCCCCTGCGGGGGCAGCAGTCCGGGCTCCACCAGGCAAGGCGGCGGAGTGGCTGGTTGCTGCTCCAGAAGCTGGGCCAGCGACAGCACCGTGGCGGCCGAGGATTTCTTGCTGGTCATAGCAGAGCCTCGGTGGTGGCATCCAGCAGGATAGATTCCTCCACCCGGGAAGTTTTGCGGGAAGCGGCCAGGCGCAAGGCGGTGAGGGCCAGCTTATTGACTTTGCGCAGAATGCCTTTGGTGGCTTGATAGAGCGCTTGACGAGCAGTATCGTCGAATAGCGGCTGCGAGATGCCGGCGGCTTTGAGTTGGTGCGCCAGATAGGCGTCGAGTTCGTCGCGGGTGAGTCCTTCCAGGTGATATTGCACGGCGATGCGTTGGCGCAGGGGCTCGTGCATCTGCAACGAGAGAGTGCGGCGCAGCAAGGGCTGGCCGACCAGCAACAAGGTCAGGTAGTGAGAAGAATCCATGTCGAAGTTGAGCAGCAAAGGGAGCTGTTCGAGAGCGGCATGGCGCAGCAGTTGCGCTTCATCGCAGATGAGAATGGGGTGCTGTTTTTTGCTCTGGTTGAGATTCACGATGGCGGCGGAGATCTGGCGCACCAGGTCCCCGCGGTAGTGTGCCGGTTCGAGGTTGAGCTCGAGGGCTAGTTGGCGGAGCAGATCCAAAGCGGACCCGGAAGTCCAGTGCAGGTACAGGATCTTGTAGAGGCTGGGATTGAGCCCCGCGGTGAAGGTGCGGGCGGCGGTGGACTTGCCGGAGCCGACTTCGCCGGTGAGCAGACCGGCGCCGTGGTGATCGGCCAGAAACTGCAGTCGGGCCTTGGCCTCGGTGTAGGCTTGCGAAGAGAACAACTGTTTGCCATCGGGATGGTCGCCGAAAGGCGATTTCTTGAAACCGAAGAAAGCTTCCATCATGAGCGCTACTCCTGTTCCTCTTTTTTCCGCTGGAGCAGTTCGACAAAGTTAATGCCGGTGGGTTCTGGTTCCTCGGTGGCGGAGCGTTTCACGGAAGGCAAGCCGGCGTTGATGACGGGATCGACGAGACGCGCCGTGCCTTGCAGTTTTCCCTGGAAATGGATCTCTACTTCGGCGGCGTCGAGAGGGTCGAAACGCACTTCGACGGTTTCG
>DATDGW010000091.1:0-3080 GCA_036521895.1 Candidatus Sulfotelmatobacter sp. | reverse complement strand
CTCAGCTCAGCCTTTTTCGTAGTGCGTAGCAAATCCAATGTATTGCTGCAACGCCGCTACTCACACAAGGTGGATAAGAGCACCGGCGTTCGTTCCGATCATACGGTCATCTTGACGAGCTTTGGATCCGCTTCCGTTTATCCGGATGCGCTTCGCCGCATCAGCTATCAGGAGGGGGAGACTCAGAAACGGTTCAAGTTCCTGACCAACAACTTCACGCTTCCGGCACTCACTATCGCTCAGATATACAAGTCACGTTGGCAAGTGGAATTGTTCTTCGAGGGCTGGACATGGTGCACTCCTTTGGATGTCATGTGATTTCAAGGGTCAATTGCGCCGAATCGACCGTTGGTGGGGTCGCTGGATGCTTTCGTTCGGCCACGCATCGTTCAACGTCCGCTTTGCGCAGAATCCAGGGCGCGCTCACACAAGCCTGCGACGCCGGCAACTGTTTCAACCGAATCAACCGCAAAACAGTAGTCGGTGTGACGCTGAGTGCGGCGGCGCATTCACTGACAGACATCTCGCCGCGGGCCTGCCGCTCCCCCTCACGGTAGACCGGAATCGCATGGTTATTGCGCAGAGAGCAGACACGCTTCGCAGTCCACTCCTGTCCGTGTGCCGTACGGCGTTGATTCCGATTCAAGATCGAGGCGATCCGCGCGTCTGGTTCGATCCGCGCCAGCGTGCGAACAATTTCCACGAGATCATCGTCGGTGACATACCGATGCCGACCAGTGCCCATCTTCTGAAACTCGACCTGCGTATGATCCCCGCCTTGCCAATGCAACACCAGGCGTATCGTCTCACCTTCACACGTGGCGATGATTTCTTTCAGAGCGATACGGAGGAGGCGTTTCTTGTGCTCCGGCAAACTTTGTGGATCATCCCAGAGGCTGGGGAGATCCCGCGCGAAGGCCAACAGTTCTCGTTTCTGCGTGTCGGTGAGGGGGTGCTCGCGACCTTGTTGCAACGTCACAAGCTCGGCTTCAATCTGCGCCTCCGTGGTCAGCGCTTGGTTCCAGCGGCGTTCTAGCTCCGCCGCCACGAGCCGATTCGCCGGATCCACTGCATCATACTGACGTCGGGTGCGGGTCACTTCATAGCGCGCGTGCTCCAATGCCAGAGCCTTCTGCTGGATCCGCTCGTCGCTGCTGCCTTGCAGGGACTCGATCGCCTCGATGGCCGCTTCGATGCCGAACGGCGCCAGCGATTGCATCAGTTGCTCCGAGACGAAGCGATCCGCGCGGAGGCCGCCGAACATGACGCAACATACGTGATCGCGGTTAAGGAGGTAGCCCGAGCACTGATACCGAATCACGCATGGACCGGGATATTGCGCCAGCAACTTGGCACCACAATGACCACAGCGTAGCAGCCCAGCGAGTAGCGCCTCACCGTGTTTGATCGATCCGCGCACCGCGTTACCTCTCGCATTGTCGTTGTGGGCAATCATCGTTTGATTGCTCTGATATGATAGACATCCCAGTCAATGTAACCCTCATGGTGATCCAAGATCAATACTGCCCAGTCCTCGCGACGGCTCTGCACCTGTCGACGGACCTGCTTCCGCCCGTCCTCAAGCCGCACCACGGTCTTGCTGCGCCCATACGCGTAGGCTCCGGCGTAGACCGGATTTTTCAACACGCTGAGCACCGCATGGTACCGAGCGGGCTGCCAGACGATCTCGCGCAACGCTTCTGGCCCGCGAACGACCGGCAACTGGATTTGCTGCTGATCAAGCCAGAAATAAACCTGCCGCACGCTGCCCAACTCCGCGAATTTGCGAAAGATCAAATCGACGGTGGACACGACCCTGGCATCCGGATCTTTTTCGATGCGGCCGTCCGATCCTTTGACGTACCCGATCGAGACCCGTCGAACCAAGGCGCCCCGCTGCGCCTTCTGCACCAGCGCCGCGTGCGCACGCTCGCGGAAACTCGCGACTTCCATCTCGCTGATCGTGCCCTTCATGCCCAACAACAATCGGTCGTTCGTGAGTCTGGGGTCATACACGGCTTCGGCATCGATCAGCAGCGCACCGACGACGCTGCAAAACTCCAGCAGGGTGTGCCAGTCTCGGCCATTGCGGGCCAACCGCGACGCCTCGATGCTGAAGACGGCGCCCACTTGCCCATCGCAAAGCGCGCGCAACAGGCGTTCAAAGCCAGGGCGGTGTGTTCCAGATCCCGAAACCCCGAGATCGTCATCGATTACATCGATGTCTTGCCAACCCAGCGAGCGTGCACGATCGACAAGACCATACTGGCGCCGTTGGCTTTCAAGATTGTTTTGCACTTGACCAGGAGTGGACTGACGGACGTACACACAAGCCCGCCGGGCCAGATGATCAGCGGTGATGTTATTCATCGCCGTCCTCCTCGCGGATCATCTTGGCCAGTGCCTGCATCCACTGCGCCAGCGCCTGGCGCAACTGCTGTTGTACGTCCAGTGGAAGCCGTACGGCGGGAACGGCGGGCGGTTCCTGGAAGAGTTCCTGCTGGCATCTTGCTCGGGGCTGCTGCATCGTGATTCTCCTTGTGCACATTGTGCGCACTTGAGGAAATGCAGGTCACGGTGACGCGGCGCAATTCGAGCAACACACGAACCGGCAGGCGGGCAACGGAGACGATGTTCGCGTACGCGGATTCAGGCCGAGTCATCCAGACCGGCACGGCCAACGGCGTGCCATCGGCGCGCCGCACGACATAGTAGGCCTCGTCGTGAACGTCATACAACCTGACCACTGGGAGGGTCTGTGTACGCAACGGATGGTGACGGTAGTAGATCGTGACTTCAGCAGGGCGTTGTTGATGGGCAGTATGTCGTTCAGTTGTTCAAGGCGCTGAAGCAGACCTGCAAAATCAAGACGTTTGTGGGAACCAGCGCCAATGCGGTGAAGACGCAGGTTTGGACGGCGCTGATCGCGATGCTGGTGCTGAAGTACCTGCAGTTGAAATCACAGTTTTCCTGGTCGTTGTCGACACTGGCGGCTTTGCTGCGCCAGCAATTGTTCTTCTATCGCGATCTGTGGGCGTGGCTGGACAATCCTTTTCAGGCCCCGCCGGCTCTGGCCGGGG
>DATDGW010000090.1:0-4258 GCA_036521895.1 Candidatus Sulfotelmatobacter sp. | reverse complement strand
CCGCTCCTACTCAGAAACCTTGATCCAGAAACGTCAATATCAACCCCGGTTCCAACCCGCCTCTTTCATCGCGGTTCGGATTATTCACATCCCCGGAATCTTTATTCACATGCCCGGAATCCTTATTCACATCCTCCCGGACTCTTTATTCACATCGCCCCGGAATCGCTATTCACATGCCCCGGAATACGCACAATCGCGGATGCGGTGCGGTGGGCCGAGGAAATCATGAAGGCAATTGACGAACGGTGGCCGACTGCGAGATGAGCCTCGGCTGGTCCGTCTGGTTGCTGATTCGGAGATCCCAGCCGTCAGGATCACGGAGAGGGAAGCTCCGGAACTAAATGATTGCTGATTTGCTGGAGGGCCTGGGCTGCTTGGCGGACGACATTCGGGTCTCTGTCGGCTGCGGCTTTGCGTAGGTGCTCAGTCGCGCCCCGCAGATCTCCTCGTGCGGCCAGAACCAACCCTAAGTCCAGGTATGCCAGACTGAAACCAGGCCGTAGTTTCACCGCCTGCTGATACTCGCTCACCGCCTCTGCCAATCGTTGGTTTCTAGCGAGTAGTCCACCCAACAATACGTGGGCTTCAGCAAGATTAGGATCCGCGTCCACTGCGGCCTGCGCTTGTGTCAGCGCTTCGTCTAACCGTTGGGCGGCTACCAGCGCCAGAGCATAGTTATGAAGATAGGGTCCATAGTACGGACGGAGATGCGTTGCTTTTTGGAAGCTATAGATAGCCATAGACATTTCATTCTTCCCCGCCAGCACCCGCCCCATCAGATCGTAAGCAGCCGCGTCGTACGGATCAACGCTTAGTGCGCGTTTCAGGGCTGTTTCGGCAGGTTCCATCTGCGCTTCGCGGACAAAGAGGGTGGCAAGGTTCAGGTCGCCCTCCGGCAAATCTGGATCTAGCGCAAGCGCTTTCTGAAGTTTCTCGATTGCGCGATCGGTTCGCCCAAGGTCGGCCTCAAGCATCGCGTATTGATTCCAGGTGCTACCGTCGAGAGGTGCCAAGTGTAGCGCCCGGTTCAATATCTGCTCGCTTAGTGAGACATTCCCCGATGTTTTCAAACTAGCGGCCAAGGACCGTAGTGCTGTCACCGATTTTGGCTTAATCCGAACTGCCTGTTCAAACGCTCCAACGGCCGCTTTCGAATTTCCGCTGTTTTTCCAGGCATCCCCAAGTGCGATGTAAAACTCCTCCTCGCGAGGAGGATGTTGGTTCATTTCTCGGGCCAGGTCGGCTACTCCTTTCTTCAGATTATTCTCACGAGCCACTTGCGCTACAGCAAGGTATCGGTTGTTTTCGATCGTTTTCGGCAGGGGCGACGGATAATACGGAACCACTTCTCCGTGGTATTCCTCTGCATCAGTCAAATGACGTTCCTGAAGCTCTGCCTGAAGATCATGCATTGGGACCTTACGCTGAATGAAATGGTCCGTGATAAGTGCGTGAACTACATCCTCAGTTCTCCTCTTTGGCATGTGGCACGAAACGCAGTTAGCTGCATCCGGGTGCTTGCCCTGAGCAACCAAGGTGCTAATGTCGGGTTCATGACAATGACGGCATTGTCCGGAATAGTAGCTCGTCGCTTCATCGCCCGCGGGGAGCTTGCGATGTGGATCATGGCAGGACAGGCATGTCAGCGCCCCCTTGCTCTCTAGAAAGCAACGAGATTTCCGAAGTCGATATGCAACACTCACGAATTCAAATTTGTCATCGTATCCGGTGTTAGGCGCATGATCGAAGTACAGGACATAATCGTCAAGGGGTTGCCCTGGGATGTAGGAAAATATCCCGCGATTAAATCGTCTCACTAAAGCTGGGAGTCGGCCGCTCTCCGGCTCCAGGTGGCATTGCATGCAGAGTTCCATCTGGAGCGTTGAACTCAGCCGTGCAGGATTCACAATTCTGCTACTGATGTCCGAAAACTCAGCGCCTGCCTGGGCTGCTCGAATATGTTGGCCGCCAGGACCATGACATCGTTGACAATCAATCCCTTCAGGAAGGTCCCCAGTAAAGACCGGATCATCAGCGCCTGGAACATCGCTTCCGGAGGGGACTTGAGGATATCCATCGTGACAAAATACGCATCCATACGAAACCAGTCGCCGGGTCTGCGGATGACTGGAATCGAATCCTGGACTCATGCCCCAATATCCACCTTTTTCCGTATACCAACCCAGAGGAAGTTCGATCAACGTTCCTCGTGTGGTACGGTGTAGGTAGGCCCTCGAGTGATCGCCTGCACCTACCACGTAGTCAATTTTCATCTCTTCGACATTCGTCTCATTTCCGTCGGAGCCGATTTGCCACCGTCTCTGGTAATAGGCGTGGTCGCGAAAAATCATCGAGAAGTGCGTGTCAGACAAGGAGTGGTAGAACTGCGTGTTCCCTTTATAGTCTTCGATTGTGTTCGCAGGAGCGGGTTTAAACACGGACTGGGCCATTCCCGTCTGCCGATAATTTTTGTAGATTTGACGATGGCAACCCGCGCAAAGCCGGGAGTCGACGTATTCACTTACAGGAGTGCTTCTAGGTGGGGTGACGCCCGCGACTGGTATCCCGGTTTTTCCCCAGGTACTCACAATGAGTCCGCCCACGCAGAAAATGAGCCCAACCCCGCAGCAGAGGCTGAACGAGCACCGAGACTTCATATCGGCTCCTCGCACCACTCGTTAGTTTCACATCCACGGCTTTGTAGACGACACCCATGCCCCCGCCGCCGAGTTTCTCGACGATGACGATAGTGGGAGATGGTCTGCCCGATCATTGGGCTGAAATGTTAGGACTGGAGGTTGGGCAAGTCAATGAAGGACCAGGGAGTTCGTACCGACCCTTCTGGTCAATTGTTGAAATATCCCCGATAACACTCAAAATCCACCAAGCGCTAGTAGGACGATTAAACGGCTCTGAGCAGGAATCTGTAACTCGTTCAGCATAGATGAGGGTTTTGGTTTTTGTGAACTCTGGGTACACTCGGCTGATGAGGGAGACCGACTGGACCAAAGTTCTGGGGTGGCCTGGGTATCGGGTTTATCGTCACGAGATCAACGAAACAACAAAAACGCTGAAGCTATGGGTACGGCGTAAGCGCGGGAACCGGAAACTGGTGTGCTCCGGCTGTGGGCGCAAACTGAGCGATGTGTACGACACGTACGAGCGGGAAGTTCGGGATTTGCCCTGTTTTGAGTTTCGCACGACGGTGGTGATCGAGCTGTACCGCGTGCGCTGCCCGGATTGCGGGGTGAAGACGGAGAAGGTGCCGCAGCTACCGAGCAAAGCGCCTTTCAGCAAGCGCTTTGAAGAGGCGGTGGGGCTGGCCTGTGAGAGTGCGGCGGTGCGGCGGGTGGCGCGTCAGTTTGGGCTGGCGCAGAGCACGGTACGAGCGATGGATCTGGGTTATCTGAAGCGCTGGGCAGCCCGTCGGCGGAAACCGGCATTGCGGCAGATGGGGATCGACGAGATATACCTGGGGAAGAAGCAGAAATTTCTGACGGTGGTGAGCAATCTGCAAACGGGCGAGCCATTGTGGTTTGGCCGGGAGCGTAAGAAAGAAACGCTGGATGAGTTTTTTGGGGAGCACTTAAGTGCATTCCAGCGCAGCGTAATTGGTGCCGCCTGTGTCGACATGTGGGAGCCGTTCCGGCAAAGCCTAGAGCAATGGGTGCCGAAGTGCCAGATCATCTACGACAAGTTCCATATCTTGCAGCACGCCGGCAAAGCGGTGGACGAAGTGCGGCGGGCAGAGTTTTTCCGCAAGGGCGGTCGGGCACGAGAGATCGTCAAAGGGAAACGCTGGTTATTGCTCAGCAGTTGGGTCAACTTGGACCACCCGAAGAAACGTCTGCTGAATCAGCTATTCGCCCTCAACCGGCGGGTGATGAAGGCCTACCTGCTGAAGGAAAGCTTAGCTGGATTGTGGCATTACACCTATGAAAGAGCCATGCTGCGGTACCTGCAAAGCTGGATCGATCAGTTACGCTGGCAGCGGCTCGCCCCCATGGAGAAGCTGGCTGCCATGTTGCTCAAGCATCTAGAGGGAATTCTGAATTACTGCAAGACCAAGGTTCCGATGGGTGTGGTAGAAGCGGTGAACGGAAATATCAAGGCATTGCTTCGCCGAGGACGTGGTTACCGGGATCTGAACTACTTGCTCCTCAAAGCGCAACGCTTGGCCGCCACAAAGACCGAATTCGTTGCTTTTCAGAAAGCCGCATAGAATGCGCACTCTTACAGATTCTCGTGCAGAACC
>DATDGW010000089.1:0-12762 GCA_036521895.1 Candidatus Sulfotelmatobacter sp. | reverse complement strand
TGGGATTGAGTTCGATCTTCTTGAATTCGGCGTTACTGGTTTCCTGGCCGTTCTGTTTGTTCTGGTGCTTGTAGGGCATGGTCAGGCCGTCGACGGTGCGCCAGTCGGAAAGATTCGACTCGCCATCGAAAGGGCCCGATTGTCCCATGGCTTTGTATTTCTCGCGGAGAATATAGCCGGTCTTGGGATCGATGTACCAGCGGACCCACGGAATGGCGCCGCCGATGTCGAGGATGGCGGCGTCGACGGCGCCGATCTTTTCGGAGCCCGAGGCGGTAAACGTGAACCCAGGATCGTCGACGTGCTGCGCGACATAGACCAGATCGTGATGAAGCTGTGCGAGCATCTCGTTTTTCTGCGCCGGCGGCATACTTCTCGTGCCCATGCCGGCCATGCTCATGAAGGCGTCATCGGGAGTCGCAACGATGGTGAGCGCTCCCTGCGGGGTCTGCACATCCACATGCATGCGGTCGGGAAACGCGAGAGTCACATCCACAGGATTCGGCGGGGCACCGCCGTCACTCTCAGCGATGTTCACGTGAATCGTTTTGATGGACTGCAGCTTGGGCAGTCCTCCCATGGCAGCGGCGACCTTGGCGGCCAGCGCTTTGCCTTCGGGATTCGAGGCGGCGGGCTTGGCGGAATCTGCCTTGTCGCCCTTTTCGGCGGGCGGAGGTGGAATGGTGATGTCGATTTGCTTCACGCTGCCGAGCGTTGACAGTGGCTTATCGAATTCTTTCGTGTTGCCGACGACCAGTACCGCGAGTTGACCCTTGTGCAGATACTTGGCGGCGACTCGGTTGACGTCGGCGGCCGTGACCGTCTTGATTTCCGCCTGGTACTGGTCGAGCCAATCGGGAGGATATCCGTAATACTCGTACGTCATACGCTCGCCGAGAATCTTGTCAGGCGAGTCGAGGCGGAAAATGAAGGCGTTCAGGATAGCGTCTTTGGCGCGCTGAATCTCGTCGTCGGTGATGGGCTGCTTCGTCAGATTGTCGATGTCCTCGCCGGCGGCTTGAATCGCTTCGATGGTGCTGGCGCTCTTGGTGCCGATCGAGACCTGCAGAATGCCGGGATGTCCGAAGTTGGTGCCGATGCCCCCACCGACGCTGTAGGCCAGGCCGCGCTTAGTGCGGATGTCGTTGAATAAGCGTGAGGAGAATCCGCCGCCAAAGGCTTCGTTGAATACACTGATGGCGTAATAGTCGGGATTGTCGCGCATGGTGCCGAGCGCCACCATATGGATGGTGCTCTGGTTCACGTCGTCTTTGGGGATGAGATAGTAGCCGGGCTTGGCGGGATCGTATTTGATCTCATTCTTCGGCGCGGCAGGTCCCTTGGGCCAGGCGTCGAAAGCCTTGCGCAGCCTGGCTTCCATGGCGGAGGAATCGAAATCTCCGCTGATGCCGAGAATGATGTTGTTGGGGTGTACGTATTTGTGGTGCCAGTCGACTAAGTCCTGGCGCGTGATGGCGGCAACGGTGTCGTACTCGGGCACCCGGGCATAGGGATTGTCGGGGCCATAGGCCAGCTTGACCGACTCGCGTTGGGCGATTCCGCCGACCTGGTCGTTGCGGCGGGAGATGCCGTCGTCTTCTTCCTTCTGGGCGATGTCGATTTTTTCGGCGCGGAACTCGGGATTCTGCAACACGTCGACGAAGGCTTTCAAGACGTCGTCGAGGTCAGCTTTGAGGCACGAGAAGTTGATCGACGTGGAGTCAGAACTGCTGCCGGTTTCCACCTTGGCCGCGCGGACTTCGAGGAAGTCGTCGAGTTGATCGCCGCTCTGGGTCTTGGTGCCGCCGGTGCGCCAGACTTCCCCGTAAATATCCATGAGGCCGGCTTTGCTGGCAGGTTCGTTGACCGAACCGCCGCGAATGCGAGCCGTGCCGTCGATCAACGGCAGTTCGTGATCTTCCTGCAGAAAGATCACCATGCCGTTTGATAGCTGGATGCGCTTGGGCTGCTGCGGCTTGAAAGCGGGCAGGGGAGGAATGGGAACCTGCTGCCAGCTTGTGGCCTGAGCCCAGGCTTGGGAAGCGGGTGCGAACGTTGCGGCGGCTGCTAGAACGAGGAGAATGAAAGTCCGCTTCATTGCGCACCTCCCTGATCGGTGCCGCTGGAGCCCTGGTCGCCTCCGCCGGGAGCGCCACCTCCGCCGGCGTTTTCAATCACTCCTACTGTGCGGTTCGTGTCGACGAAGACTTCATTCGCGACGCGCCGAATGTCGGCTTTGGTGACCTCGTCGATGCGGTCGACCGATTTGAATACCTCGCGCCAATCGCCGTAGCGGGTCTGGTAGGTGGCGAGTTGCGTGGCCAGGCCTTCATTGTCGGCGAGGCCGCGGATCAAGTTGGCTTTGCTGCGAGTCTTGATCATCTTGAGTTCGTCGTCGGTGATGTCTTCTTTCTTCAGCTTGTCAATTTCCACGTGAATGGCATCGGCCATCTCCTGCGGCGAGTGTCCCGGAAGCGGCACGGCCAGAAATGCGAACAGGTGGGGATACTTGATGCCGGGGTATCCGGTCAGTCCTTCAGAGAACGAAGCGATTTTCTTGTCGCGCACGAGCGAACGGTAGAGGCGCGAAGTACGGCCTTCCGACATGAGATCGCTGATGGCGTCGAAAACGGCGTCGTCTTTGCTGCGGTAGTCGGGACGGTGGTAGCCCTCGATATAAATGGGCTGTGAGCGATCTTTGAGCACGACCTTGCGTTCGGCGTTCTGCGACGGCTCCGTGGTCGTGATTTCGTCGGGTTGGGGGCGAGTGGGCAGGCGGCTGAAATATTTCTCGAGGATCGGCAAGGCCTCACTGGCCTTGATGTCACCGGCGACGGCAACCACCATATTCGAGGGAACGTAGTATTTGTCGAAGAATTTCTGGGCGTCGGTGGCGGAGAAATGGTTGAGGTCGGCTATCCATCCTACGGTGGGCCGATGGTAAGGATGGGCTGCAAAGGCCTCTTCGGTGAACTGCTCGAGCAGGCGGCCGAACGGGCTGCTGTCGGTGCGCATGCGGCGTTCTTCGATGACTACGTCGCGTTCCTTATAGAACTCGCGCATCACAGGATGCAGGAAGCGCTCGGACTCAAGATAGGCCCAGAGCTCCAGTCGGTTCACGGGCAGTGAGTAGTGATATTCCGTCAGATCGTAGCTGGTGGCGGCGTTCATGTCCTCGCCGCCGTTTTGTTCGACAAGTTTGCCGAAGGCGTTGGCGACGACGTATTTGTTGGCTTCGGCGATGGCGTCTTTCCAGGCTTTTTCGAGCTGCTTCAGCTTCGCTTCGTCGCGGCCGACGGTCTTGTCGCGCTCGGCAATGTAGGCGGCATAGGCGGCCTCAACTTTTTCCAGGGCGGGCCTCTCGGCGGCGTAATCGGTCGTGCCGATCTTGTCCGTGCCCTTGAAGGCCATGTGCTCGAACATGTGCGCTAGGCCGGTGGCGCCCATGGGGTCCTGCGCCGAGCCAGCGTCGACCAGCGTGAAGAAGGAGAAGACGGGAGCCTCCGGGCGTTCACAGATCATGAGGGTGAGCCCGTTGGGCAACGTCTTGACCGTGATGCGCTTTTCGAAGGACGCGACGTTCTGGGCCAGGGCAATGGCCGAGAGAAGAATCAGGAAAAAGGCTGTTTTCAGCGTGCGGTGCTTCATCGGACCTCCGGCGGTGGGGCGAATATGGCGAGCATTTTCTTCGACAGACATGTGTTTGGACGGACGAGCAGGGCAGATGTTTGAAAGTACGTGGGGGGAAGGGACGTTGTCAAACGGGGCTGAGCTGGCAGGGCTCAATTCCCAGGCCTTTACCACGAAGGACACGGAGTTACCATCAAGCAGAGCCGGACGACCCCCTTCCTGACACTTCGTGCTGTTCGTGGTTCACGTTTTCCTCACGGGGGATAACACGGTATTTTGCGTGCCAAGGTCTTTCAGGCACAATGGCAGGCGGAGCGCGCACGTGACAGACTCAGCCGTTGACATTGAGGGCAGACATCTCAAGCTTTCGAACCTGGAGAAGGTGCTGTATCCGGCTGTGGGATTTACCAAGCAGCAGGTGATCGATTACTACGCGCGGATCGCGCCGGCGATGATTCCGCATCTGGCGGGGCGCCCGCTTACGCGCAAGCGGTATCCTGACGGCGTGGATGGAGAACCATTCTTCGAGAAGAATGCGCCCATGCACAAGCCGGAGTGGGTGAAGACGGCGCCGATCTGGAGCGGCCGCAACCGGCGCACCATCAATTACGTTCTGGCGGATGATTTGGCCGCCCTGGTATGGCTGGCCAATCTGGCGGCGCTGGAGTTGCATCCTTCGCTGGCGCTGGCCAAGGACATTACGTGTCCGACAGAGATGGTGTTCGATCTCGATCCGGGGCCGCCGGCAAATATCGTGCAATGCTGCCAAGTGGGGTTGTGGCTGAGGGAGATTTTCGAGCACTTCGGGCTGCAGAGTTTTCCGAAGACGTCCGGGTCGAAGGGGTTGCAGATCTACGTTCCCTTGAATACTCCCACAACTTACGATGCCACCAAAATGTTTTCGCACGCGCTGGCGCAATTGCTGGAGCACGATCATCGGGATCGGGTGCTGTCGGAAATGAGCAAGCAGGCGCGCACCGGGAAGGTATTTGTCGACTGGAGTCAGAATGACCAGCATAAGACGACGGTGGCGGTGTATTCGCTGCGGGCGCGGGAGCATCCCACGGTGTCGACGCCGGTGGCGTGGGAGGAAGTAGAGCGGGCGTTTAAGAAGAAGGATGCGGCCCTGCTGGTCTTCGAAGCGCCGCAGGTCGTGGCGCGGGTTGAGAAGTTGGGGGACCTGTTCGAGCCGGTGCTGGAATTGAAGCAGCGGTTGCCTGATTTGAAGGCAGCCGCGGTGGAACCAGCGCCGGGAATCGAGATTGCGGCCGAGGCCGAGGAAGATGATCCGCCGCGGAAGGCGGCACCTAAGAAGACGGCGCGGAAGGGCGCCGCGGGGAACAAGTCGGGCAAGGTATAATCCCCGTCTTGATGTGGCGCGGGCGCCCCCGCCCGCGCGACCGCGCCACCGGCTTTAGCAGCGAGCACCCTTTATGCCGCAATTGTTTGCAGGAACGTCGGGATGGGCTTATCCAACGTGGAAGCCTGATTTCTACCCGGCCAAGCTGGCGCAAAAGAAATTCCTGAGTCACTACTCGACGAAGCTGAACACCGTTGAAGTGAATTTCACCTTCCGGCAGTTGGTGAAAGAAACGACCATCCAGAATTGGCTGCACGACACGCCGCCTCATTTTCGCTTCGGCATCAAGGCGCATCAAGTCATCACCCACATCAAGCGACTCAAGGCGACGGAGGACTTTGTGCCCCGATTTCTGGCGACCATTGAACCGCTGGCCGCCGCCGGCAAACTCGGTCCGGTGCTGTTTCAGCTGCCGCCGAACTTGAAGGCGGAGGCGGCGCTGTTGACAGACTTTTTGGCGATCCTGCCCCGCAGCGTACCGGCGGCATTTGAGTTTCGAAACGCTTCATGGTTTGCCGACTCGACGTGGGATCTGCTGAAGGCGAGCAACGTCGCACTGTGTGTGGCTGAGACTGAAACTCTGACGACGCCGGAGGTGGCGACGGCCGGTTTGGTGTATTACCGCTTTCGCAAGCCGAGCTATACGGGGGCAGAACGGCGATCGATGATCGAGCGCATCCGACAGCATATCGCTGCGGGGCGCGACGTCTTTGCCTATTTCAAGCATGAGGAAACGCCAGAGGGCGCGCTCTACGCGGTGGAATTGCTGCAGGAAGTGAGCGGCGTGGAGGCGGCGTGATCAGCGCCAAGTCGGGCGCGTTGGTGTGGGCTGCGTTCTATCTGGCGGCGAGCGCTGCGGGTGCTCAAGATTCCGCGCTGCGCTCGGTTCATGTCTTCGTTGCGCTTGCCGACAATCAGAGTCAGGGCATCATTCCAGTCCCGGCAAAGCTCGGCAACGGGGAAGATCCGGAACACAATCTGTACTGGGGCTCGGCCTATGGCGTGAAGACATTTTTTGCACGCAGCAGCGACTGGGAGCGGATCGCCTGTGGCGAGAAACCGAAGACCGAGGTTCTGGAGCGCTGCGTGTTCAAGCATCGTGCCACGAAGGTGTATCTTGTGGCCGATGCGTATCGTGGGCGGGAGATCGGGCAGGCGATTCTTGATTTTCTGTCTTCAGCAGCGGGAGATGATCCGGAAATGATGAGCGTGCCGGCCGTTTCCGGTGCCGTGAAGTTGCCGACGCGTGGCGGCGCGAACTTGGTTGCCTACATAGGTCACGACGGGCTGATGGATTTTCAACTGCAGCAGTTTCCCCACAAGAAAAACGACCGACATCACGACGCTATTGTGCTGGCTTGCGCGAGCAAGATGTTCTTCGCTGAACCAATGCGGGCCTCGGGTGCTTATCCGCTGCTGTGGACGACGGGGCGGATGGCTCCTGAGGCCTACACGCTGAAGAGTGCGCTCGATGGGTGGATTGCGGGAGAGAGCAACGATCAGATTCGCGATCGCGCTGCCGAAGCCTACGACAAGTATCAGAAGTGCGGGTTTCGGGCGGCGCGTCGGCTGCTGACCAGCGGCTGGTGACTTGGGCTAACGTGGGACTAGCAAGTGACGCTTTTGAGTTGTGATTCCGTCCGCATCTGCCTCATCACTTTCTCTCGCGTCCGATAACGGGCATACTGAATCTCTCCTACTATGGCTTCCGAGGCGAACTCGCGCGTACTCTCCGGCTTTCTGGACTACCTGCGCATCGAGAAGGGGCTGGCGGCGAATTCGATCGCAGCCTACAGGACCGACATTCTGCAATTTGCTGAATTTCTGGAGAAGCATAAGCGGCTTCTGCTGACCGCGCGGCGCAACGATGTACGCGAATTTTTGCAGCAGCTTTTTTCTCATCAGGTGGACGGGCGTAGTGTGGGGCGGAAGCTTTCGGGGCTGCGGCATCTTTACCGCTATCTGCTGCTCGACAAGAGAATCGACCACGATCCGACCCTGAATATTGAATCGCCCCGGCAGTGGAAGGTGCTGCCCAAGTCGCTGGCGCGCGATGAGGTCGAGTCTACCTTGGCGTCGCCCGCAGCGTTGCTGGCGAACGGGCATCACCACTCGAAAGATGCGGCGGCGTTGGCGGCTCGCGACCGGGCGATGCTGGAATTGCTGTACGCGGGAGGGCTGCGGGTTTCGGAGATGGTGAACGCCACGCTGGAAGATTTGAAGCTGGAATCGGGATACATGCTGGTCCGTGGCAAGGGGGACAAGGAGCGCATTGTGCCGCTGGGCAGGCCGGCGCAGGACGCGCTCTCGGAGTATCTGGCGCAGGGGCGTCCGGCGCTGGCGGGCATGCCAGCGTCAAAGCCAGCGAAGAATGCGGCGCAGCCGTCCGCGATCTCGATGAAGAATTCGCCTCTGTTGTTCATCGTTCGAGGCGGCCGCAGATTGACGCGGCAGCGGGTGTGGCAAATGGTTGGGGAATCATCGTCTGCCTCCGGACGGCATGCATCGCCGCACATGCTGCGGCATTCGTGTGCTACGCACATGGTGGAGAATGGCGCGGACCTGCGCACAGTGCAGACGATTCTGGGGCACGCAGATATTTCGACTACGCAGGTGTATACGCATCTGGCGCTGGATCGGCTGCGGACGGTCTATCAGAAACATCATCCACGGGCGAAAGCCAAGTAGGGCAATTTGAAATCAACCGTGCCGAAGGCCAACACGATCGTTGAGAAAGCCGTAGCTGACTTCCTCCGCCACTTGCGGGAGAGGAACGCCTCGCCACATACGATCAAAGCTTACCGGGGCGATCTAGCGAACTTCGCTGCCTACGCCGGCTCGCGGGGCTGGAAGTCCATTGACCACATTGCAATTCGCGGATTCCTCTCGCAGCTTTACCTAAAGGGACTGGGAAAGACTTCCGTGGCGCGGTCGCTGGCGGCGGTTCGGTCTCTGTATCGCTGGCTGGCGCGAGAGGGCGTGGTCGAGCAGAATCCGGCAAAGCTGGTGGCGACGCCCCGGCTGCCGAAGAAGCTACCTCGCGTCCCGACGATCGAAGAAATGAATTCCGTGCTCGACGGCCAAATGCCCGAGGTGGCGGCGTTTCCGGAGCGCGACCGCTTGATGCTCGAACTGCTCTATGGATGCGGGATCCGGAACTCGGAGCTGACGGGAATCAATCTCGAGGACCTTCGTCTGAGTGCGGAAGCCATTCTGATTCGCGGCAAAGGGAAGAAGGAGCGGTACGTTCCCTTTGGCGGATCAGCCAAGAGTGCGCTGGCGGCTTATCTTCCGGCACGGCAGGCGACGCTGGTGGAAACACGCAAGAACTCCCCGGCGCTGCTGATCAACCAGCGCGGCGGACGCCTGACCACGCGCAGCGTGGGCCGCATCATCAAGAAGATTGCCGTCGCCAAGGGGCTTTCGCCAGACGTGCATCCGCATACCCTGCGTCACGCCTTCGGCACCCACATGCTGGAGGAGGGCGCCGACCTGCGCGCCATTCAGGAACTGCTGGGCCACGAGCGCCTGGCCACCACCCAGCGCTACACGCAGCTTTCGATGAAGCATGTCCTGCAGGTCTACGACCAGACCCACCCGCGTGCCAAGTAGAGAAAGGGTCGCGGGAGCCTGAGCGGTCCGCCTGGCTAAGACTTTCGCAGTCCTTCCCACATCTCGGCGATCCGCTTCTTCAAATCAGCAGTGAGTTTTTCGTACGTGGCTTCCGATGCCTCGGATTCAGGCGGCGGAGCCATGGGATCGCCGAAGACCATCTTCAGGGGCTTGAATCCTCGAAATGCCTGGTTGCGCGGCCATGCGTCATAGAAGCCCTCAATCGCCACCGGGATGATCGGCATCTGCAGGTGAATCGAGAGAATGGCCGCGCCTTTCTTGAACACCTTGGGCGTGCCATCAATGGAGCGCTCGCCCTCTGGGTAGAGAATCAGCGCCAGTCCATGCCGCAGACCGAATGCGCCCGCGCGCATGGCGGGAACCAGATTCGCGTCGGGATCGAGTACTACCACTTTTATCGACCGAGCCAGGCGGCGCATGAATCCTTTGCCAAAAATGTCGCTGGTGCCTACGGCAAACGCCCGGTAAAAGATTTCCGGAGGCAGCACACTCGCCAGGATCAACGGATCGAGGTAGCTCTGGTGATTCGACGAAATGATGTAAGGGCCATCCTTGGGCAGCTTTTCCAGTCCGCTCACCTTCAACTGAAAGCGATCGAGCGCGATCAACTGCATCACTCTGGTCACGAGGTACCAGAACGTGTCGTTGATTCGATTCGGATGGGCGAGGCGAAGCACATCGGGGTCGTCGGGATCCTCGGCTAGAATCGACTTCCATCCAGCGAATGTGACGCGCGATCCTGGGCCACCAGCGCCGCTGGCCGCGCTTTGCAACACGATGTCGAGGAGATCGCGGACGGTGTAAATCTCGGTCAGTTGGGATTCTTCGACGTTGCCGCCGAGTTCTTCTTCGAGGCGGCTGAGCAGTTCGACGCGCTGCATGGAGTCGAGGCCCAGATCGAGGTCAAGGCTCAGCGTGGGTCGCATGCTGGGCGGGGCGGAGCGCGCAGCTTCGCGAACCATTTTCAGAGCACGCTGGACGTCCGGCTGATCGAGCCACTCGGCTTCGTCCGCGGTGAGCGGTTTCTCCGCCGGGAGGTCGGTTTCGTCGGCGATTTTTCTTGCCTGATTTGCTCTCACTCGCTTTTCGACTTCGAAGCGCTTGATCTTGCGGGTGGTGGTACGGGGCAGATCCTCCTGCCAAATTTCATAGCTGCCAATGCGCTTGGTGGATGCGATCTTTGGCGCCAGGCCTTCAATGTCGAAGCGGATGGCTTCCTTGGCGTTGACGATCTTGCGCTGCCGGAGAACATCAAAGTTCGGCACGATCACGGCATGCAGGCGGTCGCCGCCATCGCCTGGTTTGCCCTCGAGTCCCATCACGGCGATTTCCTTAATGATCGGCGATTTCAGGTAGTGCGCTTCGATCTCTTCGGGATACACATTCTTGCCGTTGCTGAGGACGATGACTTCTTTCTTGCGACCAGTGAGAAACAAATGGCCGTGCGAGTCGAAGTAGCCGAGGTCGCCGGTGAGGAACCATCCGTCGCGCATGACGGCGGCCGTGGCATCTGGCCGGTTCCAGTAGCCCTTCATCACGACCGCGCCCCGCACCGCGACCTCACCGACCGGTGGACCCTCTTCCTGCGGTTGTGGGTCGACGATTTTACCCTCGACGCCCTTCATTGCCTTGCCGCAGGAGCCAATTGCGTTGTCGTTCGGAGAGTTTACGAAGATGGCTGCGGTCGTTTCCGTCAGTCCCAAGGCCTGTAAAATGTCGATGCCGAGATCGTGAAAGTCTCGCATGATCTCAGGATCGAAGCGCGAACCGCCGGTGGCCAGATACCGCATCTTCGGACCGAGGGTGTCGTGAATCTTGCGGAAGAACAGACGCCCCGCGTTGATACCGATCTTGCGCAGCGTTCGATTGAGCACGACCAACCCGGCGAACAGCTTCTGCGTGAGCGCGCCGCGTTTCTTGATCTCCTGGAAAATGCGATCGTGGATCAGATAGAAAAATTGCGGCACGACGGCGAACGCGGTGATGTTGCGTTCGCCCAGAGCGCGCATCAGTTCGGTGGTGTTGAGTGTCTCCAGATAGACGACGCGCGATCCCTTCACCAACGGGAGCAGCAGATTCGCCATCTGCGCCAGCACATGAAACAGCGGTAGCACGCCGAGCAATGCGTCGCTGGGGCCAAGATCGACCCAGTTGAACACGGCCTCAACTTCGCCCAGAAAGTTGGCGTGGGTCAGCATCACGCCTTTGGGCTCGGCGGTGGTACCGGAAGTGTAGAGCAGAGAAGCGAGATCGTCGTCGTTCGCCTCAGCCGGCTTGAATTTGCCCGGGCCGGCGTCGAAGATCGCGGGCAGATTGCCCATCCAGTGGTCCTCGACGGAATGGTTCGCCATGCGATCGGGATCCATGAGGACGAGCCCCAGGTTCAGCCCGGTTACGGCAGGCCGCGCGACCGGAACATGCTTGGCGTCACAGAAGACCGCTGACGCGCCACTGTCTTTCAGAAGCTTGGCGACTTGATCTTCGTGGAGGGCGGTGTCCAGGGGAACGGCGGCGCAGCCGGCGGCAATGATTCCGAGATAGGCCGCGACCCAGCGCGGGTGGTTGTCGGCAAGAACCGCAAGGCGCGACCCGTGTGCGAATCCGTTTTCGCTGATCCACCGGCCCACCGATTCTGCCATGCGCCGCAGTTCGGAGTAGGTGCAACTTTCGCTGTGATCATGGCGCTGGAGTTCGAGCGCGACATTGTCAGGCCAGCGCTGGGCGCAATCGACAAACCGATCGTAGAAGGTGGGCATTCGTCGTGGCGAATATACACGAAATGCGTCACCGAACGCAGTGCGCGCGGCACTACCGTTGCCGACTCTGCAACTGCGTCCAAAGCGAACGCCGCGGGGGCGAACGCGTGCGGCTACGGCTTCTTGGGTGGTTGGGGCTTCTCCGCATCGGCGATTGCTTTGCGGAACTCTTCCACGGCGGAAACTTTGGGTGGTCGCAAACAATCCTTGGCGATGTACCTCCAGACCGCCGGCGCGTCCAATGGACTTTGCACTCCCCCGCGATACACCTCGAAGGTATCTTCCGACGGGCCGACCTCATTGGTGACGCGCGGCCCACTCTGCGGCCCGTCCATGCCCGGATCGTTCATTGGAGGGGGATGACCCTGTTGTCCACCGATGCGAATGGTGTTGTCAGTGGATTGCCCCACGCCAGCGCGATTATCAATCGGGCCGCCCTTGATGGCGGGTTGCACCATTTTGCCGGAGCCCGTGCGCACCGCGATCACCAGGTCTGATTCCGCGCCGTCCATGACTGGGCGTAGCCGGCCCCAATCCATTAGAGCTTTCTCCACGTTGTCGCGGGCGGTGGCGTTGGCCATGGGTTGGTCAAGAGGCTCTCCGGCCTCCGGGTTGACCACGACCAGCACGGTCGTAGCTCTCAAGACGTATTCGGGCAGGGCAGGCTTCTTCTTGTCCTTCGCACTTGCCGGAAGGGTCAGCAGCGAGGTTAGCAGGATCAGGGCGGAAAGGCGTTTAGTCATGGGAGGCTCCGTGACCGGTCAACGGACAGCGCCATTATACTGGAGGTGTCCCAGCCATGTGTCCCTGCAGGTTCCGCTTGCATCGAATGTGCTAGGCTTGAAAGGTCACGATTGGGCGTGCTGCCCCCTGAAGGAATTCGAGTTTGATCAATCAGCTATTAGGCAAGGTTTTTGGGACTAAGAACGAGCGTGTGATTAAAGCGCTGATGCCCAAGGTCCAGGCAATCAATGCGCTCGAGCCGCAGATCCAGGGGCTCACCGACGCCGAACTGCGGGCCAAAACGGACGAATTCCGGCAGCGCATTCAGCAGCGGCTGAGCCACGTTACCCGGGCCCCCCAAGCCGGGGCCCCCGAGCCGGGCGCTGAGGACGAACCCGATGTTGACGAGCAGAAAGGGTTTGAAAAGCGGGAGTACGAGGCCCTGCAGGAAGTTCTCGACGAGATCCTCGTGGAGGCCTTCGCGGTCGTCCGCGAGGCCGGGCGTCGCGTGCTTAACATGCGCCACTTCGACGTGCAACTGATCGGCGGCATGGTGCTGCACCAGGGAACCATCTCAGAAATGAAGACCGGCGAGGGCAAGACGCTCGTCGCGACCCTTCCCGTGTATCTCAACGCGCTCAGCGGGCGCGGCGTGCACGT
>DATDGW010000088.1:0-12174 GCA_036521895.1 Candidatus Sulfotelmatobacter sp. | reverse complement strand
TCGAGGCATCGGGCGCTCGACCGGCTAGCACCCTGGCCTCCGTTTCGTTCGGCGTCAAGACGTCGACCATTTTGAGCAGGGAAGCGGGCAGAGGCCGCGCGGGTGCTGGATTCAAGATTGTGATCGCACCCGCTGTGCGTCCAATCGTCAGCGCTGCTTCGGCGGCTTCTGCCGAAATCTCCAACTGGGTCAGGACGACTGCTGCAGATTTCAGGGCGCTGCCCGCGGCCGAGACATCCGCAGCTGTCAGCAACTCGTTCGCGCCCGGATCCAGCACGATGCAGTTCTGTGCGCTCTGCGCTTCGACCACGATGAATCCCACTCCGGTCGGTGCGTCAGCGGATTGCTTCACGTGGGTTACATCGATACCTTCATCGCGATACAAACCCAGCGCCATGTCCCCGAAGCTGTCTTTGCCGATCTTGGCGACAAAAGCTACGCGAGCGCCGAGCCGCGCGCAGCCCACTGCCTGATTCGAGCCCTTGCCGCCAAAGTCGACGCGATACCCGGTGCCCAGCAAGGTCTCACCCGAGCCCGGGAGTCGCTCCACCCTCATGGTGAGGCCGGTGGCGTAACTGCCCACCACCGCGATGCGAGGAACACTCAGAATGAAATCTCCAATCGGATTTCGGAATACCAGAGATCGCCGTTAGCCTACCATAGCTCGGTCAGCCCCCTTCGCCTTGACCGGCCCAAACGTGAATGTTAGCTTCGGTTGCACACGTGAGTCTTTGAGGGACATCACTCTGAACAGTTCAGGGAAGCCGCGATCATCCGTCGATCTTCGCCGGCGCGAGTTTTTAGTCCGCTTTTGCCAGGGTGTCGGAGCCACTTTGATTCCCGCGAGTTTGTGGGGAATACGATTCGCCCCGGCCCGATTACCAGGGCGCGGCGGGGAGCAGGACTCCGGCGCCGAATTTCACCTGAATTCGCACTATCGAACCGAGCGACCGCTCGCCGCGACCCTTTTGAAAGTGCAGGTGGGGCTTGACGACTTCATCGTCGAAAAGTATGCCGACCAGATCGCAGCAATTCTCGCGGCGTGGCGCGCCAGCTTATTGCGGTCTCCGCTGGAGACCCAGGAGATCGCGAAAGTCCTCGCGGCGGACTTCTCTGGTCCCTCGCCTCACCCTGCGGAGTCACGAGTCGTACGTTCCAGTTCGGAGCTGCAAGTGAGCCGGAACAGGTTCGCCCAGCAGGAGACCGTCAGCCGCGATGGTTTTCTTCAGGAATGGCAATCCTCCCTGCGCACTTTCTCCCGGATCTTGACCGCGGAATTCCAGATCACATGGATCGACGCGGCGGGCGCGGCATCGGCATTTCAACTTCCAAGCCGCGTGCAGACTCGCGTTCGCTACGAAATCGTAGGCATCGGCACGGGTTTCCACCGGGAGCAGCGTATCGGCAACTGGGGCTTGGTATGGGAGCCGTCCGCTTCCGGCGAGTTTCGTCTCCGCAGGTGGCGCGTGCTCGAGGAAACACAGGCGCGTTCCACTTCACCTGTCTATGTCGATATCACAATCGGCACGATTGGCAGCAATTCTTCCTACTCGGCTCAATTGCTTCATGGCACGGACTACTGGCGCACACTTATCGACGGCGCCTCCGGCATTGACATCTACGGACACAACGGAGTTTCGGTCGCCGATATCGACGGCGACGGTTTCGACGATCTCTACGTCTGCCAGGCTGCGGGCCTACCCAACCGCCTCTATCGCAATCGCGGCGATGGGACATTCGAAGACATTACGGAATCATCCGGGCTGGGAATCCTGGAGAACACCGCTTGTGCGCTCTTCGCCGACTTCAGCAACCGAGGCCGCCAGGATGTCATCGTGGTTCGCGCCAACGGTCCATTGCTGTTTCTCAATGAAGGCGGCGGAAAGTTCCGGCAAAAACCTGACGCGTTCCAATTCGCGAACCCCCCGCAGGGAACCTTCACCGGCGCGGCGGTTGCAGACCACGACCGCGACGGCTGGCTCGATGTTTATTTCTGCTTGTATGCCTACTACCAGGGAACCGGCCAATATAAATATCCTTCGCCTTATCACGACGCCGAGAACGGGCCGCCGAATTTTATGATGCGCAATAACGGTGACGGGACTTTCTGCGACGTGACCGCCGCATCAGGGCTGAACCAAAACAACACCCGTTACAGCTTTTGCTGCGGGTGGGGCGACTACAACCGCGATGGCTGTCCCGATCTCTACGTCGTGAATGATTTTGGCCGAAAGAATCTTTACCGCAATAACGGCAACGGAACCTTCACCGATATTGCGCCTGAGATGGCAGCGGAAGACATCGGCGCGGGGATGAGCGTCTCCTGGCTCGACTACAACCACGACGGCGCTGAGGATCTCTACGTGGGGAATATGTGGACCGCGGCAGGTGAGCGCGTCTCGATGCAAGAGAATTTCAAGAAAGATTCGTCAAGAACAATTCGGGCACTCTATCACAAGCACACGATGGGAAATTCTCTCCTCCGGAATCGAGGCAATGCGTTCGAAGATACGACGGCTTCTGCAGGCGTGGGAGTGGGCCGCTGGGCGTGGTCGAGTGACGCGTTCGATTTCGACCACGATGGCTTCCTCGATCTCTACATCGCCAACGGCATGGTCTCCGGTCCTTTACGACAGGACCTGAACAGTTTCTTCTGGCGGCAAGTCGTGGCCGTGTCTCCCGACCAAGCGGGCTCGTCTCACGAGTACGACCAGGGGTGGAATGCGATCAACGAGTTGATCCGCTCCGACGGGACCTGGAGCGGCTATGAGCGAAATGTTTTCTACGCCAACAATCGGGATGGCACGTTCTCGGACGTTTCTGCCGTGGTGGGTCTGGACTTCGTGGAGGATGGCAGATCATTCGCCCTCGCCGATCTCGATCACGATGGTCGACTTGAAGTAGTGCTGAAGAATCGCAGCGCTCCGCAGTTGAGGATCCTGAAAAACGTAATGCAGGACTTGCCTCCATCCATCGCGTTCCGGTTGCAAGGCACGAAGAGCAACCGTGACGCAATCGGCGCTGCGATCACGATTGAAACTGCGTCTGGGCGGCAGGCGAAGATGCTTCAGGCCGGATCGGGCTTTCTCTCCCAGCACAGTAAGGATGTTTTCTTCGGGCTGGGAGAGACGAAAGGCCCGGTGCGAGGATCGATTCGCTGGCCCAGTGGACTCGTACAGGAACTGCACAATCTCCCCATCAATCACAGAATCTGGGTGCAGGAAGGCGACGAACCCTCGCGCATGGAACCGTTCCAGGGTCCCTCAACCGCGCGCTCTGCTCTTCCGATGAAGGCCGCAGGAGAGGCCGAGAAGACTCCTGCCAACGTGGAAACCTGGCTTCTGGCACCCATCGAGGCTCCAGCTTTTTCACTCTCAGATTTATCCGGACAGGTCCACGGCCTCTCGGCGACCCGGGGCAAGCCGACGATTCTGGTTTTCTGGACGGCGAAATCGCCGGATTCGCAGAAAGAGTTGAGAGTGCTTGAGAAGTCTTACGCCGCATGGACAGCGAAAGGTCTGCAGTTGATCACGGTGAACCTGGACGATCCGACAGATGATGGACTCCGCACCGTCACTCAGAATCTTACTTTTCCGATTCTGCGCGGCTCCGAGGATGTTGCGGCGATCTACAACATTCTGTATCGCCAGTTGTTCGACCGGCACCGCGATCTGAGCCTGCCGACGTCCTTCCTCATCGATGGCAAGGGCGATATCGTGAAGGTGTACCAGGGTCCGCTGGTTCCTGAGCACGTGGAACAAGACTTCCAACACATTCCCCAAACTGACACGGTGCGACTAGCGCGGGCTCTGCCATTCCCGAGCACGGCTTTCTCACTCGAGTTCGGTCGCAACTATCTCTCTTACGGCGCTCTGTTCTTTCAACGCGGCTATCTCGACCAGGCCGAAGCCTCTTTCCAGCAGGCTTTGCGCGACGATCCCTCCAGCGCTGAAGCCTTATACGGTATTGGAAGTGTCTACCTGAATCAAAACAAGAATGCCGCTGCACGCGAGACTTTCGAACGCGTGGTGAAACTCGCACCCAGCTATCCCGACACTCTGCCGGACGCCTGGAACAATCTGGGCGTCATCGCTACGCGCGAAGGGCAGGTCAAGGAATCGGCCCCATATTTTCTGGAAGCCCTCAAGCTGAATCCGCGTCATCTGCTGTCGCTCGACAACCTGGGCAATGCGTATCGTGCGGAAAAACGGTGGGACGACGCCCGCAACGTTTTGGAGCGCGCGCTGGAAGTCGCACCTCAGGATGCAGAAGCGAACTACAGCCTCGGAATGGTGTTCGCGCAGACCGGTGACACGGCGAAAGCCTATGAGCATCTGCAACGCGCTTTGCAGGCGCGTCCCGTTTATCCCGAGGCGCTGAACAATCTGGGCGTGCTCTACCTCGTCACGCAGCGTCGAGATCAGGCGGTTGAGAGTTTCGACAAATGCATCCAGGTGGCACCCACTTTCGATCAGGCCTACCTGAATCTGGCGCACGTCTATGCTCTGGAAGGCGCGCGGGACAAGGCTCGCAGCGTTTTACTCGACCTGCTGAAGCAGCATCCCGATCATTCGCAGGCCAAGCAGGCTCTTGAGCAGTTGCAACCGTGAGTCAAGGCTTCGGTGTCGGCGCCATCAGCAAATCGACGAACATTTTGTAGAACCGCTCGGTATCGAGGTCGATCTGCACTTCTACCGCGGGGCCAACGATGGCGGGCTTGTCCTGCTCCGTCCAGCTCAGGGTGTTTCCATAGCCCGCGCCGTGGTTGAGATCGAGATCCAGATAGCGCATTTCTTTGGCGGTGATCAGACTAGGATCGAGCCAAGCGAGCGCCGCGAGCTCGTCCCATAAATAGTTGTAGTTGCCATAGCGACGCGAATACGAGGCCACATAATGAGCCGCCGGCGTGTCGCCCGCCTTCACCCGGTCGATCAAGGCTTGTGTGAGCCGCGTCTTCACAGATATATCCACTGGGGTGCAGACAATCTTCTTCCACGGCGCCATCAGCACCGTATGTGCCGCTTCCGGATCAAACCAGAGATTGAATTCGTGTCGGGGCGTGTTCACAAACTCGGGATCGTCCGTCTTCGGATTCAGACTTCCGCCCATGAAGACCAACTCTTTAGCCAGCCCGGCGAATTCCGGATCGATGGTCTGGGCGAGCGCGAGGTTGGTCATCGGCCCACCGGCATAGATCGTAATCTCGTGCGGATACTTGTGAACCATGCGCACCAGAAAATGCGCCGCGTCCTCGTCGGCTGGTTTGGTGGTGGGTTTTCCCTCTGCTATTTCGCCCAGCTGATCGGCCGGATGATAACGACGCGGAGTCCACGCTCCCACCCACGGGATGGAGCCGTATTGTCGCTCCCAGAGCTCCGTCTCCTCTTTCCGCCGCACCAGTGGATACTCGGCGCCCGGCACCACGGGGATGTCGGTGCACCCAATGATCTCCAGCATGCGCAAGGTGTGCGCGACTTCTTCTTTGAGCCAGGCATCGCCCGTCACCACAGTGATGCCGAGAACCTCGGTCTCCGGAGACTGAATCAGCAGCAGGATGGATTGCTGATCGGTTCCACCTGGCCCGGCCGCATCCTGATCGATGATGATCTTGCGTTTGCCCGAGGATTGCTGACTCCAGCCTGCAACCAAAGTAGCCAGCACAACTACGAGTCCTACCACCCACAGCCGGACCAATCTCATCTTGCCCCCTGCGTTCCCGATAAACGGCCAATCAGCAAATCGAAGAATCGCGCCGAGTGTACGCCTACCGCGACCTTCGCATTGGGTACGAACGTGTCTCGCAGAACCGGCGACGTTTTCGTGCCAGCGAGGGTTGGCGCGGACCCTCGAATCGGCATGTTCATTGCGGCCGCGTCTTTCTCCATTCCTGGCCGACGCCGCAGATCGCCGGCATTCGTGGCTGTAGCCCAGAGTCTCACCGGCCGTCAGTTCGCCCATCGTCTCGACCTCAACGTAGGAATCCTGGAACTGCAGAATCGATGGGTCGAGGAATCCTGCCCCAACAGCGAATCGTGCATATTGGGTCCAACGAGGAATCCGCGCTCGCGGTTGCGGGTTACGGCGTCGCGCGCGATCATGGCCGCTGCCTGACTGACGGGATTCTGCGCGCCTTCGAGCACGCGCAGGTGTTGCTCGGTGAGCGAAGTCTTTCGAGTCACGTCAAGGCCGACCATCGTGACCGGAATCCCTGACTGAAAGACGATGCGGGCCGCTTCCGGATCGACGTAAACATTGAACTCCGCTGCAGGAGTGATGTTCCCTCCCGAGAGCGATCCGCCCGTCATCACCAGAGCGCGCATCATGTGAGCCAGTTCGTTATCCGAGTTCAAAGCCGCAACGGGTTTGGTCAGCCGCCCGATCGTGAGCAGTGTACCTCACCAGGATACTTGCGCACGATCTGACGAATGAACTCCGCAGCCGGTTGCGCAAGGGGCGTCCGTTTGGGATCAGGGAAGACTCCACCCAAACCGTTTTCGCCGTGCCCGTAAGTTGCCGTTACCAGCCGGCGCAGAGGAGGGCCTTTGGCCCCGCTGCCACGGTATGCCGCTCAGCGCCAAGCCAGCGGCAGAATTCGACACAAATTCCCGCCGCGTCATACTCGAAGATCTCTTCATAGATTCCATAGTGGTCGATCGAGCAAGCGTCAGGCAGCCTAGTCGCAAAGGATTGCATTCTATTTTGGGTAGATGTTGCTTAGCCAGCCCCTTCTCAGCATGCATCCCGAGAGCGACTCATGTTGCGAGGTGCCGGGCAGGCAGATAGAATGCCCGACTAGGCGCGACCGGCTTGTCGCGCTTGTCTTCATGGGCCGTCTCCGCGCAGTTGCACAGCTACACACGTCCGCTGGCGCTATTGGGTGCTGGCTCGTCGCGTTCATCTTCTTGACACTGCTGCCACTGCACTGTCAAGAGCCGACATCGCTGCGCGGCGCGATTCGCGATGCCCAAGGAAAGCCGCTCGCTGACGTAACCGTTCAGTTGCGCGCCCAAGACGCATCGTCCTCTCAAACTACTCATACGGATGCGACGGGAGCGTACAGTTTTGCGGTTGTGCAGGGCGGAGTCTATGCACTGCGGGCCAAATTGGCTGGATACGGTGATGCTGAAATCGCGCCACTTTTCTTCGGCCCAAAAGAAGGGAAGAACATCGATCTCATGCTGCAGCCAGCACATAACGCCCCAGCGCAACCCGCCTCTGCTCCCAAGCCAGAGTTCTTTGACCAACCCCAATTCACAGTCTCTGGAGTTACAGACACGACAAATTTCGGCGGTCACGGTTCCGATACAGTCGTGCGAACCCGCGAAACACTCGCCAAAGAGACGGCTTCCCTCAGCACGACCGGACCTGCTGCCGGTTCTGGAGCCGCCACCGAAGTCGAAAAGACGCTGCGCGAGAGCCTGCAGCGCGATCCCGGCAACTTTGACGCGAATCATCGTCTCGGCAGGATGCTGGCAGAGAGCGGCAAAGCACGCGAAGCGATTCCGTACCTCGAGCACGCCAGGGAGCTCAAACCCGGCGACTTCGAAAACGCATACGATCTCAGCGTGGCCAATGAGAACGCTGGCAATTACGAGAGTGCGTCGGACGGCGCCTATGCGCTGCTGGTGCATTCCGACAAAGCCGAACTCCATCACTTGCTCGCCGATTCGCAGGAGCACCTCGGGAATTCGCTCGAGGCGGTGCGCGAATACCAGCGCGCCGCCGAACTGAATCCCGGCGAGGCCTACATCTTCGACTGGGGTTCCGAACTGCTCCTGCATCACGCTCCAGAGCCCGCGTTGGACGTCTTCGCAGAAGGCAACCGTCTGTTCCCTCGTTCGGTGCGAATGCTGATCGGCCTGGGTGCGGCGTGGTTCGCCCGCGGATCCTACGATGAGGCGGTGCAGCGAATTTGCGAAGCGTCCGACCTGAATCCCGGCGATTCAACTCCGTATCTGTTCCTCGGAAAGATGCAATCGGCGCAATCCGCGCCCTCACAGCAAAGCGTCGAAAAGCTGCACCGTTTCGTCACGCAACAGCCAGAGAATGCCCAGGCGAACTATTACTATGCGGTCGGTCTTTGGAAGCTGCGCCAGGGGGCTCAAGACGCCGCCGGCGCGGCGCAGGTGAAAACCCTCCTGGAGAATGCGATTCGTCTAGATCCGAAGTTCGCGGCTGCCTATCTCCAACTGGGCATACTTCACTCCGAGCAGAGAAATCATGCGCGAGCGATTTCCGACTACCAACAAGCCATCCAGGCGGACCCGCAGATGGAAGAGGCGCATTATCGGCTGGGCCAAGCCTATCGGCGGGCGGGAGACGCCGGCAAGGCGGAAGCGGAACTCCAGACCTACGATCGCCTCGCCAAGGAATCAGCCCAGAACGCAGGACGCGAGCGGCACGAGATCCGGCAATTCGTGTATATCCTGCGCGATCAGCCTCCGGCTCAAGTCCCCTAGCACGGCTGCCAATGCAGGTTCTGAGGGGCTTGCCTCAACCCTGCGACCATGTATAACCCCGCCGGTGGATTTTGTGGGAGGGAAGTCTCCTCCAATACCAAACACCTGCGAGGAACCATGTCGGATCAGGAACATCATTCTGCAGCCGCGTTGCCACGTACTTTGTGTTTATCTTTCTGGTTGCGGCGATCATCGAGACTGCGCTTGCCAGCCTGGTGAAACAACGTCACGCTTGGGCGGAGATCCCTCCACCCAGTCTGTGTTCAAGAGTTCGCGAACCGCACCGACCCGGCATGCAGCATTTGCCGCGGTGTACGATTGGGGCCCAGGGCGCTTCCCTGCCTTCCTCTGTGTTACACTTTTTGATTCATATTGACAAACGGTTAGACGCAGGACACCCAATCCACACATGCTTTTTTCCAAAGAATATGTGGGCTATCTGGCCCGCGAAGTCACCAAGAAACTGATTGCTGGCAAGTTCATCGAGGTCACGGCGCTACCTGCGGTGACCGAGCGGGTGCACGCCGCCTTGGTCGATGAACTCTCGCTCGAGGACCGCATCAATGACGAAGTGCGCGTCATCCTCGAAGCCTACTCCGACGAAATGCGCAACAGCGGCGCCAACTACCAGGAGATGTTCCGCAAGGTGAAGACCGAACTGGTGCGCAAGTACAAGGCGGTGCTGTGAGACTCAGCCGCGACAAGGTCAACGTGTTGGCCCGGGCCGTTTCCGACGTGCTCAAGCAGATGGACGAAGTCGAGTTCATCGAAGATCCCAACACCATTCGCCAGGAAACCCGCAAGATTCTTGAAGAACTGCTCCTGCAGGAAGCACGAATCGACGCCGCCGCCCGCCAGAAGATCGAGAGCCAGAAACGCACCATCCTGGAAGGCTCCCAAGAGTGGGACATCCTCTACCGCAAGTACTACAACGAGGAAGTGAAGAAACTCGGCGTGTAGGGTTGTTGGTAGACAAACTGAGATTTCCGCATGACTCGCGCTCACCGTGATCGGACTTATCCGTCTTTAGCTACAGACACGAAGGCCTCATGGCCCTTCCTCTTCGCCGCCGGATAGTCCTGGTCTTGGCGGTTGGCTTACTCTCGATCGTCGCCTGCGCACAGGACATTGTTCCTGCCATACCGCAAAAGCTGCCATTGCACTCGAACGTTCTGAACGAGGATCGGGTCATCTGGATTCGCACTCCGCGCAGCTACGATCAGAGTGAAGAGCGATTTCCCGTACTCTACCTGACCGACGGTCCGGCTCACATCAATGAGATTGGCAGCACCATCGATTTCCTGGTCCAGAATGGTCGGATGCCGCCGCTCATCGTGGTCGGCATCGCCAACACCGACCGCACCCGCGACCTCACTCCCACCCACTGGGACCAGAAACTTCCCGACGGCACGAGCAACGCCAATCCCACTAGCGGCGGCGGCGATCACTTTCTCGATTTCATCGAGAACGAACTGGTGCCTGAGATCGAGAAGCGCTACCGCACCGCGAACTACCGGATCTTCTCTGGCCACTCCCTCGGAGGGTTGATGGCCATTCACATTCTCATCACCCCTCCTGAAATGTTCCAGGCCCATATTGCCGTCAGCCCAAGCTTGCAGTGGGATGACCTGCGCACCGTGCGCGAGGCGCAGGATTTCTTTGCCGCGCATGCCGAGCTCAACAAGACACTCTTCTTTTCCTTGGCCAACGAAGGTGACAGACCCAACCCCATGGGCGATGGCTTCGAGCAGTTACAGAAGATGCTGACCACCAAGGCCCCCCAGGGCTTTCATTGGGATTCCGCTCGCTATCCCGACGAAGACCACGGCTCCACGGTGCTGCGCGCCCACTATGCGGGTCTGCGCACAATTTTTTCCGACTGGCAGTTCCAGCGTGATCCAGCACTGGATTGCCGGTCGGCGGCATGGAAGGGTTGGAGAAGCACTACAAAGAGCTCTCCGATCGTTACGGCTACCAGGTCCCGCTGCCCGAAGGCCTCCTCAACAATTTCGGCTACGCACTGATGGGTAGTAAGAAGTTTGACGAGGCCATTGCCATCTTCCGCCGGAATGTCGAACTCTATCCTGGCTCAGCCAATGTTTACGACAGCCTCGGGGAGGGCTATGAGAATGCCGGTAAGCTGGAACTGGCAACGCAGAATTTTCGGAGAGCAATTGAAGTAGGCACAAAAGCGGCTGATCCGAATCTCTCCGACTATAAGGGTCATTTGAAGCGGGTCACCGACGAGGCGAAAGCAGCAGCCGGCAAGTCTGGCGGGCACAAGTAGTTCTGCGGCAAATCTCCCATCAAATTTCCGCTTGCGATTGAACTGGGTGCAGTGCAGTGGCGTGTGCCCCTCCGCCTTTTTCTATGAGAGTTTAGAATTGTCCTAGGCAGAAGGTTCAACCGCATGGCAATTCACATTCACGAAACCACGGCGCTCATCAAGCGTGCCGCCGAAGAGGCCGGTTTCGACCTCGCGGGCATCGCGCCCGCTGCCGATGCTCCCGATCTCCAACACTTTCCCGAATGGATCGCCGCTGGCCATGCCGGCGAAATGAAATATCTTGAAGCACGCGATGATCACGGCGCGTTTAAGCGCGCATCGCTCGCCACCGTCGCGCCCTGGGCGCGAAGCGTTGTGGTTTGTGCCATCAACTACAACACGGAGAACCCGTACTCGACGCAGGTCGACGACCCCGGCTGCGGGTGGATTTCCCGCTATGCATGGAGCCGCGAGGATTATCACGATGCGGTCCTGCGCCGGCTGAAACAGGTGGAAACAGCTCTGCAGCAGGCCGTGTCCGCCGATCTGCATGCGCCGTTGATCACCCGCAGTTACGTAGACACCGGTCCGGTTGTCGAGCGCGTCTTCGCGAAGTATGCCGGCGTGGGCTGGATCGGCAAGAACACCTGCATGATCAATCAGAAAAAGGGCTCATGGCTTTTTCTTGCCGTGATCCTCACGTCCCTCGAACTCGCGCCCGACGTTCCTGCGCCGGACCGCTGCGGCTCCTGCACGCGCTGCATCGAGGCCTGCCCGACCAACGCGATTCTCGCCCCGTACCAGCTCGATTCCAACAAGTGCATCTCCTATCTCACGATCGAAAAACGCGGATCGATCCCAGAAGACCTTCGCGCGGGCATGGGCCACCACGTCTTCGGCTGCGACATTTGCCAGGATGTCTGCCCGTGGAACCGCAAAGCCCCGGCATCGAGCGTGCCCGAGTTCGAACCCCGCCCCGGCCTAGTGAATCCCGCGCTCGCCTGGCTCGCTGAAATGTCGGCCGAAGAATTTCGCGAAGCATTCCGCGGATCGCCCATCCGCCGCACCAAGCGCTCCGGCCTCCGCCGCAACGCGGCGATTGCCATGGGCAATAGCGGAAATAAGGAACTCCTCCCGTTGCTTGACCGACTAGCGACTGACGACGACCAGAGCGTTAGTGAAAGCGCTCAGTGGGCGAGAGCACGCTTGCTGATGTCGGCTGAATAACATAGGTCCCAAGTTGCCCGCTCATTTCGCTGTATCTTCGCTCCCATTCAGTGCTAAGTTCTCTGACCTTCGGTAACTGGTTTTCTCGATTTCCAGCAACTAATCTGTGCCTAAAGGGTTCTTACTAAGCAGGTTAACTCTGAGTCGTCTGGGGGAACCATGTTTTCACGCCACATCCAATGCATGCGGCGCGTATTTGGGACTTTGGTCGTGATGCTCCTG